>NZ_JBNHFC010000001.1:0-494343 GCF_059089885.1 Arthrobacter sp. Y3221159
TCGCCGAGTTGAAGCTGGAGCTGCTGGACAAGGGCGTGGAGTTCCTCTCCGAGACGGACACCGAGGTGGCTGCCGCGCTGCTGGCGGACATTTTCCGCAACAAGCTGGGCGGGGACACGTCCGACGGCGGCCTGACCCGGGCCATGGAGCTCGCCTGCCAGCGCCTTGAGGGAGCCTTCACCCTTCTGGCGGTGCACGCTGACCAGCCCGACGTGGTGGTGGCGGCGCGCCGCAACTCGCCGCTAGTGGTCGGCCTGGGCGAGGGGGAGAACTTCCTGGGCTCTGACGTGTCCGGGTTCATCGACTACACCCGCCGGGCGGTGGAGCTGGGCCAGGACCAGATTGTCACCATCACCGCGGACACGGTGGAGATCACGGACTTTTTCGGCAACCCGGCAGCGGGCAAGGAATACCACGTGGACTGGGACCCGGCCTCGGCTGAAAAGGGCGGCTTCAGCTCCTTCATGGAGAAGGAAATCCATGACCAGCCCGACGCCGTGGCGCAGACCCTGCTGGGCCGGTCTGACATCAACGGCAAGCTGACCCTGGACGAGCTGCGGATCGATGTTGAACGCCTGAAGCAGGTCAACAAGATCATCGTGCTGGCCTGCGGTACCGCGGCCTACGCGGGCACGGTGGCGAAGTACGCCATCGAGAACTGGTGCCGGATCCCCACCGAGGTGGAGCTGGCGCACGAGTTCCGCTACCGCGACCCGATCCTGGACGCAAATACCCTGGTGGTGTCCATCAGCCAGTCGGGCGAGACCATGGACACCCTGATGGCTGTCCGCTACGCCCGGGAACAGGGCGCCAAGACCATCTCCATCTGCAACACCAACGGCTCCACCATCCCGCGCGAGTCCGACGCCGTGCTGTACACGCACGCCGGCCCGGAGATCGCGGTCGCGTCGACCAAGGCGTTCCTGGCCCAGATCACGGCCGCGTACCTGCTGGGCCTGTACCTGGCCCAGCTGCGCGGCAACATCTTCTCCGGCCAGATCAAGGACGTCCTCGCGGACCTGAACAAGATCCCCGCGAAGATCCAGAAAATCCTGGATAACGCCGGACCGCTGCGCGAACTTGCCCGGAGCATGGCGGATGAGAAGTCCGTGCTGTTCCTGGGCCGGCACGTGGGCTACCCGGTGGCGCTTGAGGGTGCGCTGAAGCTGAAGGAAATCGCCTACCTCCACGCCGAGGGCTTCGCCGCCGGTGAGCTCAAGCACGGCCCCATCGCCCTGATCGACGAGGGCCAGCCGGTGTTCGTGGTGGTCCCGTCCCCGCGCGGCCGCGACTCGCTGCACGCCAAGGTGGTCTCCAACATCCAGGAAGTCCGCGCACGCGGCGCCCGCACCCTGGTCATCGCCGAGGAAGGCGACGAAGCGGTCAAGGCCTACGCCGAGCACGTCTTCTACGTCCCCGAGACCCCCACCCTGCTGATGCCCCTGCTGACCACCGTCCCGCTGCAGATCTTCGCCGCGGAACTCGCCGCGGCCAAGGGCTACGACGTGGACCAGCCCCGCAACCTGGCCAAGAGCGTCACCGTAGAGTAGTGCAAGATTTTTCCAAAAGTTAGGCCGCCGCTAAAGCTTTGAACGTTTATGTCCAAGCCTTGGCTGCAATGGTCCTGAAAATTTCTGCCGGAGCCAAGCTGTGCCCCTAGACTAATGGTCATGAAGATATTAGTTACCGGCGGTGCTGGTTTTATTGGGTCCCATACAACACTTAGACTACTCCAGGAGGGGCATGAGGTCGTTGTGCTTGACAATTTGTCGAATTCACATCCCGAGTCTTTAGCTCGAGTAGGTAAGTTGGCAAATTGTGGAGTTGATTTGCGTGTTGCGAATTTGCTCGATGGGGCTGCGGTGGACCACCTTGTTGCAGAAGGACGATTTGATGCAGTCATTCATTTCGCGGGTTTGAAGGCCGTTGGAGAGTCAGTTCAGGCTCCGCTCAAGTACTACACGAATAATGTCGTAGGCACCCTTAACCTACTCGCTTCGATGGACAGGCATGGGGTTAGGAGTCTGGTTTTCAGTTCCTCGGCAACTGTATACGGACTCAACGACAACGTCCCGCTGACAGAAGAGTGCGAGTTAAATGCTGCCAACCCCTACGGACGCACTAAAGAACAAATCGAGGATATTCTCGCCGACCTGGGAGCTGCCGATGCTAGTTGGAGAATAGCCCTATTGAGGTACTTTAATCCAGTAGGAGCGCACGAATCTGGTCAAATAGGCGAAGACCCGCAGGGTATACCCAATAATCTACTCCCATTTGTCGCGCAAGTAGCCGTCGGACAACGTTCCATTGTCAGAGTTTTTGGTAATGACTATCCCACCGTCGATGGGACTGGTGTGAGGGATTATATCCATGTCATGGATTTGGCAGACGGCCACTTGGCTGCCTTGAGTTATCTCGAACATAACGCAGGTGTCTTCCGGTGGAATTTAGGAACTGGCCGTGGTTCATCGGTCCTTGAAGTAATTGAAGCTTTCAGCGCAGCTGCGGGCCGAGACATCCCCTTCGAGTTCGCGGCCCGCCGGCCTGGGGACGCGGCTGTTAGTTACGCAGATCCTGCTTCTGCTTTGTCAGAGTTGGGGTGGTCGGCGAAACGAGGGCTCAGTCAGATGTGTGAGGATCACTGGCGATGGCAGGAGGCCAACCCGACCGGCTATAACTCGGGGCAGGTCTCTTAGCTTGCACCCGACTTAGTGCCAGAAGGTGGCGCGTTTCATGCGGCCACTGTTGACTGCCCTGCACGGAAGTAAGTGGTGTCTCAATTGCTTGACAGTCCCCTGATCTGACACGGTCATTTGCTAAGGCTGCTCACAAGAGCCTGAAGTCTGATCGGCGCAGGTTCTGTGCCCGGCCGCATCGCGCTGGCGCTAATCGGAACTAATTACGACTCATGGACCTATCGCTTCTTCCCTGCCGAGCTCGCTCTCTTCATAATGGGAGCCATCCACGAACCGGTTCGGAAGCGGGCACGCCTTTCGCTTTCGCCTGTGTCGTTCCTTACCTTCCTGGGAGAAGAAAAATAGCATTGCGGACACCTATCGGCGGCTGTTGCTTTACGAGTCAAGACAGGCGGGGGCTCTGGTCATTCATTCTGCTGAACTTGAAGACCGGTGTCACTGAGACTATTAGGGACAACTGCGGCCTGGTGTTGCAAGAGCCTGTTCAGCAAACGCTCGCGCACGATGCTCTCGCCCAACGCGCGGCACGCTTCGTCGTAGGCTTCACCTAGTTGTATTTCCATAAGAACTTTCTCCAATACCGTCTAATGCCAATTCGCCCATGACCTGACTCCCGACTTGATTGCTATCGGTATTGCTGCATTCCACGCAAAGATTGAGTTGACTGAAAACCGCATATGAATTCTCAATTTCAGTGATTAGGTAAGCAGCACTGTGCACCGCAGGGCAATAGTTGTGGAGAGACTTGGTAGCTGACTAGTGGGGATTTTCGCGTCTACGGCTAGGCGTGCCACCCGCAAAATTGTCTTAGTAACTGACAATGCGGTTACTTGCGTTCCACGCTGCAACCCCCGCCGTTTGACGTTAGCCTCGCCCTCAGCCAACTTCCGGTTCTTTCCGCTCTTCCAAGCCATTTACAAAAGCTATTTGTTGGCGGGTGTGCATACCACAGTGCACATTACGCGTCTTGTCCTCGAAGCAGTACTCGGACCGTATTCTTGCTACTCAACATACTCCTCCGCCTGAATACATCAATACAACGCGGGGGTTCCACCGTCTTGGGTCTTGCAGGTCTTATGCCAAAGAAGCGTCGTGGTTCCTTACCACCTTGATAACGATGCGTACTCCCCTGCAGAATGATCTGCAGATCGGCTCCGAAAGGTACCAACCACGGCGTATCCATATCTTCAAACACTTTCAGAACTGCTGACAACATACGAACAGCTCGTAGGACGCCCCGCCCTGATTGGGCAGGGGCGCATAGCCGTTTCCCCGTGCAGCAGCGGCTAGGAGAGGCTTCCCAGGCGGCTGCCTGTCTCCACCCTTCCCACTGTAATTGTTGTTCCCCTCCTATAGGACGCTGTCGCCCCTTTCCCCCGTCGCATGACCATCCTCAGTGGCGGCCGCACGCTGGGTACGACCGGTCGAGCACCAGATCGGTATACAGTGCACCTCTCTGGCAGCCCAGTTGCTGCACGCCTCAGTTGTCGCCCCTACGGCTCATCTTCCATAGGCGGCGTAACAAAGCCATTGACTTGATCAAACCTTGAGGTTCTGTTTTGTAGCATCTCGGCATGGGGAGATATGGGGGCGCGTACGCCGCACGGCATTGGCGACGGGAGAGGAAACAGCGGAAAATAAGGGTACTTTCCTATTTTTCACTTACTTCCATGGCAATCGTAACGATGGTTGTCGTGTCGGTGGCTCTGCAAAGGTAGGCTGCTGGCGTTACTCCTGCTATTGACGTGACTTGTCAGCAGCTCAGTCCCGTGGTTAGGTCATGGCGATGGGATCACTGTGACCGATGGAGGCTGTTGTGGCTTTTTCCGAGTACGCCTTTGCGCTGTGTGCGCTGCTGGGCACCCTGCTGGTTCCCTTCGTTGTTCTGTACCAAGTTCTGCGGCTCAAACGTCGAGCCGTACGGATCACTGTTCCCACTCCCACGCCACGAGGTGACCACAGCTAGCCATGCCTTACGTCGACATCAACCCGCACAAAGGTCGTCCGAAGTGGCAGGGCTATGCCGTTCTGACCGTCCTGCTGATCCTCACAGCCGCCGTCGTGGCTGCTGCGCTTACACGCGGCTGACCTGCCCGGGAAGTTCAACCCCCTAGACTTACTGTTTGAACCAGTGCCGCAGAACCTTAGCCGAACGTCCTGGGGGAACAGACATGCCCGATCCGGCGGATCAGAACGCACACGCCCAAGCAGGGCAGCCGCAGCGCCGTCGCCGCGACCTTCGTCGCGCCGACGGTGAACCGACGGATGTCCGGACAGGAACCATGTCAGCCGTAACGCCCGACACCTCAAGCCTGCCTGATGCTGGACGGCCAGCCACGAACCGGACCTCCTGGGCCGAGGCCGCGGCCGCAGCCGACGAAGCAAAGCAATCCCTGCACGTACCCGCCACGGCGCCGGCCTCTGCAGAGCCACCAACTCCGGGCACCACTTCCGTTCGCCAGCCCGACACCGCCCGGCAAGTGCCGCCGATGCCGGCAGATGCTCCCTCGGACACTCCGGCCTTCCGGCGTAGCCGGCCCACTGTTGCTGACACCATCGCAGATAGCCCCATGCCGGACTTCATCAGCTCGCCTGGGCTGTTCGTCAAAGAACAGAAGCCACGCCCTGTCGGTGGTTTCCGCGGTGCGCTCTACAAGCTCACGGGCGGTGCTTGGAACCTTGGCCCCGGCGCTAAGCAGCGCCAGGAAGATGAACTGGCCCGCCGCATCTCGCGCCAGCTGCAGGGCAGCTACAACACGGCCGTGCTGAGCCTCAAGGGCGGTATCGGCAAGACCTCGACCACGGTGGGGGTCGGCCTGACCTTGGCCGAGTACCGGGGCGACGCCCCCTGCGCAATTGACGCCAACCCGGATTCGGGGGACTTGGTGGAGCGCGCTCTGGGGGAGGGCATCTACCAGCAGTCCAGCCCTCGGACTATCACTGATCTTCTCAAGAACATCGAGTCCGTTGATTCGCTGACCGCCTTAGCGCAGTACATGCACCACGCAGGCCGCCTGCACCTGATCGCGGGGGAGCAGGACCCTGAGGTGTCTGACTCCCTGACGGCCGAGGAGTACCTGCGGATCCGCAAGCTCGTCTCCAGCTACTACTCTGTGGCGCTGACCGACTGCGGTACCGGCGTGACCCATAATGCCATGAGCGGCATCCTGCAGTCCGCCGACAACTTGGTCATCGCTGCCGGCTACGCGGTGAGCGGTGCCAAGCGTGCCCGCAGCACTCTACACTGGCTGGCCAGCCACGGCTACGAGGACCTGGCGCGGAACGCCATCGTGGTGATCACCGACAAGGACGAGGTGTCCTCGCGCGTGGACAAGGACGCCATCGAGGAACACCTTGCCGGGATCTGCCGTGAACTGATCGCCGTACCGCATGACCGAGGCGTGGCAGACGGCGACCTAGTCACCCTGGACGTGCTCAAGCCGGAGACCCGGCGGGCCTACAAAGAAATCGCCGCGGCAATTGTCGACGGGTACCGGTAGCTCCATATCACCGGTCTTATCTACCCTAAAGCTTTCGGGTGATAACGGTTCCGTCAGTCGACTTGATCTTCCAGCGGATTCCACCGGTACGTGGGGTGGGGTCGATCCACATGGCTGCCTCGCCTACAGCCAAATCCGAATCCGCTGGGGCGGTGTTCTTGCCGGTGATGATGTAGCCGTTCTTGTCCACGCGAGTTGCGACGATAGTCCCTGGGCGGCCTTTGAACTGCACGAGGTCGCCCGTGGACGTTGCGTTGAGATTCTTTAGCTGGAGGACCGGCTGCCCGTCTGCCACATTGCGGGCGATAACCGTTCCCACGGCGCTTGGCGTAATCGAGGCGTTGTTGAACGACGCGCCGTTGACTATAGAGGTGAGCCTGACGGTGCCGTTGGGGTCGACCGAGTAACTGCTGCCGACCTGCAGCAGTATAGACGCTCCAGAGGCATTGATCTTCAGGCCGGGTCCGCTGCCGAACGGTGACAGGGTCAGGCAGGGTGCTGTGCTTGCATGATTGGGCTGGACAATTGAAACGAGGCTACCGGAGGTCTGTGCGACATCCGACGCGTTCTCGATGTACACCACATCTCCGCTTGCGTGCCGCGCCTGGACCCATATTGCACGGCTCGCGTACGTTTCGTTCGCCCCGGAGTTTTGATACTGGATCTGCAGCCCGGCGCCCGTCGAACCGGGTTGCTGCGTCGCGAGAAACGAAGCGCCCTTGCCAGCGTTGTCAGCTTGAACTATCTGTGCCGTACGGGCGGGGTTGGATCCAACCCCGACTATCACCGCGCCGCCTGTCTGGATGGCGGTGTTGACGATCTTCACGGTGGACCATGCAGTGTTTCCAGCGTTGACGCTAAGAGGCGTGTGGGCGCCTGCCTGGTTTGCTGCGATGTTTACTGCGTCGTGGATGCCTACCTGATCCAACTTGAGCCCGTAGGTGGCCTGATCATTGCGGATTACCAGGCCGTTCTTTCCCGCGCCGGCAATCAGTTTGGCAGTATGAGCCGGTTCAGCTGCAACACCGATGGCCGCGGAGATCGCAGGGGCAAGGTCGGGGAGTTGCGCTTGGGCGATTTTGGCCGCAGCATCCAGCGCTGCGACTCCGGATGCCGCGCCCTTCTCGGATGTAGGGATGTAGGCGGGGTCGCCGGTTGCTGCGCTTGCAGGTTGCGCGCCGATCGTTGCACCTGTGAGGACCGTTGCGAGCGTGCCAACTCTGAAGAGCTTTCTGCGCCCGACGCCCTCTCCGGGTCGAATGTTGCTGTCCATGCGCATGAACGTACGGCCGGGTCTTCCTTGAAAACAGCGTGAGCGATACGCGACTTTATGGCAGCGGGTTACTTGCCAGGCTATAGCGGGAGGCTTGAGTGTCTGAGGGTACACCTATACTTGCGCCATGGGGATCACTCAAGACTTTGCCGTAAACCCGCAGCTTCCAACTCGGGTCACTCTTGCTATCTACCGGGGCGGGTCTGCTGCCCTGGCTAAGCGCTCGCCGCTGCTGCCATTCTGGAAGGTTGTTGACCTGCTCTGGACGCGGACAGTTGTAGGTGCTGAACTACCATTTTCGTTCACAGCCGGTCCTGGTCTGCGCCTGCCCCACTGGGGCCGCGGTGTAATTATCGCGCCAGGTACCCGTGTGGGTTCAGGCGTCACCCTATATCACCGGACCACGCTCGGGATCGGTAAGGGACAGCAACTGCCCACCCTTGGCGATTCCGTCTATGTGGGCACCGGCGCTGTGATCCTTGGCCCTTCAGTCGTTGGTGACGGCGCCGTTGTCGGCGCGAACTCCACCATCGTCCGAGACGTGCCCCCGTCCAGAACGGTCGTGGGCACCGGGCGGGTCCTGTCACCGGAGGCCTCATGATGCGAAGCGCTATCGATTCCAGCGAAAGGAAGTGCGCCGCAAGCGACTCCTGCAGCGCTCTTCCTACGTCCTAGGTGCCGTCTTGGTGATTGCCGCCGTTATGCTCGTGACAGCGGCCCTCCTGAAGTAGGAGTCGGAGTCTTGTGCTTCGACTCCGGCGACTTGGTCATGAAGGGCCGCTCTGCGATCATGTGAAAAAGGTATGCGAAGGCAATGATCACAGGCAGGGCCACCAGCCACATGACAGTCAGTGCTGCACCTCGAGACAAGTTGAACGGTTCCACCAACAGGAGCCAAACGACCTGCAGGAGTGGGGCGTGGACCAGATACAGGCTGTAGGAGAACACTCCGAGTTGGGCTAGAGGCTTCCAGCTAAGCCCCCGGTGCAGCATTCCGGTTCCATTGCTGACCTTGATAAGCATGGCAGCGACGGCCACGCCAAGCGCAAGGTCTGGGTCAAGGATCGGGGACAGAGCCCGCGGGATGTTCAGGGCAACGAAAGCCACCCATCCGAGGACGCCCAGAACGCTGAGCCAGAACCAATGTACGCGAGCCGCCCATGAAGGCTGAAGGGAGGCTACAGCGCAAGCCCCAATTCCGATAGCGAAGAGTGCATAGTAGTCCGCGTGAAGCGCCTCAAGGTTGGGGAAGATCAGCGCCGCATATCCTCCAATGACGCCCAGTGCTGTGCCGGCGATGGTTGCCGGGAGGTAGCCGTACCGGCGCCAAACGATCAACAGGATCGGGAAGGTGAAGTAGATGTGCCATTCAACGGCGATCGACCAGAACGTGTACGCCAGGTTGGTTGCTTCGAAGGGGACGATATCCTGGATAAGGAGGATGTTGGTGACGACACCCTTCCAGTCCAGGGGCACGGACAGGTCCCAGTGCGTACCTGTCTTATGGTTCAGCCAGAGCACGGACAGGATCAGGGTAAGCGCTATCGCGGCATAGTAGGGCGGCAGGATTCTTTTAGCGCGTCGTTTGATGAAGGCCCATGCCCCATGCGGAAGATGCCCGGTGCGGTGGGACACTGCCAGGGTCAGGGAATATCCAGCGAGGATGATGAACACTGTCACGCCGTAAGGCCCAAACTTCGCTGGAAAGGTCAGCGCCAACGCTCCCGTGGGAAAGATCCCAGCCTGAGGGGGGAAGATCATCGCCCACGCATGATGCACCAGTACCGCCAAGGCAGCTAAAGCACGCAGACCATCTAGGTGTTCCAGCCTTCGTCGCGGCTTTGTTGTGAGCGCAGCGTCAGTCATGCCCCATCTCCCCCAAAGATTAGTGGCAGGCCTCCAGCTGGCCCACGTCCCTGGTCAAGGATACGCGAGCCAGCCGGCGCCTCCCCTATGAATACGTGACGTCTGTCGCCTTGATGGCGGATTCGGTGCCCGTCTGCCCAACTAGGCGGCAGGGAAGTGTACCGCCGCCAGCAGGAATGTACGCTTTGTAACCACTCAAGCCAGTGGGGGGATACCCCGTACACTTCAACTTCCACATCCGTTTCCCCGCTACCGGATGGTGAGGGACAGACCGGGGACGTCGATCCACATGTCAGTGGTGGTGCCGGAGAAGTCTGCGGCGAGCACGGCCGTCCCCGGCCGGGGGCACTGCTTTGTTGCCCGCGCCATAACTCGCCTTCTATGGATCGCCAGCTGTTGCCGGCCCAAAACAGCATGGTGGGCCGGCAGGACGGCGGCCGTTGTGCCGCGCCGCGGTTGTGCATGCCTAGCCAGAACGCCTACACGGTGCCGTGCGGCGCTCGAATGACCTCCACGTCAGCTACCTCGTCCACCTCGTGCGGCGCTACCCGCAGGATGATCGGGTCCTGCTGGTTGGTGATCGTCCAGTTGTTTGCCCGCAGCGTCGGAACTATTGCCCGGGAGATTCCCCTGGGAAGAGGGCCGTTCCATTTGATGGAGGCGTGGTGATACTTGACCCACTCGCCGTTTTCCTTGGCCTGCCACGCGTCACCGAGCCCTGCCGGTCAGTCTCGGGCCATAGGGTATCGATGACTTCCACGTCCGGGACCAGCATCCATGTGCCATTCACGGTGGCGGACGAAGCTTGGCCAATCTGCGAGCGGCCCGTCGCACCGATCTTAGGCTCGATAATCATGACGTAAGTGCCGACATCATCCTTCACAACGCGGGTGTTACCGAAGACGCTGGAGCCCGGAGGGAGGGACATCCCTGTACATCTGCCGTCCACGTCAACGGGCTGGCGGTGGACGCCCTGGCTTACATCAACTTCATGCTGGTGGCAAGCTCAATGTAGTAGAGGTGGATCGTCCCGTTTTCGACGCAGGGACGGGAGCGCTTCACATCGGCAACGATGGGTTCGGTGTGGGAAGCGGGGCGTGACCAATTGATGGTGACGGTCGGGTCCGCTGTGAGCGGCAGGAGGCGTAGCCAAGACCGGCGCCGGCTGAAAGAGTGCTTGGTACTTGCCGTCCGCAATCCACACGGATGGCTCCCTGCAGCGCTTCGCCCTCACATGTTCCCGTTTTGGAGAAAAACAATTGGACGGTCCGCCCTGGCGGCAGGCGCTCGCAGGTGCTTCGGAGCAGAGGAATACCAAGTCTGCCCTACAGCAGGGTTAGCGGGCGGTATGGAGTCGGTGTTCTTACATAGGTGGCAGAAAGCGACTTGCCGCTTCCCCGCCACATTCCAGCGATGGGAGAGGACTGACCATGCTTACCGCGTATCCACGTCCTCGAACACCAGGAACGTCTGGGTGTCCAGCACGCCCGGCATGGACTGCAGCTGGTCGAAGATGACCCGGCGCAGGTCGATGTTGTCCACGGCGCGTACCAGCAGGATCACGTCGAAGTCGCCGCCCACCAGGGCGATGTGGTGCACCTCGGGGATGGCGCCCAGCTGGTCGCGCAGTTCCCGCCAGGCGTCCTGCTTCAGTTTCAGGGTCACGTACGCGGAGGACTTCAGCCCCGCCTTGATCGGGTCCACCACAGCTGTGAACCGGGACAGCACCCCTTCACCCGTCAGCCGGGCGATGCGGGTGTAGGCATGCGCCCGGGAGATATGCACGTTCTCCGCCACCTGGGTCACGGACATCCGGCCGTCCCGGGTGAGCTCGGCAATGATGCTCCGGTCGATCTCGTCCAGCGGTACCGGCTCCGTCCGGGTTTCCTTTGCCGGCATTTCGTCCACAACTCCTGCCCGTAATCTGGCTCACATTTACAAATCGTCTCCCAGTTTAGGGAAAGCAGAGCAGCTTCTCCACGATTTCCGCAGGTGCTGGATACGAAACCTCCCGCAGGTCAATACTGGGAAGGAATAGTGGCAACAGAAGGAACGGACCAATGACGATCTCCGCAGACCACACCGCACCGGACACAACCGCCGCAGGCCAGGCGGGCACGGCACAGCATGAGGACGCGCTCACCGAAGCCGTGAAGAAGTTCGGCATCACGGCCGAGGACTACATGCTCCCGGCCCGGCACCAGATCCAGATGGTGGACCCGGACGGCCGGCTCAAGCCCGACGCCGAGCAGGGCACCGAACCCGGCCACGAATACCCCCTGCCCGGCGATGACGAACTGCTGGCAGCGTACGAACAGCTCGTCGTCGGACGCCGCGTCAACGACCAGAACTCCGCCCTGGTCCGGCAGGGCCGCATGGCCGTGTACCCGTCCAGCCACGGCCAGGAGGCCTGCCAGGTGGCCGCCGCCCTGTGCCTGTCCGACGGCGACTGGATGTTCCCCACCTACCGCGACGCCGTCGCCGTGATGACCCGCGGCGTGGACCCCGTGCAGGTGATGACCATCTTCCGCGGCGACTGGCACGGCGGGTTCGATCCCGTCAAGCACCATGTGGGCATCCAGTGCACCCCGCTGACCACCCAGCTGCTGCACGCCGTCGGCGTCGCGCACGCCGCCAAGCTCCGCGGCGAGGACACCGTGGTGCTGGCCATGTGCGGCGACGGCGCCACCAGCGAAGGCGACTTCCACGAGGCCCTCAACTTCGCCGCCGTCTTCCACCTGCCCGTCATCTTCTTCGTCCAGAACAACAAGTACGCCATCTCGGTGCCGCTGGCACACCAGTCCGTGGCGCCGTCGCTCGCGCACAAGGCCGTGGGCTACGGCATGGCGGGCGAACGCGTGGACGGGAACGACGTCGTCGCGCTCCTCGCCGTCCTGGACCGCGCCGTGAAGCTCGCCCGCGAAGGCTCCGGCCCCCTGCTGGTGGAAGCCAACACCTACCGCATGCAGGCCCACACCAATGCCGACGACGACACCCGCTACCGGGAAAGCGCCGAGGTTGCCGAGTGGCGGGCCAAGGACCCCGTGAACCGGATGCGGACCTACCTGACGGACCGCGGCCTGCTGGACTCCGCAGGGGAGGCCCGGATCGCCGAAAAGGCCGAGGCCGTGGCCGCGCAGCTCCGCGACGGCCTCAGCGAGGACGTGCCCGTGGACCCACAGGAACTCTTCCGCCACGTGTTCGCCACTCCCACGCCGCAGCTGAAGGAACAGTCCGCCCTGCTCGCCGACGAACTCGCCCGCGACGCCGCAGCCCAGAACCCCGATTCATCAGCACAGGAGGCCGCCAAGTGAGCCCCACCGTCACCACCTCCTCCGAGGCCAACGGCAACGTTTCCGCCGCCACCGCCCGGGCCGCCGCCTCTGCCGCGGCCACCGCCGAAGCCGCCGGCCCGCAGCCGGTCACCATGGCCAAGGCCCTCAACACCGCCCTGGTGGACGCCATGCGCGCCGATTCCTCCGTCCTGGTCTTCGGCGAGGACGTGGGCACCCTGGGCGGGGTCTTCCGCATCACGGACGGGCTCACCAAAACGTTCGGCGAGCAGCGCTGCTTCGACACGCCGCTGGCCGAATCCGGGATTGTGGGCATGGCCGTGGGCATGGCCATCAACGGGATGCGCCCGGTGGTGGAGATGCAGTTCGACGCGTTCGCCTACCCGGCGTTCGAGCAGATCGTCAGCCACGTGGCCAAGATGCACAACCGGACCCGCGGGGCCGTGAAGCTGCCCATGGTGATCCGGGTTCCGTACGGCGGCGGCATCGGGGGAGTGGAGCACCACTGCGACTCCTCCGAGTCCTACTACGCCCACACCGCCGGCCTGAAGGTGTTCACCCCGGCCACCGTGGCGGACGGGTACCGGATGCTGCGCGAGGCCATCGACTCGGACGATCCCGTGATGTTCATGGAGCCCAAGAAGCTGTACTGGTCCAAGGACTCCGTTGATTTGGCTTCGTTGCGCGCCTCCTATGAGGAAGGCACGACGGCGGGACGCACCACCGAGGGGAGGGCCGCCGTCGCGCGTCCCGGCACCGATGCCACGCTGATCGCGTACGGGCCGTCCGTTCCCAGCGCGCTGGCTGCCGCCGAAGCTGCCGCGCTGGAGGGGCGCTCGCTGGAAGTCATCGACGTGCGGACCCTTGTTCCGTTCGACGACTTTACGGTTTGTGAATCTGTCCGGAAGACCGGGCGGGCCGTGGTGGTCGCCGAGGCGCACGGCTTCGCGTCCGTGTCCTCCGAGATCGTGGCCCGCGTGCAGGAGCGCTGCTTCCACTTTTTGGCGGCACCCATCCGCCGTGTCACCGGGTTCGACATCCCGTACCCGGCACCCAAACTCGAGAAGTACTACCTGCCCGGCGTGGACCGCATCCTCGACGCCGTCGACGACCTTCAGTGGGAGGACTGATTTCATGAGCGAGACTCGCGTGTTTTTGTTGCCGGACCTGGGGGAGGGGCTGACCGAGGCCGAGCTGGTGTCCTGGCACG
The DNA here is from genome assembly GCF_059089885.1 of Arthrobacter sp. Y3221159. Lineage (NCBI taxonomy): Bacteria > Bacillati > Actinomycetota > Actinomycetes > Micrococcales > Micrococcaceae > Arthrobacter > Arthrobacter sp. Y3221159. Next base: position 13,839 of record NZ_JBNHFC010000001.1, read on the forward strand.
TTTCGGTAGGAGACACCATCTCGGTGGACCAGCCGATCGCCGAGGTGGAGACGGCCAAGTCCACGGTTGAGGTGCCTTCTCCTTACGCCGGGGTTGTGGCCGAGCTGCACGGGCAGCCGGGGGAGACCATCGACGTGGGCCGTCCCCTTATATCGGTGACGCCGGTGGTTGAGCCTGTCGAAACCAAGCCTGTCGAAACCAAAGAAACCCCGGAACCTGCCGAGCCCGAAACCAAGCCTGCGGAGACGGAACTGGGCGAGCCGGTAGTTGAGCCTGTCGAAACCGAAGTCGCCCAGTCCTACCGAGAAGAGGAGAAGGCCGGGTCCGGGAACGTCCTGATCGGCTACGGAACCCCGGGCGGCCACGGCACCGCCCGCCGCACCCGTGCACGCAAGTCCTCTGTTGCGCTGGCGGAGCCTGCCGAAACCAGGCCTGTCGAAACCCCGGTGGTTGAGCCTGTCGAAACCAAAGAAACCGACCTCTCACTCCTGCGCACCCGCGTGCCCGGGAAGCTCGGCGCGGTGATCTCCCCGCTGGTCCGGCGGATGGCGAAGGAACACGGCGTGGATCTCGGCGAGCTCAACGGCTCCGGCGAGAGCGGGCTGATCATGCGCCGCGACATCGAGGCAGCCATTCACGCCCCGGTGGTTCAGCCTGTCGAAACCAAGCCTGAGGTTTCGACAAGCTCAACCAACGATTCGGTGGTTGAGCCTGTCGAAACCCGGCCCATCGAAACCAAGCCAGCGGTTTCTGGATCTCGACAGGCTCGATCACCGGAAGTCACGGACGCCCGCACCGGCCTGCCCGTCTCCTCCCGCACGCCCGTCCGCGGCGTGCGCAAGGCCGTAGCCGCGAACATGGCCCGCAGCCGCTCGGAAATCCCCGAGGCAACGGTGTGGGTGGAGGTGGATGCCACCGCGCTGCTGGAGCTCCGTGAGGGAATGAAGACCAACGGCGCAGAGGTCCCGGGCCTGCTCGCGTTTATCGCCCGTTTTGTCACAGCCGGGCTGAAAAAGTACCCGGAGCTGAACACCCGCATCGAAACGGCCGACGACGGGTCCCAGGAGATCGTCGCGTTCGACGGGATCAACCTTGGCATCGCCGCCCAGACCGACCGCGGCCTGGTGGTGCCGTCTGTCCGCGGCGCCGAAAAGCTGAGCGCCCGCGAACTGGACGCCGAGATCCGCCGGCTGACCGACGTCGCACGCCAGGGCAAGGCCACCCCCACCGAACTGGGCAGCGGCACCTTCACGCTGAACAACTACGGCGTGTTCGGGGTGGACGGGTCCGCGGCGATCATCAACCACCCGGAGGTGGGCATCCTCGGCGTCGGCCGGATCATCGACAAGCCGTGGGTGGTCAACGGCGAACTGGCGGTCCGTAAAGTCACCGAGCTGACGCTGACGTTCGACCATCGGGTCTGCGACGGCGGAACGGCGGCAGGCTTCCTCCGCTTCGTCGCTGACGCGATGGAGAACCCCACCACCCTCCTTGCCGACCTCTAGCCGGAGTCCCGACGCTCTCTCACTTATGGCGGTGTTTCCTGCGACGCTCGCTCACTTATGGCGGTATCGATACGAAACCTTCCAAAACGCGGCTGCCCAGACTCAGTGCCGCCGGGCGTCGTGGAGTTCCGCTGCCCTGCGAATGAAGTCGCAGTCGCTGGCGGAGAGGATACTTTCACCGTGCCGGTCCTGTTCAAACTCGGCTCCGGTAGCCGCTTTGATCTCTGCCGCGATGGTTCTGGGAAGGATGCGGCACCCCGGATTATCCACCAGCCAATGCCGCGTTTCTGGTTCGAGCCGATCCCACAGCTGCTCAATGTCCATTACGTACCCCACCCTTTGTAATTTTCCTATGCATGAATGATGTGAGACGGAGGTAATCGCGGTGTCCCCTCCGCGTCTGCGGCCGCACCAGGAGACCCGATCATGGGAAATTTCTCCGACCTGGTGCGGAATCTTCTCTCCGTGATGAGTGAAAAGATTCTTCCGAACATTGACCGATAGACGTTGTCGTCAATCGCGCCCATAAAAAGTGTGATCCCCTCTGGACGGGACGGTCAAGACCTCTTCTGAAACGGTCAAACCAACTAGCCAAAAGCGGGCAAACCGGGTGGTAGGGGTTCATCCCGGCTTCCTCCGCTTCGTGGCGGCTTCAGGTTGCCGCGGAGGGAACAATAGAGCCATGGCACGAGGAAATCGGCGCATCCTTCCCGAGGAGCGCAGGGGGCACAGGCGTCCGCGGCTGGGGCGGCGCCGGGAGATACCGGCATTCATCCTCGCTCTGGGGCTCCCGCCGCTCCTGCAGTTCCTCCTGGACCTTCTTCCCCACGACCAGCTGTCTACGGACATGCTGGTACACCTCACCGGCATTGTTGGTGTTGCGCTGCTCGGGGGGCTCTGGCCAGCCGTGCTGGCGGCCGTCGTCGCGGGGCTGACCGTGAATTACTTCAGCGTCCACCCCGTGGGGTCCCTGACGGTGATTGATCCCGAAAACGTCCTGGCGTTGTTCATTTTTGTCGTGGTGGCGGTGGCCGTGTCACTGGTCGTGGACCGCTCGGCCAAGCTCAGTAAGGAAGCACACCTGGCAGGGGCAGAAGCAGCAGTCCTCAGCGATCTGAGCCGGAGGGCTGTGGCCGAGGGGAACAGTATTCCTGCTTTCCTGGACAAGGTCCGGGAACACTTCCAGGTGGTGGGAGCCGGTATGTGGGTCAAACGGGAAACCGGCCCGGGCGGGACAGTGGTGTGGGAGCTTCAGGAATCCTCCGGCGGACCGCAGCCGGATGACGTTTCGGAGGCTGACGTTGCGGAGCAGCTGGACCGGGACCGGATCCTCACACTTACCGGAAAGGATCTCACCGATGATGAACGGCGGCTGCTGACCGCCTTTGGCGCCCATCTGCTGGCCATGGTCCAGCGTGAAGAGCTCACGGCGAGCCAGCGCGAAAACCTCCGTCTTGCCGAGGGCAACACCATGCGGACGTCCATTCTGCGGGCGGTGTCCCATGATCTCCGCACTCCACTGGCTGGCATCAAGCTCGCTTCCAGCAGCCTGCGTGATAAGACCATTACCTTCAGCGCGGAGGAGCAGGAAGAACTTCTGGCCACCGTAGAGTCGGGGGCAGACAGGCTGGACCGCCTAGTGAGCAACCTTTTGGATATGTCCAGGATCACGGCTGACTCGGTCGCACCCCTGATCCGTCCCGTTTATTGGGCAGACGCCGTAGGTGAAGCGCTCCGCGGCATGGACTCCGCGCGGGCTCCGCGTTCTGTTGCCGGACAACATGCCCCCGGTCGATGCCGACCCGGGGATGCTGGAAAGGGTTATCGCCAACCTGGTGGAAAACGCCCTGAAGTATGCCCCCGAGTCGGATGTGGTGATTTCCGGAACTGTTGGCGGTGCCGGCAGTGCAAGAATTGGGGATGTTCCTGCCAGCGAACTTACTGTCGTCGATCGTGGCGCGGGCATCCCCGCTGATGAGGTCCTGGCAATGTTCCGCCCCTTCCAGCGCGCTGATGACACGACGGCCGGAACGGGGATTGGTCTTGGTCTTGCCGTGGCGAAAGGGTTCACCGAGGCCATGGGCGGGGTCCTGCTGGCCGAGCCCACTCCTGGCGGGGGCCTGACGATGGTGGTCCGGTTGCCGCTCTCCACGGGCGTAGCGCCCTCATCCGGCATGAAAGGACAGCGTGGCCACCGTTCTGATCGTTGACGATGAGGTTCAGATCCTTCGTGCCCTCCAGATCAATCTGACGGCCCGGGGCTACTCGACGGTGACCGCGTTGACCGGGAAAGAGGCTCTGGACCGGGCAGCACAGCATCCGGTGGACGTCATCATCCTGGACTTGGGACTTCCTGACCTGGACGGGGTTGAGGTGATCCGCAGGCTCCGGCGCTGGAACGACGTCCCTATCGTGGTCCTGTCCGCCCGGCACGGCTCCGATGACAAGATCCAGGCACTGGACGCGGGTGCTGACGATTACGTCACCAAGCCCTTCGGGATGGACGAACTCCTGGCCCGTCTCCGGGCTGCCCTGAGAAGGGGATCTTCCGGTGATGTCCCGGTCATCGAAACCGAAGGCTTCACAGTCGATCTCCCCGCCAAGCAGGTGACGCGCCGCGGAGTTCCTGTCCGGCTGACCCCCACGGAGTGGAACATCCTGGAGCTGCTGGTCAGGAACAGCGGCGCCCTGATCACGCACGAGGAGATCCTCCGGCAGGTCTGGGGACCGGCCTACGCCGAGGAAACCGGCTACTTGCGGGTCTACCTCGCACAGTTGCGGCGCAAGCTCGAAGCCGATCCGGCGAATCCGCGGCACCTGCTGACTGAGGCCGGACTGGGATACCGCTTCCGGGAATAGCTGCCGCCCGAAAGACCTGCTGGGGGCGTTAAGAAAGCATTAAAATCCGTGGAAACGCCCCGGATACGGGATGAGCCCGGTGCTACGCTCCGGTGGTTATCAGCACAGCTTCGCGCCTGAAACGGGGGCTGTTTGCACCCGTCCCAGGCAGTATAGAAAGACACGTCCTTGACGGCTTCCACCCGGTTCTCCATCCCCGCCACAGTTCCCAACCCTGAACAAAAATCGGCACCAGGCAGCCCGCTGGTTCGGTGGCTGCTCGAACACCGGGTCAACCAGCCCGTCGGTCCGGAAACCCCGGACGCCCACGCGTCCCGGCAGAGCTGGTGGAAAGTCATGTGCCTGACCGGGGTGGACTACTTCTCCACCCTGTCCTACCTGCCCGGCATTGCAGCCCTGGCGGCAGGGGCGCTGTCCCCGCTGGCCACGCTGCTGATCGTGGCTCTGACGCTGCTCGGGATGCTGCCCATGTACCGGCGCGTAGCCAAGGAAAGCCCGCACGGGCAGGGTTCCGTGGCGATGCTGGAACGGCTCCTGCCATTCTGGCGTGGAAAGATCTTCGTGCTGGTCCTGCTCGGGTTCGTCGCGACGTCGTGGATCATCACCATCACCCTCTCAGCGGCTGACGCGACAGTGCACCTGCTCGAAAACCCTTACCTGCCGCCCTTCCTGGAAGGGCAGGCGGTGGCAATCACCGTTGTCCTGCTCCTGATCCTGGGCGCGGTGTTCCTGCTTGGGTTCTCGGAAGCGGTGGCCATCGCCATCCCCCTCGTCGCCGTCTTCCTCGGCATGAACGCCATCATCATCGGCACGGGTATCGCGGAAATCCTCGCCACACCCGCTGCGCTCACCGGTTGGACCGACGCGCTCACGTCGTCCGGCGGCGGTTTGAGCGGGGTCATTGGGCCTGCGTTGATGGCTTTTCCCCTGCTGGTCCTGGGCCTGTCGGGTTTTGAAACCGGCGTCAGCATGATGCCCCTTGTGTCGGCCCGAGGAGCCACACCCGAGGAAAAGCTGGCCAGCAGGGTCAAAAACACCCGTAAGCTTTTGACGACGGCGGCCGTGATCATGAGCGTGTACCTGCTGGGCAGCAGCTTCGTCACCACCGTGCTGATCCCCGCCGAGGAGTTCCAGGCAGGCGGTGAAGCGAACGGCAGGGCCTTGGCCTACCTGGCCCACGAGCACCTCGGCAACGGCTTCGGATCCGTTTACGACGTCAGCTCCATTTTGATCCTCTGGTTCGCCGGAGCCTCCGCCATGGCCGGACTCATCAACATCGTCCCCCGCTACCTGCCGTCCTACGGGATGGCTCCAGACTGGTCCCGCGCCGTCCGCCCGGTGGTGCTCGTATACACGGCCATCAGCATCCTGATCACCATCGGCTTCAACGCCGACGTCAACGCCCAGGCCGGCGCCTACGCCACCGGCATCCTGGCCATGATGGTCTCCGGTGCAACCGCCGTCACCATCTCCGCCATCCGCCGTAAGCAACGCGCCGCTGCCATTGCCTTCACGGTCCTGACGCTGGTGATGCTCTACGCCCTGGCAGCCAACGTGGTGGCCAAACCGGACGGCATCACCATCTCCGCCTTCTTCATCCTCGGCATCATCGCCGTCTCCCTTGTCTCCCGCGTCAGCCGCACCACCGAACTGCGCGTTGACCGTATCGAGTTGGATGCCGCGGCCCGCCGGTTTATTAGCGACACCCTGGATTTCGACGGCCGGATAAACCTCATCGCCCACCGCCCGGAATCCGGCACTGCAGCAGAATACGCGGGAAAGGAAGCCGCCCAGCGCAAGATGAATCCTGTGCCCGGAACCGCCGACGTCATCTTCCTCGAAGTGGACATCACCGACCCCTCCGAATTCAGCGACACCCTCGAAGTACATGGCATGGAAGTGGGGGGCCACCGGGTGCTCCGGGCCCATAGCCCGGCCGCCCCGAACGCTATCGCCGCGATCCTCCTGGCGCTGCGGGACGCCACCGGTGTCAGGCCGCACGCCTACTTCGAGTGGTCGGAAGGAAACCCCCTCGTCCACCTGATGCGCTACCTGCTCCTGGGCCGGGGTGACACCGCCCCGGTGGTCCGGGAAATCATCCGCAAGAACGAACCGGATCCGGATCGTCGGCCCGGTATCCACGTGGGATGAACGGATACCGCCTCCCTGAAGAACGCCCCATCATCGGCTAGACCGTCTGACCCAGCCTTCTGCTGAAACCGCCCACCTCAACAGGTAGCTCCAGCGCAAAAGACAGGTACCGGCCAACGGTGACCGTGAGTTCGCCGGGTCTATAAACTCCGGCTTACGCCGTCTGTTTCGGCCCGCCGTTATAAGGGGAAATCTGATGCAGCTAATAACTACAGGGTCTCGGTGGCGTGCGGCCGTCGTCGTCACAATCATCGCGGCGCTCACGCTGGTCGGCAATATCCCCGCCACCGCTGCAAACCTGGTGACCTCCACGATCCCGGTCGGGTCGAGCCCAAGCAACGTTGCGTTCACTCCGGACGGGTCCAAAGCCTACGTCGCCAACTGGGAATCCAACACGGTGTCGGTCATCGCTGTAGCCTCGGGCACGGTGACCTCCACGATCCAGGTCGGGCCGCTTCCGATTGGTGTTGCGTTCACCCCGGACGGATCGACGGCCTACGTCACCAGCGTCAGTTCCGACACCGTGTCGGTCATCGATGTGGCCTCCGACATGATGACCTCGTCGATCCCCGTCGGAGAGTCTCCGACCACCGTCGCGTTCACCCCCGACGGGTCGACGGCCTACGTCAGCAGCGCCAGTACTGACACGGTGTCGGTCATTGATGTGGGCACGAGCAGGATGACCTCTTCGATCCTGGTCGGGCCGCTTCCGGGCTCCATTGCGTTCACCCCGGACGGAGCGAAGGCCTACGTCACCAACGGGCAGGATTCCAACATGGTGTCGGTCATCGATGTGGCCACGAACATGTGGATCTCCACCATCCCGGTCGGCGCGTCTCCTGGCAGCATTGCGATCACCCCGGACGGGTCCAAGGCCTACGTCGCCAACAACGAAAGTGACACGGTGTCGGTCATCGACGTGGCAACCGAAGATGAGGTCGCGACCATCACGGTCGGGTGGGCCCCGGACAGTGTTGCGATCGCCCCGGACGGGTTGACGGCCAACGTCACCAACTCCGGTTCCAACACGGTGTCGGTCATCGACGTGGAGTCGCGCGTTGTGACCTCTGAGATCCCGGTTGGGGCGTCTCCCACTGGTATTGCGGTCGCCCCCGACGGGTCGAGATTCTATGTCGTAAACACGTCCTCCAATACGGTGTCGGTCATCACCGTGAATGCAGCAGCGTCGGTGTTCATCGCGGCGACACCGCCGACAAAGGCGACCACGCGTGCCCCCTACAGCTACACGTTTGCCGCAACAGGTGTCCCTGCCCCGACCTTCCAGGTTTCCTCTGGTGCACTGCCCGCAGGCTTAACCCTGGACGCCGCCACGGGAGTCCTGGCCGGAACACCGACCAAGGCCGGCAGGTTCACGTTCAGTGTGACCGCAACCAACGGTGTCAGCCCCGATACGGTCACCGGCCCCATCACAATCACCGTGACCAAGGCGAAGGTCCGCTGAACCGAAACCGGGGACAAGCAGCACCGCCAAATATCAGGGCAGAACATGCGCGCAACATGACGCGCGGTTCGTGAAGCACAAGGACAAGTCACGTGTGGACCAAACAGCACCAAACCTTCTGCAGTGTCTGCGGAAGGACAACTAACCACTTCACGCACTACCTCAAGGATGAGGAAAGAGGCGGGATAGTTCCTGACGTGCACTGCGCCGAGCACCGTGAAGACCTAGTGGGTGAACAGTCTCAGACTTAGCAGCAGGGCCGTCGCAATCAGCTCACCTAAGTTCCCGTTGACCCGCCCCAGGTCAGCGGCTACTACCAGCCGATGGTGCTGGCGAAAGCCTGATGCCCGTTGGTGCTCCGCCAGCTAGAACGTCTCCGGGACGGGACGGCCGGGGAAGAGCGCCGCGTACTGCTTGCGGTACATCCTGCGTCCGAACAGCCGGTAAGCGAAGCGCACCGGTGCGGGCATCTCGTCGAAGAAGATTCTCCGCCGGTCTTCCGGCGGATTCGTGGCCAGGACCAGGCCGAGGAAGGAGACCAGGAACTTCTTGTCGTACTGCCGGACCCCATGCTTGGGTACTGCCATCAGTTCCTCCTCGGTCATCACCCGGTCCACGACGGGCATCACTTCCGTGACCTCGCGACGCAGGTGCTCCTTGAGGACGGGCTGCAGGTCTTCGTAGCGCTGCGCGAGTTCCGCCCTGCTTTCTGCGTCCGCCGTCTGCATCCAGCGTTCAAGGACGGGTTCGATGGCCTTCACGTGGTCCCGGATCTGTCTGTGGTGGCTGAGCATCTCCTCTATGTGCGGTGTCCTCGCCGGTGCCCGCTCGGCCAGCTGCGGGTACATCAGCAGGTCCTGGCCCTCCTGGTGGACAAGGAGCACCGTGTGGAAGTTACCCAGCATTTTTCCCACGTAGGCGGCGCGGGCAGTGTCGCCGGGGTTGGCGGAACGCACCAGGCCGGGCGCCTCGTCATAGGCCCAGAGCAGGAAGCGGTGGACCCGCTGGATACCGGTTGACCCGGTAGACAGGACCGGCCCCGGCGGCAGGGGTGCCGCGGTTTCGCCGGGACGCATGGTGAAGAAATCAGTCATGGCTGGCTCCATTGGAAAATCTGGCGATACCCGACTGGACGCCGGCACGGCGGTTTCCGGGCCGGGTCCGGATTAGATTGTGGCCAGGGAGCCAGATTACTACTTCTGTAGTGAGCTGTCACTACTTTTATAGTGGTGCCAGAGGGGTCCCTTTGGCAGCGGCGAAACGGATCGGCGAAGGCGTTAAGAGCCGAGTAGTTGGGCGGCCAGCGAATACATTCCCCATAGCCCTGCTGCCAGGAGGGCGCCCAGGTAGGCCAGGACCAGCCTCGTATCCCGGAGGTAGCACTTTGACTTCGTCAGGCCCCGCCGACGGGCTTTCCAGTAGCCTGCGAATCCGACGGCGGCGAACACGGCCAGTGCCACCGGGCCGGCTGCCCAGCCCAGCAGGGCGATGGTGGCGAAGATGCAGAGCCGCAATGGATCGAAGGCCGGCGGTGACTGCGGACCGGCGTCGGGCTCTGGCCGGTGACCCTGCCGGGCCGCAAGCCTGGCGCGCACCAGATGTGACGGCGGTGGCCCCGCGGCAAGGCGCCGGGCGTCAGAAGCGGAACTCATCATTTCCCCTTATTCCTGGCTCAGACCTGGCGGACCGGGAGGAGTCGGGTGCCCGTGGCTGTGCTCATCCGTTGCCTGGCCAGGGCCGGCCAGGCCTGGACAGCGCAGAACGGGGCGCACTGGTGATCGCCGGCGTCGCTCTTGGTGCCCACGTGGATGCAGCATTGGGTGAGCCGTTCCTCGATCATGGTGGAGATGTCCATGAAGGGCTTCACCATGATCCGGGTGATCCGTTCGCCCAGGAGCCGGCGCAGGCGCTGCTGCTGCCCTGGAAGCTTGCCGGCGGCCAGCGTGGTCAGGGTGCCGATGCCGAGGTCGCATTGGGTGCAGATGTTCTTCCAAAGATCCATTGTCCGCGGGTGGGATAGGGAGGACTGCTCGCTGAGAAGGTCCAGGAGGGAGGTCTTCATGAGGTTTCGCAGCTCGAGCGGGATGGCACTGTCGGCGATCCGGTTGGCGATGGTGTCGGGGTTGAGTTCCAGCCAGGCGAGCAGCTGGTCGTGCCCGATGAGGGCTGTCAGTGAACGCCAGACCCCGGCGTCGTCCTTCAGCATGTAACCCACCGAGGCGCAGTGCGGATGAGAGCAGGGGAGTGCCGTCAGGTCGTGCCACGAGACCACCCCGTTCGTTTGCTCCGCGAGCCTGTCCAGGACGCCTGTGTGGGTGAGCCGGTCCAAAGGGTCGATGCCATGGCCGCGCCCTGAACCGAACACCGGCTGCAGCGCAACCCCGCCTACGAACGGGGTTTCCAGAGCCCGCATGACGACGGCGCCGACCTCTCCGTCGTTGACGCCGAGGGCCGCCGTCATGGTCAGGGTGGTGAACACGCCGGCCTCGGACAGGCGAGCGATGGCCAGGTCTTTGAAGCGGGTCAGGTCTCCGCCGCGGTGGTGGATGGATGCTGCTCTGGACGGGCCGTCGTATTGGAGGTACACCTCCACCCGGTCCCGGTGCCTGGCCAGCAGTGCGAGCAGGTCCTCGTCGGTGGCAATGAGCATGCCGTTGCTGTTCACCATGATCCGGACGATCGGCCGGGCGACGAGCTCATCCAGAAGTTCGGCCAGATGCGGGTAGAGCGTGGGCTCGCCGCCGGAGAGCATCAGCACATCCAGCCGCCCGTTCTCGCGGGCAAGCCGGGTGTCGATATTAGCCAGCACCTCACTGAGCGGCGCAACTCCCTGCAGTTGGGGGCCGGAAGCGGTGAAGCAAGTGGGGCAGCGCAGGTTGCAGTGCTCGATGATGTCCTGCAGGAGGATGCACGTGTGCTGCGTCTGCATGGCGGGAAGCCCGTATGAATACGCCTCCGGGACCTGGCGGTAATTGCCGGCCTGGTCCGGGACGTGTTGCTTGGTAGGGGCCTGCCATCTCTCCAGGTAGCGCAGAATTTCGGGGGACTCGTCGTACAACGTGCTGATGAGTCCGTGGTCCGGGCAGCCGCGTTCAAGCCAGACCCGCCCGTCGCGGATCAGCAGCGCGCCGGAGAGGCGCCGGACCTGCGCAAGCGGGGGGTTCGCCTCGTGGCAGCGGGGACAGAAGGCTGTGACATAGCGGTGGATGCGGTCCCCGCGAAGAGGCTGGCCGGGGCCCGGCAACGGCTGCCGGGATGTGAACGGGTTCATATCCGGCTACTCATCTGCGAGAGGGCCATGACGCAGATCCCGCCCCCGACCAGTATGAAGACCCCCAGGCCAATCAACAGCCCCGCGCCCAACCGGGACGTGCGTGTCCAGATTGCCAGACCACCGGCTACCGCCAGATACACCCCGATTGGTATCAGCGCTGCCGGCCCGGCGAGAGGAGTTTTATAGCCTTCGTCCGGAGCGATACCAGCTGTTGTCCCGAAATAGAGGACATAGAGACCAGCAGCTCCGAGCAGGATTCCAAGCATCATGGAGCCGCGTCTTGGTTCCTGGGGCTCCTTTTCTTGGCGCGATGGCGGGGGGCTCCAGGGTTCTTTGGAATTGTCATCGGTCATGATGCTCGCTCCTTAAACATCGGGCGGAGTGGTTTCATGTCAGGGGCCTCATCTGCGCGAGGAGTCCGACGCAGATCCCGCCGCCGAGCAGGGTGAAGATCCCCAGGCCAATCAGCAGCCCCGTACCCAGCCGGGAGGTGCGCGGCCGGACCGCGAGAACAGCCGCTACCAACAGATAGACGCCGATCGGAATCAATGCTGCGGGCCCGGCGAGGAAATGCATGGAGGAGAGCGCAAAGAAATAGAAGAGATAAAGGGCAGTAGCCCCCACCAGGATTCCCAACCCCATGGGGCCCAGACCTGGTTCGGGGGGATCCTCCTCATCCTCCTCCTCCCTTTCCTGGCGCGGCGGATAGTCCTCACTCATGCTGCTCTTTCCTCCAACTTCGGGCGGAGGGGTTTCCCGAATACCCGCAGCATCCGCCAGAGCAGCAGGGGGAGGATCACCAGGAGGAACCACTGGGGGCGGCTCATCCCCAGCCAGAGCACCTCGTTGCCGCGGACAAATTCGACGCCGAAGCGGAAGAGGGCGTAGGAGGTTACGTAGCAGATGAAGAGGTCGCCGGACCGGGGCAGGCGGTCCCGGTAACGCCACATCAACCCGAACGCGGCCGCGTGGAACACGATTTCATAGGCAAAGGAGGGGTGGAGTCCCGCCCCGGGAACTCCACCCAACATTGCAGCCTGCGCGGGCGTGAGAACAATTCCCCACGTCCCCCCGGTGGGGGTGCCAGGCAATTCGGTGAGGAGGCACCCGACGCGCCCGATGATCAAGGCCAAGGCGACAGCGGGCGCAAGCAGATCCCCGGTGGAGTCGCGGTAACCTGTCATCCGCTTGGCCAGATGGACGCCGAACCATGCGCCGACCAGTCCGGCCAGGATGCTGCGGTCGCCGTTGCCCCACCAGTCAACTAGGGACATCTGCCGGGAAAAATCCCAGGTCAGCAATCTGGAGCCGATGGCACCGAAGGCGATGGCGAAACCTGCAATCGGCCACAGCCGGGGATCGGTAAGGCCCCTGCGGCGCTTCTCGTAAGCGTAGAACAGCAGGGCTGCAAGGATGCCCAGCCCCAATAAGCCGGCGTGCACCAGCCCGTCTCCCGCGAAGGGAAGCCCGATCATGAGCAGAGTGTAACAGCGACCCTTCCTGCCCGCCCCTGCGACTTCGACCGGAACAGGAAGAACGCCGGGCAGTTGTGTCCGGGTGAAATTGCCGGGAGACGGGAATGCCATAACGCGGACGATCGAGTCGGCCCGCAGGTTCTGGCTTGGCATTCAAGTGGTGGTGCTCGGGCCGTCGCGCCCAGCCGCTGGCTGAGACGCTGCGCGCCGCGAGCAGCGCCATCCGCGACGGGGCCGCGGCAGCCACGCTCCATTCATTGACACCACCGAGACCGGCTGGTTCACGTCAGCCAACAGCCCGGAACTATCTTCGCCTTGAGGTGACTAGGAGGAATTACGACGGCGGGGCGCGCCGCCGTCGTACATATCGCCTACGTGCCCCCGCACTCGCTCACCTAATGACCACGAAACCGGAAAATTCCCCGCAAAACAATTTCGGATCAAGGTCTGCCTGGATTCATTGTTTCCCTGCTAGCGCGGAGGTACGATCACGGCAACCTTTCGGCCAGAACGAGACGGCGACGTGATCTTCTGAGGAGTTTTGTTGAAGGTTCTAATAACCGGCGGAGCAGGCTTCATTGGTTCTAATCTCGTGGCCTACTTCAATCATGAAAACCCTGATATCGAGCTGCGGGTCATTGATGATTTAAGTACCGGCAGAATCGAGAACCTTCATGGCCTCGATGTTGCCTTTACGAAAGGATCCATCCTTGACTACGAGCTGCTCCGTGAGCTCGTGAGCGGAGTCGACGCCGTCATTCATCTGGCGGCGATTGGAAGTGTCCCACGTTCCATCGGTGCGCCCCGGCCCAGTCATGACGCGAACGCCACCGGCACCCTCAACGTACTCGAAGCCGCTCGAGAAATGCGGACTGCCCACGTAATTGTGGCGTCCTCAAGTTCGGTGTATGGCAGCAATAAAGCGCTCCCCAAGTCCGAGTTCGACTGGACCCGGCCCATGAGCCCCTACGCAGTGAGTAAGCAGGCAACCGAGGGCTACACGATCGCCTACGGCCACTCCTATGGGATGCGGACCCTGGCGTTCCGTTTCTTCAATGTCTTCGGGCCAAGGCAGCCTGCGGACCACGACTATGCGGCAGTCATACCGCGCTTCCTGGACGCAGCGATCAACGGCCAGCCGGTCACTGTGCACGGGGACGGGCTGCAGTCCCGGGACTTCACCTATGTCAAGACGGTATGCGCGACCATTTACGACGCCTTCCGGCGAGGCATCTGCTCCCTGGATCCGGTCAACCTTGCCTTTGGAACGAACACCACGCTCCTGGATTTAATTGGACGAATCGAAGCAGCCCTGGGCCGCAGGATTGACGTGCAACACGTTGAGTCAAGAGCCGGTGATGTCCGCGCCTCACAGTCTGACGGGTTGCGAGTCAGGGAACTCTTTCCGTCAATTACTCCAGTGGACCTGGATGAGGGACTCGCCCAGACCATCGCGTGGTTTCAGGGTAAGCAGGTGAGCTAGTGGCGCCGCGTAAACGCAGGATAGTGCTTGGAATCACGGCCGACATGTCCCTCAAACTCATGGAGGGTTTCCCGCAGTATCTCGCCAGCCATGGTTGGGACGTCCATGTTGTTTGCTCGCCAGGCCCGCTTTTGGACGAGTTGGACGACGCACCAGGCGTAACCACTCATCGCATCTCGATGGCACGGAAGCCGTCACCACTTTCTGACCTCGTAGCCGTATCCCAGTGGGTCTTTCTTTTGCTGCGTCTCAGGCCTGACATTACCTCTGTGGGGACGCCGAAGGCCGGTTTCCTCGGCGGAATTGCAGGCTGGCTGACTCGGGTCCCAACCCGTGTCTACCTGCTGCGTGGACTCCATTTGGAAACTGCTACTGGTGTCAAATTAAGGCTTCTCATGATCCTGGAGAAACTGGCGTTCGCCACGGCGCACAAGGCCGTCGCCGTGAGCCCGAGTTTGTGTGCCAGGGCCGTCGGACTAGGCCTGGTCCGCTCGGGGAAAATCGTGGTCCTAGGTGCTGGGAGCTCCAACGGCGTGGATCTACTTCACTATCAACCGGTGCAACGTAATACCGATCCCCGTGGCAGCGAGGACAGAGATCGTCTTGCTGTCGAACTCGGATTGGACCCCGACGTCCCAGTTATAGGTTTTGTCGGCCGGTTGAGCGTGGACAAGGGCCTGGCGCAGTTAGCCAAGGCCCGAGATATATTGCATAACAAAGGGATAGACCACCAGTTGTTGGTCGTGGGAGGAATCGATGATTCCGCCGCACCCGCCGTCCTAATAGAGCTAGAGCGTAGCGGTCGGTCCCCAGTTCAATCGGGCTACGTACGCGACACCGCACCCTACTACCGCCTAATGGATCTCTTATGTTTACCGACCCGCAGGGAAGGATTTCCTAACGTGGTGTTAGAAGCTGCAGCCACGGGCATCCCGACAGTAACAACCGACGCAACCGGGGCGATCGATTCAGTCGTGGACGGCGAGACAGGGTTTGTAACCAAAGTGGACTCGGCTTCAGCACTGGCTGAGGGCCTGGCCATGCTCATCGAAGATCCTGGTTTAAGGACAAGGATGGGAGAAGCCGCCAGGCAAAGGGCGCACGACCTTTATAGGCGGCCACTTGTCTGGGGCCTTCTGGAGGATTTTTATACCCAGTCGCTGCACCAGCCACCAAAATCCGAGGTTGTGAGCATCACTCAGGCGCGCTACAAGTGAAGGCTCCGGTCGCAATCTAGAATACGGACAGGCAGAGTTAGGGCAGCGATGTGCGGAATCAGCGGATTTTACGAAAGATACCCAGTCCAACCGCGTGCTGACGTTGCGGCAGCAATGATCGCGCGAATTCGTCACCGCGGGCCGGACGATAGCGGAGTCTGGGTGGATGAGGAGGTCGGCGTAGCTCTGGGGCACCAAAGGCTGTCCATTCTGGATCTGAGCGACGCAGGCGCCCAACCCATGGTCTCGGCTGATGGAGACTTCGTAATAGTGTTCAACGGCGAGATCTATAACCATGCTGATTTGCGCACCGCCTTGGACGCACAGAAGCCTATTGCTTGGCGAGGCCACTCGGACACGGAAACGATTCTCGAGTGCTTTGCCGCTTGGGGAATTGAGCGGACACTAAAGGCCTGCGAGGGCATGTTCGCCCTCGCCCTCTGGGACAGAGCAAACGGTGCTTTAACGCTGGCACGCGATCGATTCGGGGAGAAACCTCTCTACTTCGGTTGGCAAAGAGGGGCATTTCTTTTTGGTTCAGAGTTGAAGGCGCTAAAGGCTCACCCCGCTTTCGAAAACGAGGTTAGTCGAGACTCCTTATGCCTCCTGCTTCGGCATGACTGCATCCCTGCTCCCCATTCAATTTTCAAGGGCGTACATAAGCTTCGCCCAGGCCATTATTTTACTTTGACGCGGGCCGCTCTGAATGGGGGGTTGTCGCCCGAACCGGTTCCATACTGGCAGTTGAGGGAACCTGTCGATCAGGGCCAGCTTGAGCCATTCGCTGGCAGTGACGCCGAGGCAGTGGACGCTTTAGAACGCGTTCTGGGGGCCAGCGTGCGTCGGCAGATGGTGGCCGACGTGGCCCTGGGAGCGTTTTTGAGCGGAGGAGTGGATAGCAGCACGGTTGTTGCGCTCATGCAGGCCTCAGCGTCGCAGCCCGTCAAAACATTCACCATCGGCTCGTCCAGCTCGCACTACGACGAATCCGCACATGCCAAGGCCGTGGCCCGGCATTTGGGAACCGACCACACGGAGCTCATTTTGCAGCCGGCGGATGGGCTGAACGTTATCCCGGCCCTGCCTACCATGTACTGCGAACCATTCGCCGACAGCTCACAAATTCCGACGTTCTTGGTCAGCAGGCTTGCCAGCAAGGAAGTGAAGGTGGCGCTAACTGGCGACGGCGGGGACGAAGTGTTCGGCGGTTACAACCGTTATCTGGATGCTCGCGCGGTCTGGTCCAGGGTCGCCAAATTCCCTGCGCCACTCCGGCGGGTTGCTGCCGCGGGGCTTATGGCGGTGCCGCCCCACGCGTGGGACTCCCTTTTTGAAACCTCCAGCAAGGTACTGCCCAAACGGCTGCATCTGAACGCCCCGGGCGATAAAGCCCACAAGTTAGCCGGAGTGCTGGATACCGCCAGTGAGACCAACTTCTACCGCCAGCTCACCAGCCACTGGGATGATCCCGCTAGCGTGGTTCTTGGGGGTGTCGAGCCGCCGACGATAATGACCGATCCACGGCAATGGCCTGAAACCTCAGGCTTCGTGGAGTGGATGATGGCGATGGACACCCTGACTTATTTGACTGACGACATTCTGGTGAAAGTCGATCGGGCGGCCATGGCTGTCAGCCTCGAATCGCGGGTGCCAATGTTGGACCCGTCAGTTATTGAGCTTGCCTGGCGTATGCCCTTGGATAAGAAAGTGAGAGCGGGAGAAGGAAAATGGTTGCTCCGGCAGGTGCTTTACCGGCATGTCCCTAAAAGCCTTATAGAACGTCCCAAGATGGGGTTTGATTTTCCCCTTGACCGCTGGCTCAGGGGCCCTCTTCGCGACTGGGCCGAGCTCCTGCTGAACGAGGAACGACTGCGACGGGAAGGATACTTTCGCCCCGAGATAGTCAGGGGAATGTGGTCGGACCACCTCGGCGGCAAGCGCAACCGCCAGCACCAGTTGTGGACCATCCTCATGTTTCAGGCCTGGCTGGAAGAGCAGGAATTGACCAGCCACTAGAGTGCACTCCAGAAAATGTTGCAACCACCGCTGATGCGCCGATAATTCAGAAATGAAGGGAAACTCGCCGATGTCTCACGAGCAGGAAAAAGTCGTTATCGTCGGTCAGGGCTACGTAGGTTTGCCTGTGGCCATCCGGGCGGCGGAAGTGGGTTACGACGTCGTCGGTGTGGACATTGACAAGCGCCGAATCGATGAGTTGCTGGCGGGTAGATCGTACGTGGATGATATCGATCAAGAAACCTTGCATGCAGCACTCACGTCGGGCCGTTATCTGGCAACTACGAGCTATCGCGACGCTGCAGACTTTGACGTTGCGGTGATCAGTGTTCCTACGCCTCTGCGTGAGAGGCTCCCAGACTTGACATTCATTGAGGAATCTGCGCGTTCATTGGGCGTTCACGTAAGGGCAGGTGCCACAGTAGTTCTCGAGTCCACGACGTATCCAGGCACGACGGAGGAGCTTCTCGTGCCGATATTGGAGGAGGGCTCTGGTCTGAAAGCAGGGAAAGACTTCTACGTCGGCTATAGCCCGGAACGGATCGATCCGGGCAATAAAGTCTGGGGCTTCGTCGAAACGCCAAAGGTGGTTTCCGGCATCAATGCCGAATCCTTGAAAAGAGTAGAGGCTTTCTATGGAAGGCTCGTCAATCAGACGGTGCCCGTCAGCGGTACAAAAGAAGCCGAGCTGACAAAGCTTCTGGAAAACACCTTCAGGCACGTAAACATTGCCTTGGTAAACGAGCTGGCCATTTACGCGCACCAGCTCGGCGTGAACATATGGGAGTCCATCGAAGCAGCGTCGTCAAAGCCGTTCGGATTTATGAAGTTCACTCCCGGTCCTGGCGTTGGTGGACATTGCCTGCCGGTGGACCCCAGCTATTTATCCTGGCAGGTCCGCCGCAAACTGGGACAGAACTTTCGATTTGTCGAACTTGCCAATGACGTCAATGACCATATGCCGGACTACGTAGTCCAGCGACTGATGCTGATGCTTAATAGGGAACAGCGCTCCATTTCTGGGTCCACTATTCTGCTCCTTGGATTGGCTTACAAGAAGAATACCGGCGACATTCGCGAGGCCCCTTCGCTCCGCCTCATCGAGCTTCTTTTGGACGCGGGTGCCCGCCTCATCGCTGTGGATGACCACATCGAGGCTCACCGCTGGCCCCCAGGAGTCACGAGAGCGACCCTGGATGAGGCTGTGATCTCAACGGCAGACATCGCTGTCCTCGTTACTGATCACGATGATCTTGACTTAGCGTTGTTAGCCTCTCCTTGTCTTCCTGTGCTCGATACCAAGAACAAGCTATTTGCCGATCACATCGAGACATTGTGAATGCCGACGGGATTCACGCGTTATGCGACAGGGAAATCAACGTCGCTCCGGCGAGCATGCGCCATTCATTCCGCGCCTACGCAATATGAGGGGAAAGTCCCTTGGCAATAAGAGAAGAAAACCCTCTCGTTACTGTTACCACTTACGGGGTCACCGGTAGTAGTGCAAGAGTTCGAATCCATGACTGGTTGGAATTCCTAGATATTAGTGCGGTTCATCACGATTACTTGGGTGGCAGCGAAAACGGGTTGAGAACGATTGTGCGCGGGCTGCCAAAACTGCTCCGTGCCGAGTCGGATTTGCGGCGTCTCGCCAGGGAAGTATCGAAGTCGACCCTATTCATGAGTCGGGAGGCATCGCCATTCAGCAACGGAAGACTCGAATTTGCTCTGTTGTCGGGTGCAAGTCGTAGTATTTATGACTTTGACGACGCGGTCTTTGACACTAACCCGCGTGGGCTTAAGAGACTTTGGAGCAAAGCCAAGGTGTGGTCTGCTGCTATGAGATCAGCCGACGTGGTTATCGCTGGCAACGAATATTTAGCTGAACATGCAGCGAAGCTTCGCAATGATGTCGTCGTTATTCCGAGTTGTGTGAATCCGGCAGACTATGTTCCGAAATCTGACTATGCATTGGCGGAAGTCCCGACCTTGGTGTGGATGGGAACACCGGCAACCGAGCGCTACTTGCAGCAGCTAACTCAGCCCCTACTGGCGATCCATAAGGAACGGAGCATACGCCTTCGCGTAGTCAGTGCAGGAGCTAGGTCGCTTGGTGAACTGGATCAAATTGTGGAACGGGTCAACTGGTCGTCGCAGACCTTCGGCTCTGTCCTGGCGCAAGCGGACATAGGCATTATGCCGCTGGATAACTCTTTATATTCGCGAGGTAAATGCGCGTACAAGCTGCTTCAGTACGGGGCGGCAGGCCTGCCGGCCGTTGCAAGTCCGGTGGGAGCGAACCGCACAGTTTTGGAAGCCACGGGGGGGCATTGCGCGACTACCAGACAGGAATGGGAGCGGTCTCTCCGAGACCTCATAGCGTCCTCGGATGCGGACCGGGCACAGTTGGGGCGGCGCGCGCGGGACGTTATCAGCAAGGAGTACAGTTTTGATCGCTGGTCGGAAGTCTGGCGGAGCTCGACGGGCATTTAGCCGCTTCAAGGGCACCTCGGCGAAAACCAAGGCGGGCTCCTGATCAGCGCGAATAACATCTTCCCCCGGAGGGCGAGCAGCGTCTTGTGGCCTACCCGGCTGGCAACTCAGGCAAGCATCTCAAGTTAGGGGTGCGCAAGCATCAGCTTAGGGGTGCGCAAGCATTAGCCATACTCGATAATGAAGCATGACAAGGGACCTATCTTCGTATCCCGGACATCCTCCACACGCCGGGGGCAAGGCTTGAAGCGCCATCCCATTGCCAGGTATGTCCTTTGCAGCCGCGTTCCCCCTGTGTGTTATTCCAAAGGAGAATAGGATGCGTCCCCACAGCACTTCAGAACCCGATCCCTCGTCAAAGCTTCCCCGCCGCATAGTCCTTGCCGGAGCCGCCGCCCTCGCCGTCGTCTCCGTGGCTGGCCTTGCCGCCCAACTCAATGGTTCCCTGACCGGCGACGACGCTGATGACGGGCCCGTGGGCGGGGGTGAACTCGTCCTCAACGTCAAGGACTACGGCGCCACAGGCGGCGGAGCGATCGACGACACGGAATCGATTCAGGCTGCTCTGAACGCCGCTGGTCCTGGCTCTACCGTCTACTTTCCCCCCGGAACTTACCTGTGCCGCAGGATTGTGGGTACGGGAAAGTCAAACGTCACTTTCCGAGGCGTCCGAGGGGCCTCAACCTTGCTGTACAACCGCGCGGGCGCTGGCGCGGTGGATCCACTGATCGGTTGGAACCTGACCGCCAACCCGTCTGTGAATGACAGCAGCATTACCTTCAGGGATCTCGTGTTCAAGGGTGCCGGGACGCTTAGCGAGAATCAGGCACTCTTGCACATGTCCGCCGTCGATGGACTTGTTGTGAGCAATTGTCAGTTCCTCAATATGCAGGGCGACGCTATCAACATCGCCCGCACTGCCGTTGGCGGAACGGACACCGGGGTTCGTAACCGCAACGTGCGCATCCTTAACAACCTGTTCGACGGCGTGAACTACGCCGGACGGAACGGTGTAACTGTCATTGCCGGTGAGGACGTCCTCATCGAGGGAAACACCTTCACGCGGCTTACAAGCCCAAACATGCCCGGTGCTGTCGACGTGGAACCGAACGCATTCGACACCACCGCAATCTGCAACGACATCCGAATCGTCAACAACACTTTCAGGGACTGCGGCGGCTACATGGCAGATGTGGGCGCTTCGCTGGTGCCGCCGACTTTCACATCGAAGCGCTGGGAAATTGCGGGGAACACTTTTTCAGGTTCGAAGGCTGCGGCGTTCTACTTTCTTTGGCACAACCACGCCGCTGCGGACAGTGACCCCTACATCGATATCAACGTCCGCGACAACATAATCAGCGCCCCCGACGCGGCCAACACTGGCCCCGCGTTCGTCATAGAAGGCTTGCGGGGCGTCCGGATCGATGGGAACAGCTTTCACTCGTGGCCCGGCGAAATTGTCCTAATGGGCTACGACAACACCAGCACGGTAAAAGACATCAACATCTCGAACAACGTCTTTGTGGAGTGTGGCACAACTCCCGGTTATGTCATCAACTTCAATGTGGGCGACCGCGTTACTATAGATGACAACAGCGTGACAAAAAAAGGGGCGGCGCAAAACGCATTCATCCTGGTTGCCGGCACCGGCCCCACCTCGGCGCTGATTGTGCGGAACAACGTCGGCAGGAACGTTAGCCGGCTCGTAAGCTTTGGCGCTGGCACTACCACTCCATCAACGAACAGTTTCGTTGGAAACATCGGTTTCCCGATTGATGGGCCAGGTCCCGGTACCTAGCTAGGGCACGTCGATGGTATAGAAATTGTGATTCCGCCTTGAAAACACGGACGTCGTTTGTCACCACAGCACTTTCAGCCGAAAGCCTGTCGATGGCTTTTGCATCTCCGTTTTCTTCTAATACTTGTGGTGTATGTTGACAGGCAAATAGGTGTCCCTGCGACGAGATCGGCTGTCACTGTTGTTACGGCAACGTGGCATGCTTCAATGGGAAATGGGCGTGGCGAGCGTCTCAGGGGTTGGTTGACATAAGCTGCCTTCGTAGCGGACAGGGCTGGGAAACTAATGGAGTTGAGAGACTACCTACGTGTCATACGGCTACGCTGGTTAGCAATTGTAGCCTTCACCCTCATTGGGTTGGGGCTGGCCTCGGCATACACGTTCTTGCAAACCCCGTTATACGAAGCCAAGAGCCAAATTTTTGTTACCGTAAAGGCAGGGACTTCGGCGTCTGAACTGTATCAGGGCAATGCATTTGCAGAAGCGCGGATCAAGTCATACGTGAGCCTGGCAACGAGCGACAGGGTGCTCGAGGCAGTTGCCCGGGAACTAAACCTGACCGGAGGAGCGAAATCACTCGAAGGCAGAGTCTCGGCCACTTCGCCTGCAGGTACTGTCCTTATTGAGGTAACTGCCACCGACCCGGACCCCCAACAGGCTGTCAGGATTGCGAATACTTCGGTGAAGCAAGTTATCACGGGTGTGTATGCAGTCGAAGACGTGAGCTTTGTGAGCCTCAACGTTTTTGAGGAAGCCACGGCCCCCAGTTCCCCGTCATCGCCGAACGTGCCCGTCAATCTTGTCCTGGGGGTTCTTTTGGGACTTCTTTTCGGACTTGGCTATGTATTTTTTCGCGAGGTGCTTGATGGCAGGAACTTGAAACCAAGCTGATGCGGAGCGGGCCGTCAAAGACATCCTTGCGATCCTGGTTGCCGGAGTGGTACCAACCACGTCAAGGTTCAAACGAGTTTGAGATCGGCTGAGAAGGTGGGTATTGGCAGTTAGGGTGCAGGTACTTCTGTCTGCTGGCCTCGGCGCCTTGTCAAGTATTGCGCCAACAGTGGCGGCGCTTTTGCTGCTCCCGGTCCACGAGTTCGGGGTATTTGCGTTCCTCTACGCAGTTTTCGCGTTTGGCTGGTCGGTCTGCCTGTCCGTCGTTTGCGATACTTTCCTGCGGGCAGTAGGGGACCGCATTACTTGGGCGGAATTTTCGTCGGTTCTTGTTGGCTTTTCGTCTCTCGTTGCTGTTACCGCGCTTGGCGTGTCCTTGTTTATATATCCGGACGTTCTCTCTGCACTGTCGGCTTCCGGCGCCATAGCGCTGGGGGTTTATCGCCTCGGTGCGCGCTTTTTCCGGTCGCTCACGTTCGGTGCTGCGTCGGTGCTTTGGGCAGAGGTTTGCAACCTCCTATTTTTCCTGGCGCCATTATTTGGCGCTATGGCGATCGGGGTAATCAACCTGACGTCGCACTCTGTTGCTTGGCTTATCGCCGGCATAGCAAGCATCAGTATCTCACCCCCTCTCTTATCGAATCCGTTCAGGGCACTTTTGGGGTGGTGCAGGCTTAGGTGGGGCACGATCCGTATGCTGTTGTCGGATTCACTTCTCATGGATTGTGGAGCGATCATCGGTCCACTGCTGCTACTGCCCGGCTTGAGCGCTCAAGGATTTGGAATTTATCGCGGCGTTTCCAGCGTCGCGTCACCCGTGCAGCTTGTCCTCGAACCGATTAGGCCACTCCTGGCACATATGGCGGACGCTCGTCGGACTGGACTGAAATTGCTGCTGGGAGTCGTCGGGTCTGGGCTGGTGATGTCGATTGCCTGTTTCGTCGTACTTCTGTCACTGGACCGCTTTGATCTGGTCCAAGGAACACTTGAGGCGCTGACCGCGTTTGCCGTGCCCTGTTCAATTTTTGTCTTTAGCAATTTTTTGGGCCATTTCTACTACTTGCTGAACAGGGCGCACTCGCCCGCTAAGAGAATTCGTGCTGGCCGATTTGTTCAAACCGTCCTCGTTGTCGGGTGTCCATTACTCGGCGCAGCGCTCTTTGGGTTGCCGGGTGCGATCTGGGGATTCGTCGGAGCCACCTTGGTTTCTTCAACTACGTGGGTGTCGCTCATGTTGGCGCCTAACTAAATCTGCGGTAGCTCCGGTACGTGGCAGGCGGTGCCTTATTTCAAGGTCGAAGGTTGGGGCAGGAGGGTCTTTTCGACGTCTCGAGAAGCAGGGTCGCGGAGCATGACGTTTATGACTGCGAGGGGCAGGAAAATTGCCCACAGATGTGCGGGTGCCTGGAGGTAGGGATTTGAGGCGTTGGCGATGAGCATTGCAATGCCAGCGCAGAGAGTGACAGTCAGCGTGGGGAGCATATCCGGGCGGAGGCTGGCCGCCCTTCGGATCGCGGCCACCACGAATACGGCGATTGTTAGGACCAGGAGCACACCTATCACGCCCGTCTGCATAAGGAGTACGTGATACTGCAGCTCAAACTGCCAAGGCTGTGTATCGCTTCGCGAGTAGCCGGGGATGACAGCCCCTAAACCGTGTCCCCAGATAGGCGACTGCGACCATGCCCTCAAGAGCTGGTCGGCTTGCTCGTTGCGTTCCGTCTGGCTGGTGCTTACGTCCGACGACTCGCCTGAGAAGAGGGATACGACCGCACCCCAAGTATTGGCTACGAGCGGGTGGGCAAGTATGGCTGGCGAAGCAAAAATAACGGCGATAAGCGCAGCCATCGCCCCCAGCGCTTTAAGGGGAGATACAGTCAGGGGACCTCGGCGCATGGTGCTGCGCTTCACTACCCAAGCAACCAAAGGAATCAGCACCAAGACCACGATGATTGCACGGCGCCCACCCACCATGGCTCCCGCGATTCCAGCCGTTGCTGCAGCCGCACGCAGGGACATCCTTGGTAACAAGTCGTCGCGTTTTACCAAGAGTGATGCCAGCCACATCGGCGCGGAGGCGACGAGCGTTGAAAGACCGTAAAAGCGGATCTCTGTCGCGTCGCCCGTTCTACCAAATCCTGCCCCGGTAAGTTCGAGGACTATGTCCGGGATGACCTGCGGAGTCACGCCCAACTCGCCGCCCACATACACAAGAATGTAGGTGCCGGCTATCACCGTCATGACTGCGCATGTAGTGAGGAGTGCCTTGAGGGAGGAGTGGCCGAGAGCAGCGATGCTTACGAAGTAGACCATCGGGGCGATAACATACACGCCGGCCGAATTGACCAGACCCGGATTTTCCGCCCCGACCAGGAGCCCAAGAATCCCCAGCAGGAGAGTGAAGAACGCCACCCCCATGACGGGCAAGGTCAGGATTTTCCGCTGAACCAGGCTCGTCATGAGCGCGGCTGTGACCATCACGGCGAAAACTCCTACGAGCAGAAGTCCCTGCGACACCGGCATCAACAGTATGTATGCGAAAGACGCCGCTGCTACGAACCGCATGAGTGCCGCGCCGGCGGGTTTCTTCTCGGTCATGAACCAATGATAGGTACCAGTCTTACTGGCTACTTGTCCTGGTGCAGGTATAGGACGTTCAAAACTCGAGTAGCCACTGCGGTGGCCTCGTCCCTCCCAGCGCCGATAACGTTCCACGATGAGGTAAGGCTCAAGCGCTGAACGGACTTCTAGAAGTCGAGGCCGAAATAGCGGAATGGGTAGGTGCGTTATGCAGAAGTTTAAGATCGCGGTCCTCACCGATTTCGCGCTCGTTCCCCTATTTGGGCTGGAGGCTGTTAACGCGCTCGAAGGCTGTGAGGAAATCGCGGTCTTCTCCTGCACCAACACGAAGCCGAAGCGGCGGCCGTGGAAGCACCTCGGTTGGTACCTGCTGAACCTGGTCTCGATCCGAAACCCGATGACGCGGGTGGTCTCCCTGCGTGGGTGCAACAAGCGCATCGTTTACGAGAAGGCGTTCGAATCCCGCTATCGCGGCACGTGGCAGGAGCTTCCGGACGAATTGATCGCCGAGCTCGATGCCTCGGGGTTCGACGTGATCATAAAGCTCGGCATGGGCCTGCTCACGGTTCCCCCCAAGGATCGGCTGAGGACGCCGATCCTGTCCTACCACCATGGCGATCCGGACGAATATCGTGGCCGTCCGGCGGGCTTCTGGGAGATGCTGCACGGCCGGCAGACGATGGGACAGATCCTGCAGGTGCTGAGCAATGAGCTTGATGCGGGCAAAGTCGTCGCCTTCGCCGAGACCAAGCTCCAGCCGCATTCCTACCGGCGCTCACTGATCGAGGCCTACCGCCATTCGCCGCTGCTCATCAATCCCGCCATCGCCAACGCTCTTGCCGGTGAAACTCTGCCCAAGACATCGCAGGGCAAAAATTACCGCCTCCCCTCCAACGGGCAGGTGCTGAAGTTCGTGGCAGGAATGGCGGCCGCGTTTCTCAGACGCGCCGCCTACGGCGCGATGTTCGAAAAACATTGGCAGGTGTCGTACGCGTCCGCAAAACCGGCAGCGGCATTGGTGGCGAGTGCCTTTCCGGAAGCGGCAACCTGGCAGACGCTTCCGATCCCCAGCAACTATCTCTTCTACGCGGATCCCTTCTTTATCCGGGATCCGCCGGGCATCCTGGTGGAAGCGCTCAGCCGAAAGAACGCGCTCGGCGAGATCGTGCTGGTCGCCGGCGACCAGCATCGACGGGTATCGCCCGACGGCGGCCATTTTTCCTATCCGGCACGGTTTCGAGCCGGCGGCGAAGAGCTGATCGTCCCGGAAATCGCGCAATGGTCGGAACTGAAGGCCTATCGCATGAGCCCTTCCGGAATGACCGAGGCGTTCCAGATTCGGGTCGAAGGAAGCCACCGCGTCGCCGATCCCACGCTGCTGGAACATGGCGGTCGGATCTACCTGTTCGGCAATACCGAGACTGTCGGAACCAACAGTCTCCTCCTCTGGTCGGCCGACGATATCGGGGGCATGTTCGTGCCGCACCCCAAGAGCCCTTTGCGAATCAGCCCGCGGGGCGCCCGCATGGCCGGGGCTTTGGTGCGGGATGGCGAGCGTTTGATCCGTTTCGGCCAGAGCTTTCTCGGCGATTATGGCAACGGCATCTTCGCCTTCGAAGTGACGGCGCTCAGCGACCGCGATTATAGCGAGACACCGATCGGTGAGATCCGCTTTCCGGACCGGAAGGGACCCCACACGCTCAACTTTGACAATGGCCGGATGGTTTTCGACTGGTATCGGGATTGCTTCTCGCCGCTAGCCGGGGTGAGAAGATTTCTGGCACGGTTGAAGCGGAAATCAGCAGACTAGCATCCGGCACGCCGTTGACGGAACCTACAGCCTGTCAGGTCACGGGCTCAGCACGAGGGATTGAGGACAACTGTTACGAGTGCGGCGCTCTCGTAGAGAAACCGAAAGGCCCAGCCGGAGGGTGAGAGCTCTCGCCTGGAAGCGGACATGTTGAGCTCTTGGGAGTAACACCTTGCGATTAGGATCCGAGCCCTTGTGACGTGGGAGTCGTCTGTTACAACTGTGATTTTCTTCCACCCGTTTTCTTCGCTCAACTCCTGGATAGCCCTGGCTTCTCCTTGCGTGGTCACTGGATCTGGGCTGAAGCACACGATTCTATAAGGCCGATCTGCTCCGCAGATGCTGCTCTCATCGTCCGGCGCCGAAACAACGAGTGTCTCACTGTAGCCTTCGGACATGAGACCTAACGCGTAATCCAGTCGGCCTGTGCCAGCCGCTGGCGCCAAGACTATGACGGCGTCCGATTCCGTGGCTTGATCGACTGCCGGATTTGCAAATAGGAAAGCCCCGGCAATTACCCATGCGACCAGGAAGACGTCGCAGCACACGAGGGTGGCGATAAAGCTGTTCCGAACTCGGTGTCTTCGGCGACCGTGGGCTCTTCCTGACGGGAGATGGCCTTCCCCTGCGGTCAGTGAGGAATCCATAGTGGCAATAGTACGCACGGATATATGCCCCTGCCGGGTTCGCGCCTAAAGTCCTTCCTCAACTGGTGAATGTACTCCGGGCAGATATGAGTTGTGTCGGTCCGCGGCCAGCCCTGCCCGTCCATTAGGCGCGCCATGGAGTCTCCGCATCCAAATGGTCACGTTGCTCTAAAGCTCCATGTTGCTCCATCCATGGAGGTACGTTTACACGCCATCCTTTGGCTTCTTTCAAGGAGCCGTAGCGGATGATGAGTCTCGTTGGAGGGCGGCGTTGCGCTGGATTACCTGGTTGCGGCCCCCCAGAATGATTCCTTGGGCAAGCAGCCGGGCCAGCCTCGGGCGCATGAGGACAGCCCGGAAGGGGTACGGCAGTCCCGGGTAGCCGAAACTCACGTAGAACCGGGTCGCCGCGCCCGCTTGTAGGGCCACCTCCAGTGCCCGCCGGACGGGTAGGCCGAGCAGCAGCTCCACCTCTCGCGGCGCGCCCGTGGCCGTCGGGCGGGCGAGAGCTTTTTCTAGCAGGACGACATCGTGGGTAGCCACAGCGGTGCGCACGTTGAGCCCGTCCAGCCGGTCAATCAGGCGTAAGTACCATGAGCGCAGCGCGGACTCAGTGTCTACCCTGCCGCCGGGGATATCGTCCCGCCACTGGCCCTTTACTACACGCACCGAGATATTGCATTCGGATGCCATGACCGCGTCGTCGATACTTCGTTGCCAGCGTGCGGGCAGGACTACCCCGGTCAATGCCCCTTCACTACGAGATACTCTGGCCAACGCCAAGGTACGGTCAGCTTCGGCGGGGGAATGCGAGTCAAAGACGAGCCGCGTGTTTTGTTCCATGGCCAGCCTCGCCAGTTGGCGTACGACGTCGGCGTCGAACCCAAGCCGTGCGGCCTTCAGTGAAAGATCAGCCCGATCTCCAACGGCGCCCAGTTGGCTGAGGGCCTTGAGGGTGGAGCGCTCCTCAGCCGCCACCTGTGCGGCCGGCTCCCCTTGGTGCGGCCAGTATCCGAGGGTTGCCGCCGAGCCTGCCGCCAGCAGGCGCTCGGTCAGGTCCAGGGCCGAGGCCCTTTCCCGGCCGGCCAGGTATGCGCTTCCGGCCCGCTCGTATATCGGCCACAAGAGCCTCATGCCAGCACTGTAAACGGCGCGCCGGGAAGTCGGGTGCTTGGCTGACATGGGTCCTCCACTTTCGGGCTTCTTCAGTGTGGTGCGGGCAAGCCTACTCTGGGGCTTTTCGCATGGATAGGGTTGACGCCGCTGGTTGATGAGCTACTTTGGGTCAGCGCGGAGGGGCTACTGTGGGCGGCGCCATGGAGGAAAGAACCCGTCGGTGGCGTCTGTCCCGGCGAGCTTCCGGTACCGATCACGGTCGTGGACCAACTTTGCAACTTGGAACAGCCGTGGCGGGCTGGAAGGGTCGAAGCGCTGCTTGAAAGCATAAAGCGGAGAAGTGGTGTTTCCACCGAGTCCACCACCCAAGTGGAAGCTGGTCAGTCCACTCGCCTGCGCCCATTCCGCAGCTGCAAGATAGCAGGCAGCGGAGGCGCCAATCGCTCGCGCCACGTCGTCTCCGGCCGAGAGGTGCGCGTGAAGCCAGGGCTCTGCCGCAAAGCACAGCAGTGCGCTGACCAGACGATCCGCCAGCCGACCTTCGACCAGCAGCGGTACCAGGAATTGGTCGTCAGTGAGCAGCGCCCGCCAGTACGCGTCAGGGAAGAAGAAGAAGTCCGCTGCCTGTTGGCGCCGCATCGTGGCGACGTACAGGTCCCGGAAGCCGTCCAGGCTCGTTGGGTGGGTTGCTATGGTGATTGTGAGACCCGCATTCTCCGCCTTCCGCACTGATCTACGTTGATCCGAGTGCAGGTTTCGCCGCAGGTCCCGGCCTGGCGACAGGTCCCATGCCACGGTGGACGCGACGTCGAACAGCTCGGCAGTTGGCGGCACGAGCCTTCCGTTGCCGAGAAGCGGGTGCAGTCGGAGGAACGTGGACACGACTCCTTGCTCGTGGGCCCACGCGTCTACGGCGGCGCCGAAGGCGTTCAAGTCCGGGGCTCCCCGGCCGATCGGACCCCCATAGCCGTACGCGCTGGTGGCATCCCACCCGTGACCCCCCGGTAGCGGACGCAACAACAGCGGAAGCGCCACTTCGCCGCGCTCGTCCTCGTAAGCCAGCAGGACTGGCTTGGTGCCTTCCGGTTCGATCAGGGCCGCCGCTCGGTGGTATGCAGCGCAGCTGTAGGTGTCCCTGATACCCAGTCGGGCGATGTGTGAGTCCCAAACCGCGGCGTCTACTACATGGATGAACCGCCTGGACGCTACGGGGGTGGTGGGGGCGGAGGAGGTCATGTAATGGGCCCTTCGCGCTCGTCAAGCGAGACCAGACCCTCCCCGCCAGTATGTTAGCGTTGCCCGCTCTGCTACACAATGGCTGCGCGAACGGACAGCATCTCCCTAGAGGGAATTGTGCTGCCTTCCTTTGTTAACCACTGCCGCCCTCGGCGCCAAGGCGATGCCGAAAAAACAATGGCCCCGAATGTGCGGTCTTTCCGGGTAGCCATGGTTTCTAAATCGAGTAGTCTCTACTGTGTTCTCCGCTGGCCTCTCGGATTTAGCGTTTTCACATGAGGTTTCGTCAGGCAGCTTTTGTACCTGCGAGCTCAGAGTGTGCGCGCTATAGCGGCTTTGTGGGTGTGCGGCAGCGTTGGATTACTAATTCTTGGGGCCTGCGGTGATTGGACACTTCAGCGGTGTCCGGTTACCCCATCCGGGACCCAACTTTGGCTTGGCGCGACGGCGCAAGTTTGATGCAGCCCGGGCGAGCGGCGCGGATACTACTTCAACGCCGGATCGGGTCTTTCGGTGGCGAGAGTTTCTGGTGGACAGCGGTGTCTGGGCCGCCGCACTTCCTGTTGGCACACTGATCCGATTGGATTTCGATGCTGCAAGGATTGATCCTGTAATTCTCGGTATAGCGATATCGTTTGCGGTTGTCCTGCAGGCACTGCTTGGGTGGGTCCTCGGCCTTTACAGATATCTTCATCCGTATGGTTCCCGGCACGATGCTTTGAACCTCATGTTGGTGGTGACCAGTGTCGGCGCCATTTTGACGATTGGTCGGCTTTTCGTTCCCGCGTCAGACCATTTCCCTCGAAGCGCACCCTGCATTGCGTTGCTCGTTGCTGCTGTTCTGATGGCAGGAGTGCGTCTAACGCATCGAGCGCTTAGCGAGCGGCGTCTCCGTCCGGGTGCAACTGCCACTCCCACCCTGGTCTACGGAGCGGGCCATTTGGGGCAACACGTCATACGGCAGATGAACGAGGACAAGTATTCGCCTTACCGTCCCGTGGGCATCATAGATGACAATTTCCGACTCCGGAATTTCCGGCTGGAAGGGGTACCAGTTCTGGGCCGCCGCGAGGATCTGGCCCGGGTAGCAGGGGCCAGCGGAGCGGAAGTACTCATCTTTGCGATCGCCCGGGCGGACGCCGAGCTACTCCGCGAAGTTTCAGATGCCGCGGATGAAGCAGGCCTTCGGTTGCTTGTTCTGCCCCTACTCGCCGATGTCCTTGAAGGCCGTACAGGGCTGAAGGACCTTCGGGACGTATCCATAGCCGACCTCATTGGCCGGCAGCCTGTTGACACCGAACTGGCTTCCATAGCTGGATTCATCGCTAACAAACGCGTCCTGGTCACTGGTGCGGGTGGGTCGATCGGATCTGAACTCTGCCGGGAGATTACGCGGTTCGCACCCTCTGAGCTCATCATGCTCGACCGGGATGAGACAAATTTGCAGGGCACCCAAATTTCCATCTCTGGACACGGGCTACTCGACACGGACGATGTTGTGCTTGCCGATATTCGCGATGCGTGCACAATCGAAGACATTTTCATGAAAAGACGCCCGGACATAGTGTTCCACGCCGCTGCGCTTAAGCACCTGCCCATGCTGGAGCAATACCCGAACGAAGCATGGCAAACAAATGTGCTCGGAACGCTTCATGTCCTGCGTGCAGCCAAGGCAGCGGGCGTTCAAAACTTCGTGAATATCTCTACTGACAAGGCGGCAAACCCAACGAGTGTCCTAGGTTATTCGAAGCGCTTGGGAGAACGGTTAACAGCTTGGTTTGCCGCTGATACAGAGAAGTCCTATTTGTCCGTACGGTTTGGCAACGTCATCGGCAGCCGCGGTTCTATGCTTCCTACCTTCAAACTACAAATTGAGGCAGGAGGTCCGTTGACCATAACTCACCCGGACGTAACACGTTACTTCATGACTATTCCGGAGGCATGCCAGCTGGTGGTGCAGGCGGGCGCGATCGGATGTCCAGGGGAAGTGCTGATTTTGGATATGGGAGAGCCAGTTCGAATTATGGATGTAGCTGAACGGATGATTGCTAAGTCCGGCCGTCACATCAGCATCTGTATCACCGGGCTTCGACAGGGAGAAAAACTGCACGAGGAGCTGGTAGGGGAGGGCGAAACGGACAGACGGCCGATCCACCCGAAGATCAGCCATACCGTGGTGCCGCCTCTTTCGCCCGAGGATCTAATGGGAAACTGCTTCGACCCAGCCCTTGCCCAGGCAAGGGACGACATGCTGCGGTTACTCAGCCTTGAGAGCAGACAATGAACACCAGGATCTATCTATCAGCACCTGATGTCGGTGAGTTGGAAGAGAAGTTTGTTTTAAACGCACTCCGTTCGGGATGGGTCGCCCCTATGGGCCCGGATGTCGAGGAATTTGAAGCCGAGGTGTCGAAGCGGGTTGGAGTTCCTTATGGTGTGGCGCTTGCATCGGGAACTGCCGCCTTGCATCTGGCCCTGCTGAGCCAGGGCATCGGACATGGGGACATAGTACTGACCTCGACTATGACTTTCGCTGCGACAGCGAACGCGATCCGTTACACAGGTGCTCGCCCTTACTTCATTGACAGTGATGTATCTGGCAACATCAGTACGGCGCTATTGGAAGAAGCAGCGGAAAAGCTGGCAGCGGAAGTTCGTCCCGCCAAGGCGGTTCTGCCCGTAGACCTACTGGGTAAGGTCTGCAACTTTGACGAGATAGACCGCATTGCTGAACGGTTCGGAATGGCGGTGATTTCCGATGCAGCGGAGTCATTTGGCGCCACCCGTCGTGGGAAGGCTGCCGGCTCATTCGGCGACATGGCCGCCTTGTCCTTCAACGGCAACAAAATCATGACGACTTCTGGCGGCGGAATGCTTTTGACCGCAGACCCCAAGACCGCATCCCGCGTGCGGTATTTGGCCACCCAAGCGAGGCAACCTGTGACTCACTACGAGCATAAGGACATTGGCTATAACTACCGGATGAGCAACGTCTTGGCTGCCTTGGGGCGGGCACAACTCCTGCGACTGGACGGGATGATGTCCATACGCCGCCGGCGTCGCGAAATCTATCGAGAGTTCTTCTCACAGGTGAAAGGTGCGGAACTGTTTGGGGCTCTCTGTGATCACGAGGACAACTGTTGGCTCACGTCGGTGGTAATTGACCCGGAGGCGGCCGGTTTCACAGCGCAGGATATGGCTGCCTACCTTACTGCAGAAAATATCGAAACACGTCCTCTGTGGAAACCGATGCACCTCCAACCTGTGTTCGCGGACGCTGAGTGTTTCGTGGACGGTACGTCGGAGCGGTATTTTATGACAGGTCTCACGCTTCCTTCGGGCT
Organism: Arthrobacter sp. Y3221159; assembly: GCF_059089885.1. Taxonomy (NCBI): domain Bacteria; kingdom Bacillati; phylum Actinomycetota; class Actinomycetes; order Micrococcales; family Micrococcaceae; genus Arthrobacter; species Arthrobacter sp. Y3221159. Next base: position 47,195 of record NZ_JBNHFC010000001.1, read on the forward strand.
CTGCTTTGACGTCTGGTGAGTTTTCCCGCGTTATTGAGGCTCTTCAATCATTCCTAGCATCCCGAAATTGATGTTTGAGCGGAGGGAAGCCCGTGGATCATCATCAGACGTATTTGGCATGGCGCGCACTTTTTGACAGGGTCACGGCCGCACTCATGCTTGTGGCGCTCACGCCACTCATGGCACTAATCGCCATCCTGATACGCGTCCGCATGGGGAGGCCGATTCTCTTTCGCCAACGCCGTATAGGCCAGTTTGGCAAAGTTTTCACAATGGTAAAATTCCGAACCCTAATCAACAATGCGGAGGAGATCGGCGGCGGGTCCATTCTGCCGGAACTGAATCTCGTGCCACCGCTGGGCGTGAAACTGCGACAATACAGTTTGGACGAACTTCCCCAGCTGGTGAACATTCTTCGAGGAGACATGAGTTTCGTGGGGCCGCGGCCCGCACTGCCCGCCCATTACGCGCGATATACCCCCGAGCAGGCCCGTCGGGTTCTGGTGCCTCAAGGGCTCACAGGATTGGCGCAAGTAACTTACAGGGCCGAGGCGCCCTGGAGTCTTCGAATCAAAAAGGACCTGGAGTACGTCTCCGACGTGGGCCCTTTCTTGGACGCCAAGATACTGGTTGCCACGATCTTCAAAGTTCTCAGAGCTGAGGGCGTCGTCGAAACGTTAAGTCAGGACGAGAACGACGACTTTGATACGGGCAATTTTGATACGGGCAATGCAAAGCAACTTTGATGGGAATTTCCAGCTTGGTCAACGGGACGGGTAAAGTGTTCGTCCCACTTCGCCCTGGTCGCGGGGGGTCTCACGAGTCCGCTCATGCCAGCCCCGTAACGGGTGATTTGAAGACGCGTACTAGTTACTCGGGCGACCTTTGCGTTAGGAGTCCTAATGTGGAAGCGGATCGGAGGCGAGGGCTTCCATTTCGAAGCCGGCTACTCTCCAGCGGTCACCAATGCCCGACGTAGTCCATTGACGTAGCTGTTCATAGGAGGCACCCGTGCATACAACAGGGCATGTGATTGACAAGGAGCAGACGTTTCTCCTATCACAAGACCTGATTCATCATTTGGCGAAGGGTAGGCAATGGGCCACGCCGGGTGTTCAGGTTGCGCTGCAGAAAGTTGTGGCCGGGCTAGATGCCGGCCTTGAAACAGCTTCACCCCGTCTGCAGGTGACGTTACGTCAGCTAGCTGACGAGGTAGCAGGCGGAACGGAACCCATCTACCCCCGACTCCAAGAACATTGGAGACATGTAGCACCGAAAGTTGCAGCTTCACACTTCAAGTTGAAGCCGGCGGGAGTTCCGGTACCCCGAAGTTGGGGGTTGGTTGCAGGGTTGCTGTTGATGGCCTGCACGGGGCTGGTCCTTTGGCGTTACTTGCAGCAGCCAAGCAGTAATGGACCTGAAGCGTGGGCACCGGCCAAGAAGCCGCCGATTGCAGAGTTCGATGCAAGCCACAGCCTCGCCGCTGCCCGTATGCACGGATTTAGACGGGACTGACGTCATTACGAGCGGAACGTACTGGAGCGCGTCGTCTGGAAAACAAGTACCTGCGCGAGAGTTGAATCCTAAATATGAGTACTCGGTACTCGTGACCTGTTGCGGCGGCCCCTCCTACGCTGAACAAAAGGGGATGAGGCCGGGGCGCTCCGTTCTTGCCAGAAGTCCCCGGCGGCCGGACCACGCTGGGAGGACACCATGGGAGACAGCCCTCGCAACTCCCGCTTTGCCTGGATGGGGGGTCGCCGGACGCCCCGGCATCTTGTCCCTGAGGATGGAGCGTCGCACACGGAGACGGTCAAGGAGCGTGCGCGGACCGGCGGGGCCGTGCTGATGGTCGTTTCCCTGGCGCTCACGATCGGCACGCTCAGCGTTGCAGCAAATAACCCGCGGACCCAGAGCTCCGAAGGGCCAAGTAGCGAGCCCGCGACCCAGGTGACTGAGTCTGCACAGCCCACCACGGATGCTCCTTCCCCGGAGCAGGCTTCCGAGCCAAGTTCCTCGCAGCCAAGTGCCGAGCCAAGTGCCGAGGCAACTGCCGAGGCAAGCACCCCGGCGGCTACGGTCGAAACCGCCTCCCCGGCGCCGACAAACGGCAGCGGTTCCCAGCCGGCTCCAAAACCTGAGTTTCCGTCCTTCTACCAGTCCGTCCCGGTGGGCGACCTGCCCGGCTGGCGGCAGGTCTTTGTGGATGACTTCACGGACGGAAACGTGCCCATTGGCGATTTTCCCGGCATCTACGGTTCGCGATGGCACGAGACCTACAAGGACGGCACGCCGGACACCCATGGCAAAACGCAGCCAAAGGATGCGAGAACGTCCGGGTACTACCCGTCCAAGGTTCTCAGCGTCCACGACGGCGTCCTGGACTTCTTTTTGCACTCCGAAAACGGTGTTTCCATGGGCGCAGCACCATCCCCGAGATTCGCAGGTACCACCCAGGCGCCCTGGAACAGCCAGCTCTACGGGCGCTACTCCGTACGCTTCAAAGCCGATTCCCTCCCGGGTTACAAGTTGGCCTGGCTGCTCTGGCCCGTCAGCAAGCAGTGGCCGCAGGACGGCGAGATCGATTTCCCGGAAGGGGACCTGTCCAAAGTCATCTACGCCGCCCTGCACGGCATCGGCCCGGACGGGAACCACACCTTCGACGTCTTCCGCCCCGAGGTCCCGTTCACGGACTGGCACGTGGCAACCACCGAATGGACACCCGGTCGCATCGAATTCTTCCTGGACGGCAAATCCATCGGCGTTGCAACGTCCATGGTGCCGGACAAGCCGATGCGCTACCTCCTGCAGACCGAGTCTTGCCTGACCGGTTGCCCGGCACCCGACACCGCAGGCCACGTCTACGTTGACTGGGTGGCCATCTGGGCCCGGAACTAGGTGCAGTCCGCCCGGATCCGGGTATCGAACCACTTTCCGCGGGTACCGGCTCCCCCTGAAGCGGGTAGGCGCTACTGGTGATCGGCTGGAAGCCCCATTGGTACGGTGAGGAATCGCCGTGGGCAGGGGGCACGCTCTAGCTGAAGAGGGTGGATTGTGTTCGACGTGAATCTGGACAGGCGCTGGTATTTGCGGCTCCATGCACTCCTGTCAGTGCTGCTGCTTGCAGTAACCGGTATTCTCGCGGTTCCGGCCGGGGCCTCGGCTGCCGAAGGTGATATCGGGGTGGAGGGGCCGTCGCATGCGGGGACGTCAGTGCCGACGGGCACGAAGCGGGCCACGAGCGGGTTGTGGTTCAACGACGGCATCTGGTGGGGAAACCTGTGGGACACCGCAAGCTCGAAGTTCCACATATTCCGGTTCGACGCCGCGACGGGCTCATGGGCCAGCACGGGGGTGGTGACGGACGCGCGGGGTAACACCCATCATGACGTGCTGTGGGATGGGACCACGTTGTATGTGGCGAGCTACCGGTTCGTCAACGACGGACTGCCGGCCGAGCCGAACTTCCCAACGACCATGCGGCGCTACAGCTACGACTCAAGCGCCAAGAAGTATTCACTGCTGGGTTCTTCACAGATCAACAACTCCAAAGTCGAGGTTCTGACCATCGATAAGGACTCCACGGGCAGGATGTGGGCCACGTGGCAGCAGGGCAACCGGATCTACCTGAACGTGACCGGCACGGACGGCAAGACATGGGGGACCCCGTTCCCTCATCCAGCATCCTTGAGCAATGTGTCAGTGGACGACATTTCGGCGATGATCGCATTCGACGGGAAAATCGGTGTGATGTGGAGCCGCCAGGTGGGCGACGCCACCGACGGCATGTACTGGAGCCACCACGTGGACGGGGCGCCGGAAGCTGACTGGTCCGCTCCCGAGACGGCGGTGTCGGGGCTGCGCAGCGGTGACGACCACATGAACCTTAAATGGCTGGACTCCTCCGGCGGCCGGGTGTTCGCCGCCATCAAGACCTCATTCACCTCGGCGTCCCAGCCGCTGATCCAGCTGCTGGCGCTGAACGGCACCACTTGGTCCGCGCACACGATCGCCACCGTGGCGGAGTGCCCCAACCGGGTGATGGTCCTGATCGATGAGAGCACCCAGCAGCTGCGGACGTTCGCCACGTATCCGAAGCCGGCCGGCACCACGAACGCCGGTACCTGCACCAGCTCGGGAGGCGCGATCTACGAGAAGTCCACACCCCTGGACAACATCAGCTTCACCACCACAAAGACCAACCGCATCATGGATGCCGACCAGTATGCCCACGACGTGACCTCCACCAAGCAGAACCTCAACAGCGAGGCGCGGGGCACCGACAACAGCGGACTGCTTGTGCTCGCCGATGTCAACGCCACCAACCGGTACTGGCACTTCTACGAGCCACCCGCCGGCGGCGGAGGCGGCGGCACTGGCGATACCACCGCCCCAACCGTGACGGGTACGTCCCCTGCCACCAACGCAACAGGCGTGGCAGTGACAGCTAACGTGACGGGACAGTTCTCGGAAACGCTGGACGCGTCCACGGTCACCGCGGACACGTTCACGCTGGCAGCGGGGACGACGGCGGTGCCGGCGGCTGTGTCGTTCAACAGCACGGGCAGCGTTGCCACGCTGGACCCGGCCACGGACCTGGCGCCGGATACGGCGTACACGGCGACGATAAAAGGCGGTTCCGGCGGAGTGAAGGATGCCGCGGGTAACGCGCTGGCCTCGGACCGGACCTGGACTTTCAGAACGGCTCCCGCGCCCCCCGCAACACCGGAGACCGTCACGCTCACGACTACCGCTGACAGCTACGTCTCCAGCCTTGGGCCGGGGACGAACTACGGCAAGAAAACCGCACTGTGGGTGGACAACAGCCCGGTGGAGGTTGTGTATCTCAAGTTCGACCTGTCGGCCTATGCGGGCAGGACGCTGGAGAGCGCGGTGCTGCAGCTGAGCGTTGGCGACAATGCCTCAGTGGGCAAGCAGAACGTCAAACTGGTCGTCGACGACAGCTGGACTGAAAGCGGGATCACCTACACCAACCGTCCCGCGCTCGGCACCAGCAGCCTCGGCACGCTCGGCCCCACGGCGGTCAGCACCGGCTACAGCATTCCGCTGACCGCCACAGACCTGGCCGGCGAGCTCGGCCAGCAGCTCACCCTGGGCGTGGACACCGGCAGCACCGACGGCCTGGCAGTGAGCTCGAAGGAGGCCGGCAGCACAGCCGCACCCAAGCTGATCCTCACCCTCCGGTAGGTGCGCTTCCCCGGATCTCCAAGCAGTGCTGGGTACAATCGGGAGCCAGACGAACGAACACTGCTTTGCCGGAGGTACGGAGAAACAATGTCGGAATGGCTCGAAGTCGGCGCGGACAACTATGTGCTGTTCACCGAAGGATCGCTGCTGAACACCGGACTCATCGTCGGATCCGAACGGGCCATGGTGATCGATACCGGCTGCGGCCCCCGGCAGGGCAGGGAAATCCTGGACGCGGTGCGGGAAAAGACCCGGCTGCCGCTCGTCGTCGTCAACACCCACGCCCACTACGACCATTTCTTCGGCAACGCGGTGTTCGCCGAAGCCGGCGTCACGGAGTTCTGGGCACACCAGAACTGCGCCACCGAAATCGACGAACACGGGGACCTGCAGCGCCGCTTCGTGGGGACGCTGGAACCGGAGATGTCCGCCGGTGAGGGCGAGAACGTGGAACTGGTGGTCCCCAACGCCATCGTGAAGGACCAGCCGGTGCTGGTGGACCTGGGCGGCCTCACCGCCACGCTCTTCTACCTGGGCCGCGGCCACACCGACGGCGACCTCCTGGTGGGCACCCCCACCACCTTGTTTGTGGGCGACCTCGTGGAGCAGGGCGCGCACCCTTCCTTCGAGGACTCCTACCCGGAGGAGTGGGCGGACGCGCTGCGCCACATCTCAGCGCTGCGCCACCGCTACGAGTTCCTGATCCCCGGGCACGGGAAGCCGTGCAGCGACCAGTTCGTCAAGACCATGGCGGACACCATGACCACCGCCGTCCGCCAGGCGCGCCAGTCCATCCGCGACACCCCAAGCGACGCCACCAAGGCGATCCCCGTCCTGCCCTACGGGCCGGAGCAGTCGCGCTGGTTCATCAAGCGGCTCCAGGAGACCCGCCGGGAGCACTAGCGAAGTCCACGGTGAACTGCCGGCGGACAAGTTTGCGCTTGGCGCCGCGTTCCACGAGGATTGCGACGTAGTCCCGCACCCGGCAGCCGTCCAGCAGGCTGTACTCCTCGGCAACCACGTCCTCGACGACGGAGCGGGGCTTATCGGGGAACCGCTCGGCGAGCCGCTCCACCACGGCCGCGATGGCCTGGGCTTCGGTCCTTTTGAGCATTACCGGTCCTCCCCTCGGGGGAGAGCCAACGACAACCTGTGCGATTCTGAGCCGGGCTGCATCCTTGAATGATACGGACGGGCGGCGCTGGGAAAAGGGCCTGAAGAGGAAGTCTGCGGAAAGCCGCAACAGGCATCGCGGGGCGGCAGTTTGCGGCCCGAGCCTGCCCGGCACGTCCGGAACCGAAGCGTACGACGGCGGCCGCGCGCCGTCGTCGTACGTCCCGCCTTTGCGCCTGGTCAGACGGCTGTCGGCATGCCTCCCGCCGGCATCTCCTGCGCGTTCACGGCTTCCTTCTCCGCGCCGTCCATCGCCCCCGCGGGCATGTCCTGTCCTTCGCGGCTCTTGTGGCCGTCGGTTGTCACGCTCTCGGCCATGGCGCCAAGCGGCATCTCCACCGTTTGGGGAGCGCCGGCGTCGGACGAGACGTCCGTGCCCCCGGCCATCGCCGCAGCCCCGGTGGACTCTTCCGTGAGGAAGGGCATGTTCTGCCACCTGTGCCACATGGCGTTGTCCGTGCCGCGGACAAAGACTTCCAGGCGGCCGTCGGCGTTGCTGCCCACCGTGATGTTGGAGGTGAGGATGCCGCCCAGGGTGTGCCAGCCTGACCAGCCGCTGTTCGGCGCGGTCTGCCACATGTGCCAGAGCGCGTTGTCGGTGCCGCGGACGAAGGCCTCAAGCCGGCCGCTCGCATTCCTGCCCACGGCGATATCGGAGGTGAGGATGCCGCCCAGTGACCGCCAGCCGGACCAGCCGCTGTTCGGCGCCGTCTGCCACATGTGCCAGAGCGCGTTGTCGGTGCCGCGGACGAAGGCCTCCAGCCGGCCGTCCTTGTTGCTGCCGATGGCGATGTTGGATGTGAGGATGCCGCCCAGCGAGTGCCAGCCGGACCAGTTGCCGTTGGGTGCCGTTTGCCAGCGGTGCCACAGCGCGTTGTCCGTGCCCCGGGCGAAGACCTCGAGCCGGCCGTCCTTGTTCTTGCCTACGGTGATCTCGGAGGTGATGACGCCGCCCAGGGAGTTCCAGCCGGACCAGTTGCCGTTGGGTGCGGTCTGCCAGCGGTGCCATACGGCGCCGTCGGTTCCACGGGCGAAAACCTCCAGCCGGCCGTCGGCGTTGCGGCCGGTGGCAGGCGGCCCGGTGATGACGCCGCCCAGCGAGTTCCAGCCAGCCCAGTTCCCGTTGGGGGTTGTCTGCCATCGGTGCCACAGGGCGTTGTCGGTGCCGCGGGCAAAGATCTCCAGCCGGCCGTCCTGGTTGTTGGCTACGGCGATCTCAGTGGTGATGACCCCGCCCAGGGAGTTCCAGCCCGACCAGTTGCCGTTGGGCGCGGTCTGCCACCGGTGCCACACGGCGCCGTCGGTGCCGCGGGCAAATGCCTCCAGCCGGCCGTCCTTGTTGTTGCCCACCGAGACGTCCGAGGTGATGACGCCGCCCAGGGAGTTCCAGCCGGACCAGGCCTGCGGGGCCGCCGGGTAGAGGGCCCGGAACCCGTCGATGTCGTCCTGGGTGAGGGCCCGCTTGGTGAAGTTGGAGGACACGGTGGGGGCCATCACGGCGTTCGCCACGCTGGAGTGCGCCAGCCCCACGATGTGGCCGAACTCGTGCAGGGCCACCGTCTCGATATCGAAGGCGCTCGCCGCGGCACCCACGCTCCAGACGTGCTCGCTGTCATCGAAGTGGACCGGCTTGGGCAGGGTGTTGGTGACCACGCTGCAGCCGGGCGGGAAGTCTGCGTGGGCCAGGACCCCGCCCACCATCGAGTGGTCCGGGTCCGCTGCCGGCCGCCAGCCGATGCGGATGTCCGGGCTGGAGCCGAGGGCCACCTCGGTGAAGGTCAGCCCGCCCACGTTCTGCCAGGTCTGGATGGCGCGGCGGATGGCGTCGAAGTCAGCGGTGCCCGCAACGTCGTCGGTCCCGGTATCGAACGCGTAGGTCAGTGTCCGGTCCGTCCACGCGCACTGGGTGGCGAAGGCGATTGCGCCGCCGCGCATGTCCGGAAGACCGCAGCGTGCCTGCATCATGACGTCGCGGGTGGCGTCGTCGAAGACGCCGGTGACGGGCAGGTGGAAGAATTCCTGGAATTTCTTCAGGGCCCCTTCGGTGGGGTCGTCCAGGACACCGAGCTCCCGGGGGGTTGCTTCGCCCAGGTAGCCGAACCGCTCAAGGTAGCTTTGCACCTTGCTGAACCCCGGACTCCGTTCCCCCGCGGCGGTGTTTTCGACGGCGGCCAGGTACGGGGCCGCGCGGTACTGCTCTTCAGTCATTGGACTCTCCTTGATCTGTTCGGATGCTTCGCAGGATCTGCAGTGCGGTGTCCCGTTCCGCGCCGGGGGACATATGGACGACGGCGGTGGCGCGGCCGGGGAAGGTGGCGGCAAGGGTGCGGATTCCCTCCTCCTCGAACGAGACAAAGTCCGCGGTGCCGTTGCCCACGTTTTCCTGCCAGTGCTCGTAGCCGGGTTTGGCCGCGTAGCGGGTGAGGGGGTCGGCGAAGGGGCTTGCGTCGACGGTCAGCCTGATGCCGGCGCCTTCGAGGACGGCGGCGCCGCCCTCAATGGTGTGTTCCTGGGAGGGGGCCAGCTGTTCGGGGACGTCCAGCGCCAAACCGGCCACCCGGAGGGAACTCCACGGCTGCCCCATCATCACCCGTCCTCACGCGAGGGAACCACAGGAATAAGTCGATCAGACGGGCGTTACTGCACCGTTACTGCCCCGGCGGTGCCCCTTCCGTGGGCGGCGACGCGGGACCGGTAGGATTTGCCGCGTGATGAGAAACGGCGGGCGCATGCAGGACTGGATGAAGTACGCTGCACTCGCGGTGCTGGCGGTCCTCGCCTTTGGGGTGGCAGCGCTCGCGCTGATGAATCCGGGCGGCCTGGGCGCGGCCGTGGAACCTCTTCCAGCCAGCAGCCAGGTGTCCACGCCCGCAGCCTCTGTGGCCTCGAGTTCTCCTTCGGTTCCCACCGCCACTCCCACTCCCACTTCCACGGCAACTGCAACCGCACCGCCGGCGGGAATCGAGTTGCCGGCCGAGCCGGTGATCCTGATCTTGGGCGATTCCTACACGGCCGGGGATGGAGCTGATGCGCCGAACCAGGGCTGGGCCTATCTGGTTGCCAACGCGCTGGGATACCCCACCAACATCGACGGCGCGGGCGGAACCGGGTTTGCCTGGGGCGGGGGAGCGCAGGACGAACTGGGCGGCGAGTACGAGCTCCGGCTGCAGGAGATTGCCGCCACCCCGTCCTTTGTGCCGAACGTCCTCATCCTGCAGGGCGGCCAGAACGACGCCCAGATCCCCAACGCCGAGGAGGTCAAGGCCGCCACCACGCAGACCATCCTGGCGGCGCGCCGGTTCTGGCCGGGGATCCAAGTGGTGGTGCTGGGACCCTCGGCACCCCAGCCGCTGGCGGAGGAGCTCCGCGCCACGAACACTGCGGTCCGCGCCGGCGCCGAGGCCGCCGGTGCCCCGTTCGTTGACGCCATCGACGCCGGCTGGTTCACTCCTGCCAACAGCCCGGGGTTCGACGCCGACGGTGCCCACCCGAACTCCGCCGGCCACGCCTACATTGCGGAAAAGTTCCTGGAATCCTGGGCCGCCCTCACCCAATAACCCTCTGGAGTTTTTGGGCAGATATGGCGACTTCCAAGGCCCTCAGCCCGCCATATCTGCCCAAAAACTCTCACCGCGGGCAGGGGAGAGGTGCCGCTTCGGATCGCAGTCCGGCGGGGCTGGTTCCCAGCCTGCGTCCAGACTTCATCCAGCGCAGTTACCGAAACGTTATATATGCTTGCTTAGTGGTTTTTAGGTCTAGCAGCGGAAATTCGTCAGTTTCGGAACGCCCCTCAAGCCCGGAAGGCGGGCTGATTTCAGGGCGCAAGCATGCCCTGGACGGGCTTCGCACCATCGCGGTGGCGGGCGTCTTCTTCTTTCACACGGCAACCGAACAGATGCCCGGTGGATTCATCGGGGTGGACGTGTTCTTCACCCTGAGCGGCTTCGTAATCACCCTGCTGATCATGAAGGAGTGGCAGGCAACCGGCAGGCTGCGGCTGGGGGTCTTCTACGCCAAGCGGCTGGCCAGGCTGTGGCCGGCGCTGCTGGCCCTGTGCGCGGTCATCCTCGCGGTGGGTTTTGTCTTTCCCGCATCGGGCTGGGGAGGGCAGGCGGAGTTCGTCCTGCCGGCGGCGGGCTACGTCATGAACTGGCGCACTTCGGGATGTTCGGCAACTCCATCACCGGCGAAACCCTCGGCCCCACCTGGACCCTCGCCGTGGAGGAGCAGTTCTACCTGGTGTGGCCGCTGCTCCTGCTGGTGATGCTGCGATTCTGGCGGGCCCGCACCGCGGCTTGGGCTACGGCCGGCCTGGCCGCGGCCTTTCTGCTGGAGCGGTTCGTGCTGGTGATGGCCGGCGCGCCGCTGGGCCGGCTGTACAACGGGCCGGACACCCGGGCCGATGAACTGCTGATCGGGTGTGCCCTGGCCCTGCTGCTGGTGTGCATCAGGCCGGGTTCCCGGGCCCACGTTGCTCTCCCTGCTGACTGCTGTGCTGCTCGGCTCCCTTGTCCTGCAGCCAGCCGGGTTCATGGCACGGTTCCTCAGCCACCCCTGGCTTGCCGGGCCCGGCCGGGACCTTTCCTACGGAATGTACCTCTGGCACATCCCCGTGTACCTGCTGCTGATGCCCCTGGTCCCGGAGCTGCCGATCCGCATCGCGCTCTCGGCGGCCCTCACCGTGGTGTTCGCCTGGGCGTCCTTCCGCCTGGTGGAGCGGCCGCTCCGGCGCTGGGCAAACGAAAGGCTGGAGCCCGCCGTCGTCCGTCCGGTCCGCAATGGCTCGCCGGAGCGACAACTCGCTACTGCGGGGCGGGGCGCTTAAAGATGAGGGGACCGGTGACTTTTTTGCGGATCTACGCTGATCCGCCGCCTCCGTCACCGGCCCCGAGTCTGTTTCTCAAGTAATCGAAGGGGTGTTGGTCCCGCAGGGCAGCCCTTCAGGCATCACTGTGCACCCAACAACTCAAGAAGAGGGGCAGATACGGTCAAGAATTCCTCAAGATTCAAAGGCCTGGGTTAGGCGGGTGGCGTCGGGAATGCCATCCTTCAGACGGCCAGGAGCCTGTGCGACTAGAGCGTCTCGGGGATCGGCCGTCCCGGGAAGAGCGTTGCGTACTGTTTCCGGTACATGCGGCGCCCCACGAGTTTGTACGCGAGGCGGACCGGCGCGGGGATCTCGGCGAACAGTTCCTTGCGATCCGCGGGCGGGTTGGTGGCCAGCACCATCCCCAGGTAGGCAACCATGAACTTCTTGTCGAACTGCTTGACGCCGTGCTGCCCGATGGCCTTGCTCTCTTCCTCGGTCATCACCCGGTCAGCGACGGGCATCACCTCTGTGACCTCGCGCCGCAGGTGCACATTCAGGACCGCCGACAGCTCCTCATAAAGCCCGGCGAGCTCGCCACCCAAAGCGGCGTCAGCCGTCTCCATCCAGCGCAGGCGCAGTGGCTCGATGGCCTCCAGCCGTTGGGTGACCTGCCGGTGCTGCTCAAGCATCTGCGCCACATGCAGCGCGCACGCCGGGGCCCGCTGCTCCAGCTGGGGATACATCAGCAGGTCCTCGCCCTCGTGGTGGATATGGAGCACCTTGTCGAAGTTGCCCAGCACCTCGCCCACATACGCGACACGGGCGGTGTCGCCGGCATTGACGGAGCGGACCAGGCCCGGCGCCTCGCTGTACGCCCACAGGAAGAACCGGTGGATCCGCCGCATGGCTGCCGAGCCGCCGCACAGGACCGGCCCCGGAGGAAGCGGAGCTGCGGTCTCGCCGGGCTGCATGGTGAAGAAGTCGGTCATGATGGGCCCCTAACTCGTCGTGAGACCAGGCCCTCTCCCCGCGAGCATGGTATCGCTTGCCTTCCTGCCGGACAACGGTGACCGACATGCGTCACTTACAACCTGCGGGGTGCCGGGGGCGCCTGGAGTTCCGGGACACGACGGGAACTGCAAGCCCATAAATCACGCATTCCGGTTTTCACGGCTGGCCGTTGCCCTCATGGCCGAGGGATGATTCGCTGGAGGGATGAGCGATGAGACACCACACACAGAAGACCTTCCGGACGACGAGCACCTGCGCAACGACGTGGTCCCGGCAATGCTGGATGAGCACGAGGCGTCCCCGGACGAGCATTTCACGCCCGGCCTGACCAACGCCGGCCAGCAGGTGGGGGGACTGGCTTCAGCCACGGGCTACGGCGACAAGCAGGACCCGGACGAGCTGGATTCCAACAACCCCGTCTGACCCCGCCACGTGGGGCCGGCGGCCCGTGGCCCCCAATGGTTGCTTGCTGTTTACCTGGAAGACGTTGTCCCGCGCCCGGGCATTGCCAGAAGATGATGCGACGGCGGGGCTTGCGTTGATACCAACTGCGGCGCCTGCCAAGAAAGGCGGGGCTGGTTCTGACGGCAGCATTCCGGAGCCAGCCCCGCTGAAACCAGGAATAACGAAGAGCACGACTTTTCGGGGATTTGCTTGGCGGTGCTGTTTGCTCAACACCGCCAAGCGCTGAAACCGTCGGTTTCCCGACTCAAGGCTGCGGTACCACTGGACCCAGCTCCAGCTGCACCCCCATGCGCCGCGGCCTTTCAGAAACTACTTTGGACCGTCATCCTCAAGCGGACGCGAAATTGCCGTCAAGAAACCGTCAAGGCTTGGGCAGGTTAAGTGTCCGAACCCCCGGGAGTCCGCCGGACCAAACCGGCACAGGACCTGCGCAGCTACCGAGGAAACACCCAGTGCCCGCGTCCGGGCGGCCTACTTGGCCGGATACTCCTGCCGCCTGCTGAAGCCGACGTCGTTCAGGCCCTGCATCATGTCCGCGACGCTCTTGTGCGCCCCAGCCTCCTTTCCGACGACGGCGACGGCCGCCACTTTGCCGTACATGACCGGCCGGCCCTGGTCGTCCTCCTCCGACAGGTCCGCGTCCAGCCGTTCCAGGACCTGCTGCGCCACGCTGGCGGGGTGGCCCATCCAGATGGGCGTGGCCAGCAGGAGAATGTCCGCCGCGAGGATCCGCTCCCGCAGTTGCGGCCACTCGTCCCCGTCGCCAGTGTCCACCTGCACGCCGCGCTTCACGTTGTGGTCCACCACCCGCAGCGAGGACACCTGGACGCCCTGGCTGCCGGGCGGGCACCACCTGCGGTGCCCGCAAGCGATTCGTGGACACGATTCGTCCCGGATGGGCCACCCGTTTACCAGGTGCAGCGGGAAGGGAGGTTCAGACCCGCACTGCACCCTCGGGCTCTTTACCGGGCCGGTGACGCTGGCGCTTCCGGTGGCCACGACGCACCAGACAGCCTCCGGCCTGTCGCTGGAGGCCACAGGGCATTTCACGTCGGTGGAAGCAACTGTCCCAGTCCTGCCGTCAGGCCCGGCTGCAAGTCTCGCGTTGGCCGGAGCCGGCTCGCAGAGATGATCGGTGCGGACGCCCGCACGCCAGGTGAGTCGGCGGTGTTCTCGGCGGAATTCAACATCGCCCCGGCCATGGTGGGCATTGCAATGCTCCTGATAGCGGGAGTCTTCGAGTACGGCCGCCGGCTCGAGAAAGACACCGAGGGGCTCGTCTAGTGCCGGCGGAGGAGTCGTCAAACATCCACTGCCACCTGGACGATCTGCTGGCAGACCGCGGCATGACCCTGTGCTCGATTGCCAGGTTGGTGATCTGCTGACAAGCGTGCGAAACCCGTGACTGCGGCTTCACCGGGATAGGCGCCCGGGCGGAAACTCCTGTTCAGATCTTGACCCAACCCGCGGCGATCCTTCGGCCAACCTTGACCCGCCGGGCGTAGCTTGTGGCCATCAGACAGTTCGGATTCGAAGGGGAGTGGAAGCAATGACGCTTACTGAGTACGTTGTAGCCCTTGGCAGCATGCTGGCCTCACTCGGGGCTGCCGGCCTCCTGGCAGCCGGAGTGATCCGCGCAAAAGCCCGCCACTAGGGCGTGTCAGCCAGATGCTGATTGCCCGGAGGGCCGCTCCGCCGCGGTAGGTGAGGGCGAGTTTGTCTAGGGTGTTGCCGGCGCCCGCCGCTGTTTGAAGATATCGAAGTTGGCTCCACGACGTTGCGGCCTTTGTAGTCTTCCTTGTCAAAGGCGGGGGGTCCTGATGCCACCTCACCCGCGGACACGGTTGGGGCGGGTGCGGGTCTGCCGGGACCGGCGCGGTTGCTTTTCAGCTGGTCCATCAGCTGGGTGAACGTGGGTGCATCTTCGCCCTGCACGGGGCAACCAGCAGCAGAGGCCTGCCTTCACCGTCGACCAAGGCGTGGATTTTGGTGCTTAATCCACCGCGAAGCGGCCGATCGCGTGGTCGTGGCTCAGGAAACAGATTCACGTAATTCGAGCGGGCCCCTGTGGTTCGGGGGAAGATTGGTGCCGCTTGCTGGCGATTATCTGAAAAATGATGCCGCCTGGTCCGGCGCGTTGGACTTCGGTGACGGTGAACCCAGCGCCTACGAGGTATGGCACGGGGTTACGGGTGATGTGTTCGCCGCTCACTAGCACGCATAACGGTTCGACTGCACGCATCATCAGATGCCCGAGGGCGTGGGTGGGGCGGCCGTGTTCGGCCAGTATGAATGACCCGCCCGGACGGAGCACCCGGTAAGCCTCGCGGCTGGCTGCCAGCGGATCAGGAATCGAGCAGAAAGTGAAGGTTGAAAGGACGGTGTCTGCGCTTTCGGACGGCAGGGTCAGGGCCTGCGCGTCACCGTGATGCAAGTCGATGCGCTTGCTCGCTACGCGTTCGCGGGCGATGGCGAGCATCTCCTCGGAAAGTTCAATCCCCGTCACGTGCTGCGCGTCCGGGCCGTACAGGGGAAGGTTCAAGCCGGAGCCAACCCCTATCTCAACGACCTTCCCGCGGGCCATCGATACAGCCCAGGCCCGGGCTCCAACGGCAATATATCGTTCAAAAAGACGCATCCACCTGTCGTAAAGCGGCGCATTCCTGTTGAAGGCTCTCGTAATGTCATTGTTGGTGGTCTGGCGCATGTCGACCTTCCCGGGTAGTCAGGTCGTCATCGTAACTGGGAGGAAGTTCCGGTTGCACGAAGCCACGGCAAGAGCGGCAGTCCCGGTAGAAAGTACGGCTCAGCTGCTTATTTTTTGCAGGCGTAGTCGTAGTCGAGTCCGGCCGATACGTATTGGGTCACTGTTACGGGGCTGCTGGGCGTCAAGCCAGGAAGCGAGCAATTTGATTTCGCTCCCCGCAGGGTTTTGGCACCTGCCAGCCAGCTTGGCAGCCCATCGAGGGAGCTGTCGGCCGGCACGGTCCCGGCGATGATTCCCCACTGGTAGCTTGTCGAGTAAATCCCGACACCGGCGTCCTTGCCTTCGGCGTCCGTACGTCCGGCAGTGATGGTCTGGAAGTAGTCGACCATCCCTTCAAGGGTTGCCCGGTTCAGGGCTGTGCTGTTTTCCTCGCCGGTCTGCCAGCTGTTTTCTGTCTCGACATCGAGCCACCAGAAATAGCTGCCAGGGTCCGTCACGCCTCGTTCCTTGGCGTCGTCATAGGCCTTCGCGTAGCCGTACACGTATGAGCAGGGAAGGTCGACCGGGCCTTCAAGTTCGCCTTTGCTTGCGGGCTCGCACTTACCGTAGGGCTCTGGGACCACCACGTCTTTATACACATTGGATGCTGGCCACCAGGAGCCTTCATGTCCAGAATTGGCCGTGTTTACGTACAAAGAAATCTGGGGCTGGGTGGGGTGCCCGGTGGTATTTTTCTTGGCCCATGCGAGTTGCTCAGCGAAGCAAGGGTTGCTGTTATTAGCCAGTCCGCCGGTGACGCCTATGATCGCGAAAGCCTGCCCGGTGGGAAGGGTATTGATCTTGTCGCATTGGGGCCAGGATATGTCGATGCCCACAAGGTCCTTATTCTGGGACGGCGGAGCCGCTGCCACCGGAACCGTTCCTGTGGCCAATAGCCCGAAAAGGGCCAGGAACGTGTAAGCCATCTTCATCCCGTAACGTGCCATGACCAATGCTCCCGTCACCTGCTGCTTATGGTGTACATGCGCGTCCTGCGCCGTGCCGTCCGGCCCGTACCCGGAGGTGGTAAGACTTTACGCTGGCATGGCAAAGGGTGAAAGACCGCGAATCCCCCTATTTCGGTCGCTAGCGAAGGGATGGGTAGGCGGTCGCCTGCGGCGTACGGCCGGGGTGAATTCATCTTGTCTGGGATTCCCAGGTCAGGATCGAGGAAGAGGATGCCATGGCTGCCATGGCGGCAGCGAATGAGATTGCCGACGGCGGGGAGTACCCGCTCCTGGTGGGGGCTGGGCCTTGAACGACCAGCACCGAAACGCATCCCGGCCACTGCCGCGTAAACGATGCTTACAGGATCCTTGGCAAATCCTGCGCTGATCCGGCGTGTGTTGGTGTAGGCCAGGGCGAAGACTTATGAGGCATGGCATTTGCTGTGCCCGTAATTTTTCCCCCCGGGACAAGACCGGGGGAGGGGGCTGGAGTCTGGGAGTCTTATGAGAAAGCTTCGTTTTATTGCCTGCGTCCTGGCGCTGGTGGCAGGGATGCTGGCCGGTGCGGCTCCTGCCGTTCACGCCGCCACCCCGGCCATCAGCCTGAACCCGGCCTCGGGGCCGGCAGGAACATCAGTGACGGTCACCGGGACCGGGTTTCCCAAAAAGAGCCTGGGCACGGTTACTGGTGGCACCAATGAGGTGCCGTTCAAAACCAGT
Source organism: Arthrobacter sp. Y3221159 (assembly GCF_059089885.1). Classification (NCBI taxonomy): domain Bacteria; kingdom Bacillati; phylum Actinomycetota; class Actinomycetes; order Micrococcales; family Micrococcaceae; genus Arthrobacter; species Arthrobacter sp. Y3221159. The sequence continues at coordinate 64,275 of NZ_JBNHFC010000001.1, forward strand.
CCTTCGGGTTACTTCAAGGTTGATGTGGTCATCCCGGTGACGACCGACCCGGCGGTTGCCATCAAGGCTGTATCGGGAGCAGCGCAGGCAGTCGCGGGTTTCACTGTCACCTACAGCTCACCATCCACCACCACCGAAGACACCGGGGAAACGACAACGGTCTCCGAACCAGCCCCGACAACCGCCGCCATCAGCACAGCCGCGCTGCGCTTCGGGGTCGGGACACCCGGAGGACCATTGGCCGGCGCAGAACTGGATGAGGTGGCAGCCCTGGCCGGGGAGGCGCCTTCGATCATACTGTCCTACAAGGACTTCAACCAGGCGCCTCCGCTGACTGAACTCGATGCTGTGCGGGCCCGTGGTGCTGTTACCTTGCTGACTTGGGAACCGTGGACCTGGGGCGGCGGCACGGATCAGCCCGCCTACGCCCTTGACCGCATCGCCGCTGGAGACTTCGATACTTACCTGCGGGGCTGGGGTCAGGCGCTGGCCAGTTGGGGACATCCGGTGATGCTGCGGTTCGGGCACGAAATGAACGGCAACTGGTACCCCTGGGCCGAGGGTATCAACAGCAACAGCTCCGGCGACTACGTCGCCGCCTGGCGGCATGTCCACGACGTGCTCGAAGCGACCGGGGCGTCCAACATCACCTGGGTCTGGAACCCTAACGTTCCCTACTGGGGATCGACGCCCCTGACCGGGCTGTACCCCGGATCCTCCTACGTGGACGCCGTCGCGTTGGACGGTTACAACTGGGGGACATCAGCGTCATGGAGCTCTTGGCAAGAGCCTTCCCAGCTATTCGGACAAGGGCTGTCAGAGCTCCGCACCCTGGCGCCGGGCAAGCAGATCCTGATCGCTGAAACGTCCTCGGCCGAGCAGGGCGGCTCCAAAGCCGACTGGAACACTTCATTGGTCAGCTACCTTGCTGCCCAGGGCGATGTCACAGCTGTCACCTGGTTCCACTTCAACAAGGAAACTGACTGGCGTATCAACAGCAGCAGCTCATCTGCTGAAGCCCTGGCACGGGCTTTGGCCGCCCGACCGAAGTAACTACCAACTCGGGCGCGGTGTTTGATGAGGTGCTAGTAGTCCACATGGACATCCAAGTCCTCCGCGGCCCTTCCGGTGATCCGGGCCGCAGCGGCACGGACGGCTTCCGGGATGTCCTCATGCAAGGAGCCTGCTCGCCACCGGGCAGTGGTGAGCAGGCTCCTCGTGCTTGTCGCGCCTGGGCCGCTGTCTCCCATCATCTGCACGACAGCCCTGCCCGGTTTAGGCCTACCGAAGGCGCCGTCGTCCGTAAAGCCGCCTGCGTGCCTGGCCGGGTAACGGGAGGATTCGTGACGTCCAACTTCCGGTGAAGTTTCTCTCCCAAACCCCTTTACGCGCCCGGTCCGGTGTTATTAACATCGTTCGTGTCATAGTCCGGATGGGCGCCGGGGGCGTCCGGGAAGGGGGAGTGCATCACCGCTGATCATTACCGAATGACAATTGACCACTACGTTGAAAGCCCCTCCTAGGAGGGGCTTTCCCCTTGCCGGGCGTTCCGCCTTCTGGCAGGGCGTTTTCCGGGCTAGGGGGTAGGCCGGATGGCGGTATCGGCGCTGTAGGAAGTGACCCTGGAAGCGGGGCCGCTGTCGAGCACTTTCGAGCGGACCGTGGAAGCGTCCAGGACGACGTTCTGTGCTTCGACGTTGCTCACAACATGGTTGGTGGCCACCACGTTGCTGTCGCCCCCGGCGATGAGGACCATCGTGGGCTGGGCATTCGGCGGGACGATCCTCTCCGGCGAGACATCGTAGGCGATGAGGTTGTTGGAAAAGAGGTTGTTGTCTCCCGCAATGTGAACCACGCCGTACAGATCGTCCAGGCCGTTGGATACTCCGAGGAACGGCGGGAAACCTTCCATGCCCCGGCGGAAGTGGTTGCCGGTGATGAGGTTTTCCTTGCAGTTGTTGGTGAGCCGCATCATCCCGGGGAAGAAGCCCTGGAACCTGTTCGAAGTCACCGAGCACCTGTTGCAGCCGGTCAGCTCGACCAGGCTCCTGCCCCGGGGAAACAGGTTGTTACCGGTGATGAGAAGACCTTCGTGATTCTCCGCCAGCAGGGTGGCGCCCTCCGGCCCGGCGCCCATGAGGTTGTCACTGATGATCGTCGCCTGTCCCGCACCGGTGAGTTCTACGCAGTTGCCGCATTCGGCGATCATGTTGTCGTGAACGCGCAGGGCGTCGGCGCCGCGGACTATGAGCGCGTGCTCCAGATACGCAAAACCCATGCCGGTGATGTGGAAGGAGTCGTTGTCCGAGGCGACTTCAATGCCGGTCCTGCCGTTCCTGTAGCTGTTGCCGTCCGGCGGGAACTCCACGCCATCAAGGCAGAAGTCGCGGAAAACGACTCCGGACAGGCGGGGACTTCCAGCCCGGCGAACCAGGAAGGCCTGCGGCGCTGCTGATTGGGTGAGGACACGGATGTGGCTGCCGCCGGGCTGCAGCTCGAGCCAGCCGGACGTGTCCGCATTGTCCTTAATGCTGCGGGAGAAGAACCCGTGGCCAAATCCCGCAATGGTCAGGTAGCTGATGTCCACCACCACCTGGGTCCGAAGATCGTAGTCTCCCGGGGGAATGGTGATGACGGCACCGGGCCTGGTGTCCGCCGTGGTCTGGCGCCTCTTGATGTCCGCGATGATGTCGTTGATGACCGCACCAATGTCCACCTGTGCCGTCACCTCCGGCCGGCCCTTGATCTTCCACGAGGTGACGTCGTAGATGTTCGTTTCTTCCGGGCTGTCAGCGGCGTGTGCCGGTGCTGTAGCGCCGAAGGCCAGCGCTCCGGTAAGGGTGGCAACAGCGCCAGCGCCTAACAGCCTGCGTCGGCTCGGGTCCACCGATACCGAATTTTTGTCAGTCAACGCTTTTCTCCTCAATGCACAGTGGAATGTGTGGGCTATCCGGAACTGCAAGGCATTGGTTTTTTGCAGCACAGAGCGGCGGGTCTTGATGGCCTCGGTGTACGCGTCTGTAAATGGAAGTGTCCCTGCTCTCCGTAGAGCCGGAAATTTCCAGGCGTGTGCCAAAACGATTGGGCGTCCGGATACCTCGAGGCTAGGAGGGCGGTGCAACAGCTGTCAACGCCAAAATTTCTCTTGGTTTTGGCAAAGCAGTGACCCTTGACACTCTCAGGTTCCTCGTCCTATCGTGAGTGCCAAGTCGTTTTGGCAAAACGATTTTTCAGACCCCAGTCACTCTCACCATTCCGTTCAAGAGAAAGTGAGTCGACAGCGATGTCCACTCGTAAATTCATCAGCAGGCTCGCCGTCGGCGGCATCTGCACCGCCGTCGCACTGGCCGCCTCGGCATGCGGCGCAGGAGGCCCGGCCACGTCTACCGGAAGCGCCGGCACCAACACCGTCAACGTCCTGGTCGAAGCAGGCGGCCACGCCGAACTGACCGGTGTCGCCCAGCAGTGCAAGCAGGACGCCGGCGTGGACGTCAACTTCGTCGAACTGCCCTACGACGGCATGTTCAACCGGCTTTCCAGTGAATTCTCCTCCGGCAACGTCTCCTTCGACGTGGCCGCCCTGGACTCCGTGTGGCTGCCCAGCTTCAAGGACGCCCTGCAGCCCATTGATGAGATCTTCACCGATGAGGCCAAGAAGGACATCTTCCCGTCCCTGGTCAAGGAAGCCAACGTGGACGGGCACTTCGTGGGCCTGCCCGCCTGGACCAACGCCGAAATCATCCTGTACCGCAAGGACCTGTTCGAGGACGCCAAGAACAAGGCCGATTTCCAGGCCAAGTACGGCTACGAGCTGGCTGCCCCCACCACCTGGAAGCAGTACCAGGACATCTCCGAGTTCTTCACCAAGGACGGCATGTACGGCACGGACGTCAAGGGCGGCGTGGAAACCGAGTGGCTGGCCCACGTCCTGCAGGCCGGCTCGCCCATGGTCCTGGACGGCGACAAGGTGGTGGTTGACAACGCCGCGCACAAGGAAGCCCTGGACTTCTACGTGGGCCTGGCCAAGTACGCTCCCTCCGGCGCAGCACAGGTTGACTGGGCCGCAGCGCAGAACCTGTTCAACCAGGGCCAGACCGCCATGACCCGGTTCTGGGCCCACGCCTACCGGCAGATCCCCAAGGACTCCCCGGTGGCGGGCAAGGTGGGCGCAGCCCCCATGATCGCCGGATCCGCCGGCGTCGGCGGCGTTCCCGGCCCCTGGTACCTGACCGTTCCGAAGGCCACCAAGAACACCGAGGCGGCCAAGAAGTTCGTGAAGTGCGCCTACGACTACAACGACAAGGGCATCGAATCCAGCCTGGGCCTGGCCTCCCGCATCTCGGCGTTCGAGAAGTACCAGGACAAGGAAGGCTACGAGAGCTTCAAGCCGCTGATCGAAACCCTCAACGGTGAAGCCACCGCCACCCGCCCGGCCACCGAGAAGTGGCAGCAGATCGTGGACACCGTCCTGGTTCCCATGCTGCAGAAGGCCGTTGCCGGCGGTGACTCCGCCGCCCTCCTCGCCGACGCCAAGAAGCAGATCGAGGACCTCCTCAAGTAAGACCCCCGCGGCCGGCACTTGCACACACCGGTGCCGGCCGCGGCCCCAACCAGCGGAAGAGAAAACCGTGCGCATCTCCGACCGCCGCTTCGCATTGTTCCTGATGACACCAGCGGCGCTGTTCCTGGCAATATTCGTGGCCTTCCCGCTGTTCCGCCTGGTGGCGGACAGCTTCTTCAAAATCTCCCCGATCGCCGGCGGCCCCCGCGACTTCGTGGGCCTGGACAACTACTTCCGCGCCTTCGCATCTGAGGCCTTCACGGGAGCGGGCTGGCGGACCCTGGCGTACACCCTGGTGGTGGTCACCCTCGAGTTCGCCCTGGGCCTGGGCATGGCCCTGCTGTTCACCATGCTGGGCCGCAGCTCCCAGATCTGGCGGACGGTGTTCATGTACCCGCTCATGATCGCCCCGATCGTGGCAGGCCTGCTCTGGAAGTTCCTGATGATCGACAACTTCGGCCTCATCGGAACCCTCCTGCACCAGGCGGGCATCCTGGACAACCCCAACCAGATCGGCTGGCTCTCAGACCCCGGCATCGTGCTCTACTCGGTGGCCATCCCGGACATCTGGCTGACCACCTCGTTCATGTGCCTGGTGCTCTTCGCCGGGCTGCAGAACATCCCGGGTGACCTGATCGAAGCGGCACGGCTGGACGGCGCCCGGGCACCGGCCCTGCTGTTCCGGATTATTCTTCCGCTGCTGCGGCCGGTCATCGCCGTCGCGCTGGTGGTCCGCGGCATCGACGCGGCCAGGGCCTTTGACACCATCCTCATCCAGACCAACGGCGGCCCGCAGTCCGCCTCGGAAACCATGAGCCTGCTGATCTACCGGACCATGATCCGCTTCGGCGATCCGGGCCTGGCCAGCGCCATGGGCACCATCTACCTGCTGGCGATGCTGGCCGTCGCGTTCGTCGCGGTGTCCACCATCTGGCGGCCAGGAAAGGACAACTGATGCGCGTCGCCGAAAAAACCACGCACGACGGCGGGACCCCGGCCAGGGCGGCTGCGGCACCTTCCGCAGCACCCGCCGTCGTCCGTCCCCGCAAGCGCCGCGGCGTTAACCGGGAAGGGCTGGAGGCCGGCCGGCGCAGCACCCGCACCCTGCTGTGGGTCCTCCTCGCGGCCGCCATGGTGCTCTACGGATTCCCGTTCCTGTACCTGCTGTTCACGTCCTTCAAAACTCCGATCGACACCATTGCGGTGCCGCCCACCATCCTTCCGCGGGAGTGGACGCTGGAGAACTACGCCAACGCGCTGGGCCGCAGCGGCGTGCCGGCGTCGTTCATCAACAGCATCCAGACGGCCATCATCAGCACAGTGCTCTCCCTGGTTCTGGCGGTTCCCGCCGCCTACGGCATCACCCGGTACAAGACGCTCAGCGGCCGGATCTTCATCATGGCCGCCCTGGTGACGCGCATGGTCCCGCCGGTGGCAATCGGCATTCCGCTGGCCTCCATGATGGGATCCGTGGGCCTGGCCGACACACCCATCGCGCTGTCCATCGCCCACACCACCATCTCCCTGCCGCTCTCCATCTGGCTGATGTCCAGCTTCTTCGAAGCGGTCCCGAAAGACCTGGAGGAGGCGGCAACCGTGGACGGGTGCAGCAGGCTCGGTGCCCTCTGGCGGGTGGTCATCCCGGTGGTCTCCGGCGGCATCGCCGTCACGGCGATCTTCGCCTTCCTGGCCTCCTGGAACGAGTTCCTCTTCGCCCTCCTGATGACGGCCATCCGCTCGCAGACAACGCCCGTGGTCATCGCGAACTTCCAGACCCAGTTCGGCCTGGACTGGGGATCCATGACGGCCCTGGCCGCCGTCTACTCCATCCCGGTCATCCTGCTGACGCTCCTCCTGCAGCGCAAGATCGTGGCGGGCATGACGCTCGGCGCCGTCAAGGGCTAGCCAGGGGGAACCGACATTCGTCGGTAGCCTACTCATACCGGACAAACCATAAGGACGTGGGACACAGATGAGCAACAAGAACATCGGCATCAAGGACGTGGCCGTCGCCGCCGGCGTTTCCGTGACAACTGTCTCCCACGTGCTCAACGAGGTTTCCTACGCCCGGATCAGCCCCGAAACCAGGGACAAGGTCAAGTCCGCCGCCGAGCAGCTCGGCTACGGCCCCAACCGCCTGGCCCAGGCCCTGCGCACGCAGCGGACCGGCATGCTGGGCCTGGTGAGCGAGGATATTGCCACCACGCCCCACGCCGGCCGCATCATCCTTGGCGCCGACGAGGCCGCGAAGGCCCGGGGGTACGGCCTCATGATCATCAACACCTCCGGCTCGGCGAGCCTCGAATCCCGGCAGGCCGACGTCGAAGCCCTCCTGGAGCGCCGGGTGGACGGCATCCTCTACGCCACCATGTACCACCGCAACGTGGAGCTGCCGGCCAACCTCGGCAGCGTGCCCTCCGTGCTGGTGGATTCGGTGGCCAAAGGCGGAAACATCACAGCCGTGATCCCGGACGAGGACGGCGGTGCACGCGCCGCCGTGGGCGCGCTCCTCGAAGCGGGCCACACCCGGGTGGGCTTCATCAACAACACCGACGATGTCCCCGCCACCCGCCAGCGGCTCCAGGCGTTCCGGGCCATGCTGACCGAAGCAGGGCTCGACGGCGACGCGGCACCTGTCGAGTCCGAGGTCTCCGAAGTGCACGGCGGCTACGAGGCGGCCCGGCGGATCCTGGCACGCAAGGACCGCGCCCACATGCCTACGGCACTGTTCTGCTACAACGACCGGATGGCGATGGGAGCCTACCGCGCCGCCGCCGAGCTGGGACTCAGCATCCCCGGTGACCTTTCGGTGGTCGGCTTCGATGACCAGGAGCTGATCGCCGCCAACCTCCACCCGGGCCTCACCACCGTGGCCCTGCCCCACTACGAGATGGGTGCCTGGGCCACCGAGCACCTGATTGACGCCGTCGAAGGGAAGACAGACCTGACCCTCATGGCACTCCACCCGACCATCCTGGGCTGCCCGCTGGTGCGCCGCGATTCCATCGCGGCTCCCCGGCCCTAGCAGCCAGCCCCTTCCACTTTCCAAGAGGACCGCACCAACATGTCCACCTTCCTTGATGCCGCACGCCCGGAAACACCTCCGGCCGGGACCGCCAGGTTCCGTCCCGCCATCCACTTCACGGCCCGGGACACCTGGCTGAACGACCCCAACGGCCTGGTCTTCCACGACGGCCTTTACCACCTCTTCTTCCAGAACAACCCGTATGGCAACGTGTGGGGGAACATGTCCTGGGGCCACGCCACCTCCCATGACCTGCTCCACTGGACGGAACACCCCGTGGCCATTGCCTGCGACGAAACCGAGGACATCTACTCCGGCAGCGTGGTGGTGGACCACGGAAACACGTCCGGCTTCGGCACGTCGGACGCACCTGCCCTCGTGGCCATCTACACCAGCGCCTACAAGGCCGCGTCCGAACACTCCGGCACGCAGGCGCAGTCCCTGGCCTACAGCACCGACGCCGGCATGACGTGGCAGAAGTACGGCGGAAACCCTGTCCTCACCAGGAACTCCGCGCACTTCCGCGACCCCAAAGTCTTCCGCTACGAGGGCGGGCAGAGTCCCTGCTGGATTATGGTGGCCGTCGAAGCGCAGCACCAGAAGGTGGTCTTCTACCGTTCGGACGACCTCAAGACCTGGGACTTCCTCAGCGACTTTGGCCCCATGAACGCAGACCAGGGCGAATGGGAATGCCCCGATCTCTTTCCCCTTGCCGTGGACGGGGACCAGGACAACGTCAAATGGGTCCTGATCGTCAACGTCAACCCGGGTGCGGTGGCGGGAGGTTCCGGAGGCCAGTACTTCGTGGGCGAGTTCGACGGCGCCCGGTTCGTCCCGGACTCCTCTTCAGTTGCGGCTCCGGCCGGGGTCAGCGCCCTGGGTGATTCCGCCGCAGCCGCTGCCGCCCTGCAGCAATGCCTGTGGCTGGACTGGGGGCGCGACTGCTACGCCTCCGTCTCCTTCAGCAACATTCCCGATGGGCGGCGCATCATCATCGGCTGGATGAACAACTGGGACTACGCCAACCAGCTGCCCACCGCTCCCTGGCGGTCCTCGATGACCCTCGCCCGCGAAGTGCGCCTCACCGCAGCCAGCGGCTCTGCCCGCCTGGTCCAGCAGCCTGTCCTGCCCGGCCACCCTGCCGTAGACGGGCCGCCCGCAGTCGCGGAGCGGATCATCTCGGAAGCGTTCGAACTGCAGGACTCGGTCCTGCGGTTGCCGGCTGCGGCACCCGGCAGCGCCCAGGTCATCGAGGCGGAGATCCTGCCCGGCAGTGCTGAGCACGTGGCCTTCCATCTGTTCGCCAACGAGGACGGGAGCACGGGCACCGTCCTGGGCTATAACGCCGCCACCGGCCGGCTCGTCCTGGACCGCCGCCGGTCAGGGGACACGGGCTTCCACGAAAAGTTTTCGTCCGTGGAGTCAGCGCCGCTGGTTCTTGAGGACGGCGTCCTCAAGCTGCAGATCGTCGCCGACCATTGCTCGGTGGAGGTCTTTGCGCAGGGCGGGGCGGTGGTCTTGACCGACCTCATCTTCCCCGACGCCGGAAGCCAGGAGAACTGGCTGGCGGCCGCGGGAGGCCCGGCAATAGTCCGGAAGCTCACGGTCTCAACCCTTGCCTGACGGCAGGATGGGCAATCCAAGAAAGGTCCGAAGAAATGTACACGAACGATGACCCCCAACCGGGCCTTGACGTCGTAGTAGTCGGTGAAGCCCTTGTGGACATCGTCGTCTCGTCCGCGGGCACCGTGGAGCACCCCGGCGGGTCACCGGCAAACGTGGCCTACGGGCTCGGGCGGCTAGGTGCGGCCACCGCGTTGCTGACCTCGATCGGCGACGACCCGCGCGGCGCGGCCATCGAGCAGCACCTGCGCAGCGCCGGCGTCGAACTCCTGCCCGGTTCCAAGGGGCCAGGCCGGACCGCCACGGCGACGGCGACACTGGCGTCCGACGGGTCGGCGCACTATGACTTCGACATCCGCTGGGACCTTGCGCGGATCGCCCCGGCGACGTTGCCCAAAGTCCTGCACACCGGCTCCATCGCCACCTTCCTGGCGCCGGGGGCGGCTGTGGTCAGGGAACTTCTTGAGCAGTCACACCGGCGCTGCATGGTCACCTACGATCCCAACATCCGACCTGCCCTGCTCGGCAGCCACTTCGAGGCGAAGACCATCTTCGAGGAACTCGTCCCGTTCACGGAGGTGGTCAAACTCAGCGACGAGGACGCACTGTGGCTCTACCCGCGGCTGTCCCTGGAGGACGTCTCACAGCGCATCCTGGACCTCGGGGCCGGGCTCGTCGCCGTCACCAGCGGAGCTGAGGGATCCCTGCTCACCACGGCAGGCGCGCAGATGGCCGTACCCCCGGTCGCTGCGGAAGTGGCGGACACCATCGGCGCCGGCGACTCCTACATGTCAGCCCTGGTCTACGGACTCCTCATGCGCGGGGCGGACGGGCTGGCGCCGTCCGTGCTGGAGTCGCTGGGCCGGATGGCCTCCAGGGCAGCGGCCATCACGGTCAGCCGCCCCGGCGCCAACCCGCCGACGGCGGAGGAACTGCAGGCCGGGCTCCCGGCGCATCAAACGGTGGCACCATGAGAACCAGAACGCAAAAGGAAGAGCCCATGCCAAGCAACAACTACTACGACGTAACCACGTGGCCGGTCGGCAATCCGGCCAAGGACGTGGGTGAAGTCATCAACAGCATCATCGCGGACATCAAGGAACGGCAGGCGGCCACCGACGTGAACGACGGCGGCAAGCCGGGCGCGGTGATCTACCTTCCGCCGGGGGACTACCACCTTCGCACCCAGGTGCTGATCGACGTCAGCTTCCTCCGGATCGAGGGCTCCGGGCACGGCTTCACGTCGTCGAGCATCCGCTTCAACGTGCCCGAAGATGAATGGCCGGACCTGCACGAGCTGTGGCCGGGCGGAAGCCGGGTCATCGTGGACCTTCCCCCTGCCGGGGATGGGGAGGAAGCCAAGGGCGCCGCCTTCTACATCGAGCGGAGCGGAAGCCCGCGGATCAGCTCGGTGGAGTTCTCCAACTTCTGCATCGACGGGCTGCACTTCACCCCTGACGGCTCGGAGCTGCATGCAGAAAACACCTACGTCAACGGCAAGACCGGCATCTATGCCGCGAGTGCCAACGACTCGTTCCGCATCACCGGCATAGGGTTCGTCTACCTGGAGCACGCCCTCACCATCTACCACGCAGACGCGCTGTCCATCCACGACAACTTCATTGCCGAATGCGGAAGCTGCATTGAACTGCGGGGCTGGGGACAGGCCTCAAAGATCACGGACAACCTGGTGGGGGCCGGCTTCAAGGGCCGCTCGATCTACGCCGAGAACCACGGCGGGCTCCTGATCACCGCGAACAACGTCTTCCCCCGGGGCGCGAGCAGCGTCCACTTCAAAGGGGTCACCCGTTCCAGCGTCACCAACAACCGCCTGCATTCCTTCTACCCGGGGATGGTGCTCCTCGAGGACAACAGCTCGGAAAACCTCGTGGCCACGAACCACTTCCTGCGCGACCACGAGCCTTGGACCCCATTCCTGGGGGTGGACAACGGACTGGACGACTCCACCGGGCTCCTCAGCATCAGCGGCAGCAACAACTCCGTGGTGGGCAACCACTTTTCCGAGGTCGTCGACTCGCAGAGCATCCGGCCGGCCGGTGCCACGCCTGTCATCATCAGGCTGGCGGCGGGGGCAGGCAACTTTGTCTCCAACAACCATGTGGTGGCCATGGACGTCTCCGCCAAGTCGAGTGACTCCTGCTTCGCCGCCCAGGTGGACGCCCTGCTGGCAACCGAAGCGTCCGAGGGCCTGGCCGTCACGACCGTCATGGTCGATGCCGCATCAGCCCGGAACACGATCCTTGATTCCGGAAGCGACGCCCAGGTTGTCCTGGACAAAACCGCCAACGCCTTCAGGGCCACCCCGACGATCGGCTTGTAGGAGGGGAAGCCCGCAGGATGGGGGAGCACGTAGTGGGGTTTAGTAAAACGAGTAGGCATTACGCGGGTGCCGGCCCCGGGGGGCTGCATAGATTCGGGGCATGGCAGAGGTAATTAATCGCAAGCACGGGCGCCGCAGGATGGCCACAGAAGCCAAGCGGGGCGTCCCACCCTACGTCGTCGTGAACGCCGTCCTGGTGGTCGGCCTGGCCATCGCCATTTTCGTGCTGAGCCGCTAGGCCGGCGGCCGTTAGCGGGGGATACGGCGCCCCCTGGACCGGCGCAGGAGCAGCAGGAGAACTGCGACTATCAGCAGTACCGGGGCAACTCCCAGGAGGAATCGCAATGTTTCGACTGCCAGCCCCAGGATGAAACAGATCCCGGCGAGAATGAAGATCCCAACCGCCAAATTCTTCATCCGTTCCACCTTCCGGTTGCAGTGATTGGAACAGCCTACGCGGTTGTCCGGCGATGCTGCCACGGGGCTCGGGCACGCATAAGAGGTCTGGCCCTAGGCCAGCGCCGGGGGCTCGAACCGTGTTGCCGGCGAGCCGCCGCCCAGGGCTTTGAGGATGTTCTCGGCCACGGTGCGGACCTTCAGGTTCCGCTGCCGGGACACCCCGGCGAGTTTACTGAATGCCTCCGTGTAGGAGCAGCGCGTCTGGCCCATAACAACCCCGCACGCCACGTCGATGGAGGTGCGGCTTTCCAGCACGGCTTTCAGGTTGTCGCCGGCGGACCGGATGCTGCGCACTTCCAGCGCCAGCTGCATGCTCTGCGACGCCACCCCGGCGAACGAGGTGGCCTCGCTGACCATGTCCGGGGTGAAGTCGAAACCTTCCGGCCCCAGGAACACCAGGGTGCAGGAAACGCGCGTCCCCACATCCACCGGCACCGCCAGTGCCGCGCCGTAGCCGGACGCAACCAGCCGCCGTCGGTATGCATCCCACCGCTGGGAGGAACCGTCCGCTGCCACCTGCACCGGCCCCGCGTCGGCCTGCATCATGGGCCCGTCACCGTACCGCTCCTCGGAGGATGCCAGGCACTCCGCCGGCCCTGTGCTCCCTGCCGTCACCGGCGGCGTTCCCGCACGGTGCAGGGTGGCGGCGCAGTCCACACCGGCCGAACCGCTGAGCGCCGCCGCGGCGGCCCCGGCCAGCCGCTGCACCGAATCGAGGTCCGTCTCGGCGCCGGTGACCAGGTCCAACAGAAGACCGGCGTGTCCCGTCCGCTTGCCTCCGGATACCGCCTGTACCGCCATGCTTCTTCCCCCACTCAACGTCAGGTCCCGCCCGCCGCAGCAGGCTTTAGACGAATCTAAGGGGACGCCCCAAGACAGGGCACGAGTAGTGGGTACTCTACTTTTCCTGCCGGTACTTGCCGCTACTTGCTTCCAGCCATTCCAGGAAGGTCTGGCGTCCGACGGCGGCGCCCGGCGCCGGGATCAGCGCACCGCTGCGCATGGCCTTTCCCATGAAGCCGGGAAGCGGGACTTCCACCACCTTTTTCCGCTGGCCGGTCCTGTCCAGGTACGAGCGGACCAGGCCGTCGAGCTCCTCCAGCCGCGGGCCGCCCAGGTCCCTGATGCGACCCTGCGGCCCAGCCTCCGCCGCTGCCAGAAGGGCCTCGGCCACTTCGCGGGCGGCCACCGGCTGGGTGAACATCTTGGGCACCAGCACCACAGGACCGGCGGAGGCCGTCTTCACCACGCGCGGCACGAACTCGTGGAACTGGGTGGACCGCAGCAGGGTCCACGGCACGCCGCCGTGCCGCACAGTGTCCTCCTGCACCAGCTTGCCTGCGTACAGGCCCGAGGTGGCCTTGTCGATGCCCACGATCGAGAGCACCACCTGGTGCTTCACACCGGCCTTCTTCTCCGCGGCCAGCAGGTTCTGCGAGGCGTTGGTGAAAAAGTCCACGGCCTTCTTGGTGGCCGTGCTGTTGATTCCAGACACGTCGATCACCGTGTCCACGCCCCGAAGCGCCTCATCCAGCCCGCGGGCGCTGACCAGGTCCACCCCATCGGCACGGCTCAAGCTGGCCACGTCATGGCCGCGCTCCCTGGCGAGCTCCACCACGTGGCGCCCGACCGTACCGGTTCCCCCTGCAACGGCAATCCTCATAGGAAAAATCCTATGCCCGCGGGGCTCCTCTTGCTGTCCATGTCAGAACTGCGCACGGAGGGCATACATGGTCTGTTTGCTGCACTGCATGATCCGCCGCAGGTGGGCTGCCGCCAGGTGGGGGAGCTCAACGCCGGGATCGGCGCGGGAGGAGTCCTGGCGCAGCCCCTTTTCAAGGTTCAACGCCAGGCCGGCCAGGCGTTCGGCGCCCACCATCTGGCTGGAGGTTTTCAGGCTGAGCACTGCATCCATCGCGCCGCGCAGGTCCCCGGTGGTCAGTGTCAGCCGCAAGCGCTCGGTCCTTATGGGCAGTTCCTTGATGTAGTTCTCCACGAAGACCCGCCAGATGCTCTCGTCGTCGTCCAGTTCGGCGCGCAGCCGTTGGAGCACGGACGGGTCAAGGAGGGGCCGGGGGAGGTTTTCGTCCTGCATCGGCAGTTGTCCCTTCACCAGGAGCGAGTGGCCCTCCTCCCCGTCATGAAGAAGAACCGCTGACTGCCCCCAGGCCTAGAAAGGACGCTACGGCCATGCGGTACGCAGGACACGAGTAGTGGGTACTCGAGTTTTCCGTCCGGCCGGGGCTCCACCTCTTGGAAGGCGTGTCCAATTTATTGGGGGCTTTTCCCCGTGTGCCGCCGGTTCCTTCTCACTACACTGGGACGCATGACTGAGCAGGAACCGGCCGGGGGCCGTGCTGCAGTTACTCCCGACGGCGGGGCAGGCTTTTCGGACGACCCCGCCATGGCTCACGCGGTGGACGGGGAAGGCGAGGCCGCGCGCCTCGCCGATCCTGGCGCCGTCGATACCTCTGTGCGGACTCCGAAGCAACGGTCCCGCACATTCCTGGGGATCCTGGTCAACACGGGGGTCGCCAACATCACCACCAGCTACCTGTGGTTCGCCCTGACGTTCTGGGTGTACCTGGAGACCCGCAACGTGATCGCCACCGGTGTGGTGGGCGGTGCGTACATGTTGCTGATTGCGCTCTCCAGCATCAGCTTTGGCACGTTCGTGGACCGGTACCGCAAGCTGGCCGTGATGCGCTTCGCCGCCGTCTTCACGTTGCTGATGTTCGTACTGTCCGGCGTGATGTTCCTGCTGACACCCGAAGCCCAGCTGCTGGACCTGGGGCAGCCCTGGTTCTGGCTCTTCACCATGATCATCCTGGTGGGCGCCGTGGTGGAGAACCTGCGCAACATTGCCCTGTCCACAACCGTCACCATCCTCATCGAACCGGACCGGCGGGCCAACGCGAACGGGATGGTGGGCATGGTGCAGGGGCTGATGTTCCTGGTCACCTCGGTGCTGTCCGGGCTGTCGGTGGGGCTGCTGGGCATGGGCTGGACCATCGCCGTCGCCATCGTCCTCACGGCGCTCGCCTTCGCGCACCTGCTCACCCTGCACATGCCCGAGGAAGTGCGGGCGGCTGCAACGGATGCCCAGGGCGGCTTCGACCTCCGGGGCGCCCTCGCCGCAGTCCTGGCCATCGGCGGGCTGTTCGCGCTGATCTTGTTCTCCACGTTCAACAACTTCATCGGCGGCGTGTACATGGCACTCATGGACCCGTACGGCCTGGAGATGTTCCCCGTGGAGCTGTGGGGCATCTTCCTGGCGGTGGGCTCCAGCGGGTTCCTGGTGGGCGGGGCACTGATCGGCAAGTTCGGGCTCGGCGCCAACCCGCTGCGGACCCTGCTCTTTGCCGTCGTGGCGATGGGGTTCCTCGGCGCGGTGTTCACTCTGCGCGAGTGGGCCTGGCTGTACGTTCTGGGCATCTGGCTGTATCTGACCCTGGTGCCCGTGGTGGAGGCGGCCGAGCAGACGGTCATCCAGCAGGTGGTGCCGCTGCCCAAGCAGGGCCGGGTGTTCGGCTTCGCCATGGCCTTCGAGTCGGCGGCAGCGCCCATCACAGCGTTCCTTATCGCGCCGATCGCCCAGTTCTGGATCATCCCGTACGCGCGTTCCACCGAAGGGGCGGCCCAGTTGGCGCCGCTGCTGGGCGAGGGCACGTCCCGCGGCATCGCCCTGGTGTTCCTGGTGGCCGGGATCATCATGGTCATCGCCGCGGTGCTGGCATTCTTCACCCCGGTCTACCGGCGGGTCTCGGCCGAGTATGCCGAGGCGGCCGAGGAGGCAAAGGCATCCGAGCCCGCTGAGGGCTAAGGCCCCACCTTTCCGGCGAGGGACGACGCGGTGGCCGCGGCCGCCGTCGTACTTTCTGGTTCTCCGTCCTGGGGCACATTGGCCGCCTGCCGCGGTGTTGGTCCCCTCTAGTTCCGGCGTGTCCGTGCGAATGTGCCCCACTTTCGCCGGAAATTCGCCCCGCCACTGTCCGGCATGCCACGAAAGGACTAGGGTTCTTGCTCCAGCATGCAAACAGAGGAGGCACACATGTCCGGTGAACCTGTGTTCTTTGAAATCGGCGTGGAGGACGCCGAGCGGGGCAAGCGATTCTACGGGGAACTTTTTGGCTGGGACCTGAGCCCGGGACCGTCCGGTAACGGATTCTCCATCCATAAGGCCGGAATCCCAGGGGGCATCCATGGCGGTGACCCCGGTGCGTCGCCTTACCTGTTCTTCAGGGTGGACAACCTGGACGCGGCGCTTGCACGGGTGCGGGAACTTGGCGGCTCCGTGGACGACACGGACCTGGGCGACCGCGACAGCAGCGCCGCGGAGTACGGCAGGTTCAAGCTGTGTAGGGACGATCAGGGCTCGGCCTTTGGCCTGCACCAACCGCCGGCAACGTGAGCGCGGGATTGGGCGTGAAACGCCCGGATGGGAGCGGGCGTCAGGGACTGGTGCCGGGGAGGGCGACGCGGCCCCGGCCCCAGGTCTTCCGCGCCGTCCAGGCCCCAGGGACCCACCGGCAGAGCGCCCAGTAGCCCACCCCGAACACCAGGGATCCGGCCACCGCCAGCACTTGGCTGACCGGAAGCAGCACCGGGTAGACCAGCCAGTGGGTGAGGTAGATGTAAAGGGAGGCCGCGGCCAGCCACCCCGTCACTCGGCGGAGCAGGGCCGGCACCGGCAGCGCCGGCACCCACGCGAGCAGCAGGATTCCGGCGGCCACGGTGACCTCCCGCACCGTGCTGTTGAAGAACCCGGGCAGGGTCAGCACGGTGATCAGGGATACCGTCAGCCGGTGGAGGTTGGTGCGGGCGCGTGCCAGGGCCCAGCCCAGCGCGAAGATCCAGAACACGGGCGGGGGCTTGGGCAGGCCGGGATCCACCAGGTCGTACCGGCTCAGCAGCGCAACGGCCACCAGGCCCAGCGCGAAAAGGAACGGCGCCCGGCGCTCCCACCGGTCCACCCAGGGGATGGCCATCAGCGCTCCCACCGCCAGCAGGATGTACACCAGCAGTTCCACGAACCAGAAGTGCCACTGGGTTGTCACCTGCTCCGGGCCCACCATGGCGTTCAGCAGGAAGATGTTCGCCACGGTGTAGTGGTCTGTCAGCAGGTATGCCACGGCGATGAACAGCACGGACGGCACCACGATGCGGGCCAGCCCGCGGAATTGGCGCCGCAGCCGCGGAACGCGCTGCTCGGCCAGCTGGAACCGGGCGAAGTTGTAGCCGGCCACAGCGAAGAGCAGGTGCGCGGTCTGGAAGGTGAACAGCTCCACATGGGTGGCTACCACGCACACGATGGCCGCCGCCCGGACCACCAGGGAGGTCTCCAAGAACGACAGGAAGCGCCTCTTGTTGCGTGCCGGGCGCCGGCGTTCCAGCTCCTTGACGGGCAGCAGGTGCCAGTCGGAGGGCAGCTTCCCCAGCACGCTTTCCAGCCGGACAGAGACCGCCACGTAGGACAGCGAGTCGCCGTCGAGGGAGACGAACGTGTCGTCATCCGCCACGCTCTCGCGCTCCAGGGCGTCCATGAAGATCTGCCGGATGTCGGCCTGGGCCTCCCGCGCCGCCCCGGAACCAGCAGCTGCGGGGACAGCCGCGGCGGGCCGGGTGCTGTCCGGAACAAGGTTGGTCTCAGCCACGCCCAGGGAGCGGACCGCCGGGTAGTCGATCTTGCCGGTTGCCAGGCGCGGGAGCTGCTCCACGGGGTGGACCACGACGGCGGCGCGCGGCAGCCCCAGGCTGCCGGCCAGGACTTTGGCGAGCATGCCGCCGTCGTGCTCGCCTTCGACGGCGGCGACGAGCAGGTCATCGGTGCCGGCCGCGGCCGCGGTAATGCCCATGCCGGCGAGGATCCGCTCCACCTGCCCCAGGTCCACGCGCAGGCCAACGATTTTCACGAACCGACTGCGCCGGCCCACCACCTGGTACAGGCCGTTCTCCTGCTGGCGTGCCAGGTCTCCGGTCCGCAGTTCGTGGATTTCCCGGCCCAAAGACAGGTCGGCAGGGGACTCGGCGTAGCCGAGCATGACGTTGGGGCCCGTGTAGACCAGTTCCCCGTCCGCCAGGTCCTCCACGGGGTCGATCCGGAACGTGCCGCCCGGCACCGGGACGCCGATGGTCTCCGCGTGCTGGGCAGCCAGGTCCGGGGGCAGGTAGGCCATCCGGGCGGTGGCCTCGGTGGCCCCGTACATGACGAAGAGGTCCCAGCCGCGGCGCTGCCCGGTCTCGGCCCAGGACCGGACCTTCTCAGGCGCCAGCCGCCCGCCGGCCTGGGTGACGTAGCGCAGCCGCGGCAGCTCCTTGTCCGCGAACCCCACCCGCTCCAGGAGGTCGAACGTATAGGGAACGGCGGCGAAGGAGGTGGCGTGCTGGTCCCGGAACAGGTCCCAGAAGCAGGGGTCCACCACGGAAAGGTCGGTGAGGACCAGCCCCGCCCCGCGGGTCAGGTGGCTGTTGACCACGGAGAGGCCGTAGCAGTAATGCAGGGGGAGCGTGGTGGCGGCCCGGTCGTCTGGGCCGATGTGCAGGTACTCGGCGATCGCCTCGGCGTTCGCGGAGAGGTTGGTGTGCGAGAGCCGGACCAGTTTCGGCGAACCCGTTGAACCTGAGGTGCTGAGCAGCAGCGCCAGGTCCGGGTGCAGGTCATGCCGGGTGCCGGTCCGACGCTCCTGGAGCATGGGCGTGCCGTCGCCGCCGCCGGGCCACAGCAGCGCGTCGGGGTCGTAGGCGTTGACCAGGGAGGCCAGGGCCTCGGGCTTGTCCGCCGGGGCCAGCAGGAGCGGATGGCCGCCCGAGAGTGCGGCAAGGTAGCCCACCAGGGAGTCCAGGTCGTTGCCGGCGGCCAGCACCACCAGCCGGCGTTCGGTTCCCAGCCTGGCAGCAGTCTGGTCCACCAGGGCTGCAAGCTCGCTGTAGGTTAGGGTGCCGTCAGCGGTGAGGACCGCCGGGCGGCCGCCGTGCCGGGCGAGGTCGGTGAACGCGACCCGGGCGAGTTCGGGCTGCGCGATCACAGCGCAGCCCTGCTGGGGTGAAGAGACATGGAAGGGCCTAACTAAGCTGCAGGCTCGGATGAGCGCTGCCGAAGGGAACTGCCGGGAGGCGGGGAGGTAACGGCGGTGTCACCGAGCAGCAGCGTGGGCGTGGTGCCCGCCGCCACTGTCACGGCAACCGCTGTGCCCACCGGATGGCGGACGCTGTGCGGCTGCCAGGACCGCAGGGTCCGCCCGGAGGCCAGCGTCACGTAGTGCAGCACGAACGCGCCGTGGTACTCGACGGCGGACACCCGGGCCGGGGAGGCCGGATCGGGGAGCAGCGCCACCTCGTGCGGCCGCAGCACCACATCAACGTCCACATCGGCATCGGCCCACCCGGGGACCGTGGAGACGACGCCGATCTCACAGGTCAGCAGGGCTCGGTGCACCTTGGCCGGGAGGAAATCGGCGTCGCCCATGAACGAGGCGACAAAGCGGGTGGCCGGCTGTTCAAACACCTTTTCCGGAGTGTCCGCCTGCTCGATGACGCCGCCGCGCATCACCACCACCCGGGTTCCCACGGACAGCGCCTCGGTCTGGTCATGGGTCACCAGGACGCCGGTGGTGCCGGCCTCCTTGAGCGTTGCCACGGTGTCCCGACGGACCTGGGCCCGCAGGGATTCGTCCAGGCTGGAGAACGGCTCATCGAGGAGTACGACGGCGGGCCGCGGGGCTAGCGCGCGGGCCAGCGCCACGCGCTGCTGCTCGCCGCCGGAAAGCTCGTGCGGGTAGCGGTCCGCCAGGTGGGAGAGCCGGACGAGGTCCAGTACTTCGCCGGTCCGGGCCCGGCGCTCGCCGCGGCCCAGCCGGTCCAGGCCGAACTCGACGTTCCCGGCCACGGTCATGTGGGGGAACAGGGCGTAGTCCTGGAACACCAGGCCCACCCGGCGCTGCTCGGGGTAGACAAACCGGCTCTGGTCGGCCACCACGTCGCCGGCAACCCGGATGGTGCCCGCGTTCGGGCGTTCCAGGCCGGCAGCGAGCCGGAGCGTGGTCGACTTGCCGCAGCCGGACGGGCCGATCAGGGTCACCAGTTCGCCGGCCGCGATTGCCAGGTCCACGGATTCCACGCCCACGGCCGGGCCGTAGTGCTTGCTGACGCCTTCAAACACCAGCGCAGCGGGAGCCCCGCCGTCGTTCTCGGCACGCGGTGCCCGGTGCGCCCTGATACTCGCACGGATGGTCATGGGCGGGCCTTTCGGTCAATCTCAGCCCGGCGGGCCTGCCTGACAAGGACGAGGACGGGGAGGATGGCGGCCGCGACAATGACCAGCGCGGGCAGCGAGGCCTTCTCCCAGAAGTTTTCCCGCGCCAGCTCATAGACCCAGACGGAGGCCGTGGTGAAGCCGAAAGGGCGCAGGAGCAGCACGATGGGCAGTTCTTTGACGGCGTCGATCGCCACCAGCATCAGGGCCACGGCAATTCCGGAGCGTGCCAGGGGGAAGTGCACGCGCGCCAGGACGCGGCGCGGGCCGGCGCCGAGGCTGAGGGCGGAGGAGGTGATGGTTGCCGGGATCTTCGTGAAGCTGGCGTCCACGGCCTGGTAGGCAGGGGCGAGGAACCGGATCACGTAGGCGTAGAGGATGCCCAGCACCGAGCCGGTCACGAGCAGCCCGGTGCCGCCGGGAACACCGGCCCGCTCCAGGGCGGTGTCCAGCGCGGCGAAGGAGATGAGCACGCCGATGCCCACCACGGCGCCGGGGACTGCGTAGCCGAACGTGGTCACCTGTGCCGCGGAGGAGGCGAAGCGTCCACCGTTCAGGCGCACTCCGTGTCCCACCGTCATCGCCAGGACAACGCAGGCCGCGGCGGTGACCGCGGAGACCAGGAGCGTGTTGAGGATGTACTCGCCGAAACGGGGATCTGCCAGGAAGCCCGGGTTCTTGGCCGCTCCGCCGACGGCCCAGGCCAGGAGCTGGATGACGGGGATCAGGAAGCCGGTGCTGACGGCTGCCGTGCATAAGGCCGTGGCTGCCCAGCCACGGCCGCCCTCGAGCCGCTTGGGCTGCAGGCCCTGCCCGCGGCCGCCCTGCCGGTGGTAGCGCGCCCGGCCGCGCAGCGCCCGCTCGGCAGCCAGGACCGCGACGGCGAACAGCAGGACCAGGACCGCCAGCTGCGTGGCCGCATGGAAGTTGAAGGTGCCCTTCCAGACCAGGTAGACCCCCACGGAGACGGTCTGGACGTTGAAGTACTGCACCGTGGCGAAGTCCGTCAGCGTCTCCATCATCACCAGGGACATGCCGGCGGCCAGCGACGGCCGGGCCAGCGGGAGCAGGACCCGGCGCAGCGTCCGGCCCTGCCCGGCGCCGAGGGTGCGGGCCGCGTCATAGGTGCCGGGGGAGTGCTCCAGGAGCGCCGTGCGGGCCAGCAGGTAGACGTAGGGGTAGAGGGACAGGGACATCACCAGCACGGCGCCCGGAAGGGAGCGGACTTCGGGCACCCAGATGTCCGCGCCCAGGAAGCCGCGGAGGGCCGACTGCACCGGTCCGGACACGTCGAAGACGGACAGGAATACGAAGCCCAGGATGTAGGCGGGCACGGCCAGCGGCAGGACCAGCAGCCAGACAAAGACATTGCGCAGCGGGAAACGGTAGGCGGTCACCAGCCAGGCCAGGCCGCCACCCACCAGCAGCGATCCCGCGGCCACGCCGCCCATCAGGAGCAGGGTGGTGGCCACCATGCCGGCAAGTCCGCGCGGGGGCGCGGTGCTGCCCAGGCTGCCAAGGCCGTCGAGGACCACGGCGAGTACGGGCGTGGCAACCACGGCGGCCACCAGGGCCACCAGGGCGGACCACGCCGGGCGGCCGGCACCGGCCGTCCGGCCGGGACGGCGCTTCGGCGCCCTCGACTGCGCGAGGACCGCCGTTTCGGTCATTTGTATCCGGCCTCGGCGAGCAGGTCGACTGCTTCGGCGTTGAGGTCGCCGTAGGCTTCAGCGTTCAGCGGCATCCGCTTGAACTCACCGAATCCTGCGATGACCGGTTCGGGCTTGGCCGCGGGGTTGACGGGGAACTCGTGGTTGGCGTCCACGAACGCGTTCTGTCCCTTGGTGGCGAGCCATTCGATGAGCCGCTGGGCGTCCTCGGCGTTGTCCGAACCCGCGACGAGGCCGGCGCCGGAAATGTTGACGTGGGTGCCTGCGCCCTGCTGGCTGGCCCAGTGGAGGTCCACCTTGAAGTCCGGCTTCTCCTCCAGCGTGCGGGCCAGGTAGTAGTGGTTGTTGATGCCCACGTCACAGGTTCCGGCGTCGATGGCTTCCAGCAGCAGGACGTCGTTGCTCATGATCTGCACCTCGTTGGCCACCCAGCCCTTGGCGATCTCCAGGGCCTTTTCGCGGCCGTGCAGGTCGATCAGGCTGGCCACCAGCGACTGGGTGTAGGAAGAAGTGGAATCGCGCATGCACAGCCGTCCCTTCCACTTGGGATCGGCCAGTCCGGCATAGGTGTCCGCGGCGTCGAACTCGGCGGGATCCACGGTGTCCGGGTTGTAGGTGACGGTGCGGGCCCGCATGGCCAGGCCGAACCACCGGCCCTGCGGGTCGCGGAGGTCCTCGGGGACGGCCTCGTTAAGCGCGGCGGAGTCGACGGCGGCGAGTTCGTCCTGGCGCGCGGCGTTCCACAGGTTGCCGGCGTCCACGGTCATGAACACGTCAGCCGGGCTGTCCTCGCCCTCGGCCTTGAGGCGTTCCAGGAGCTCTGCGTCGTCGCCGGTGATGAACTCCACGGAAATGCCGGTCTCGTCGGTGAACTCACCGAACGCGCCCTCAAGGTCGTAGTGGCGTGCGGAGTAGATCTGAAGATCGGCCGGCTGGCCGCCGATGATGCCGCAGCCTGTCAGGGCGGCCGCGACGGCGGCAAAGCTTGCGGTGGCTGCGATCAGGCGTCGAATGGGCACGGAGGGGGGCTCTTCTCACATGGGGGCGGGGTTCCCGCAAGGTAATTTAGCAAGGTAAGGCTATCTTAATTCGGCGTATTACCTTGAAATTATTAACTTGCGGGACCCCCGTGCTGCTTCGAGCTCCTCCCTACCGCTTACCGCCAGGCAATGTGGTAACCGCCCGGGCCCACATGGATGACGCCACCCTGGTAGTCCTGGGCCACGCTTCCGTCATTGCCTGTGGCGTATTCACCACTTGTGGGGTAGCCGAGGCGGCCCGATTCGTACCCGGTGGAGGCCCAGATGGTGCGAATGGCCCCGACGGAGATCTGGGCCCCGGTCTTCGCAGACCAGATGATGGCGCCGCCCTGGTAGTTCTGGAAGACCCCGCCATCCTTGAGGCCGCCTATATCGTCGGTGACCGGGTAGCCGAGCCTGCCGTTTTCGAAGCCCGTGGCTGCCCACCGGTCGCGGATTGCCCCAATGGAGATGTGGGCACCTGTTGTCGGCGAGTAGATGATGGCGCCTCGCTCGTAGTTCTGGAAGACCCCTCCGTCTTTAAGGCCACCAATTTCGTCGGTGACAGGATAGCCGAGCCTGCCGTTTTCGAATCCTGTGGACGCCCACTTCTCGCGGATTGCGCCGATGGAGATGTGGGCCCCTGCCGTCGGCGAGTAGATGATGCTGCCGCGCTGGTAGTTCTGGAAGGCCCCGCCGTCCTTGAGTCCGCCTACGACGTCGCTGACCGGGTAGCCCAGCGCGCCGTTCTCAAACCCTGTGGACGCCCACTTCTCACGGATTGGCCCGACAGAGATGTGGGCCCCGGTTGCCGGCGAGTAGATAATCGCGCCGCCCTGGTAGTTCTGGAAGACTCCACCGTCCTTGAGTCCGCCAATTTCGTCGCTGACCGGGTAGCCCAGCGCGCCGTTCTCAAACCCTGTGGACGCCCACTTCTCACGGATCGCGCCCAGGGTGACGTGGGCGCCTGATGCCGGCGAGTACATGATGCAGCCGCGTTCAAAACACTGATATCCGCCGTTGTCCTTGAGACCGTACACCTCCGGCGTGGTGGCTGCTCCAAGGGCGCCGTTCAGAGACTCCGCCTTGGCGGCGATGGGGGACTGCACGGGCCCGGCTGCGGCCGTGGTGAAAGTCCACGTCCTGTCAGTTGCCAACGCGTTGCCGGCGGCGTCCTTCACCCCGCTGTTGCCACCCTTGATCGTCGCCGTGTATTGAGTGCCGGCCGCCAGGTCCGCACCGGGGTTCAACGTCGCAACCCTGTCCGTGCCGTTGTACGTCACAGTGGCCGGCACCGCCGTCGTGCCTGCACGCAGCATGAACGTGCTCGACGTAACCGTCGCCGCGTCCATGCCCTCCGAGAATGTCCCCGTCACATTCGCCGTCACTGTCACGCCGGTGGCACCGGCAGCGGGAGCCGTGGCCGTCACCGTTGGAGGCGTGGTGTCAGTGCTGCCGCCGGTGCCTCCGGTGGGGTCAAAGTAGTGCCAGTACCGGCTTGTGGCATTCACATCGGCGAGCACCAGCAGGCCGCTGTTGGCAGTTCCCCAGGCCGCGCTGTTGACGTTCTGCTTGGTCGAGGTCACGTTGTGCGCATACTGGTCGGCATCCACGATGCGGGCCGTCTTCTCAGTAGTGAAGCTGATAGTGTCCAGCGGCGTGGACTTCTCGTAGATCGCTCCGCCGGAGGTGCTGCACACCCCGGCCTCCGTGGTGCCACTGGGCTTCGGGTAGGTGGCGAAGGTGCGGACCCTCTGCGCGTATTCATCGATCAGGATGATCACTCGGTTGGGACATTCCGATACCGTCGCTATGGTGTGCGCGCTCCACGTGGTGCCGTTCAATGCCAGCAGCTGGATCGACGGCTGGGACGCAGATGTATAGGACGTTTTGATGGCAGCGAAAACCCTTCCGCCCGCGGAGGCATCCAGCCATTTCAGGTAGATGTGGTCGTCACCGCTGCGCAGCCCGGACACGGCTGCAACAGGCGCGGTCCACTCTGAGGTCGCCGCTCCATCAATGTGGTAGCTCCAGTAGACGCCGTCGGTGGCATCCCCGATCTGCCGGCTCCACATCAGGCCCATCTTGTTTCCGTCGAACGCGATCAGGGCCGACGTGTCGTCCACGGAAACGTTGCCGAGCGCCGAAGGATGCGCGAACGGGGTTCCCCACGTGGCGCCGTCCGTGCCGGTGACATTGAGGTAGATCTGGTTGCCCTGCTGCCACGTGGCCCATACCCGTCCGGTCGAATCCTTGTCGATGGTCAGGAGTTCAACTTTGGAGTTGTTGATTTGCGTGGAACCCAGCAGCGTATATTTATCTGCGCCGGCGTCGTAGCTGTAGCGGCGCATGTTCGTTGGAAATCCCGGCTCGGCCGGCAGCCCGTCGTTTACGAACCGGTAGCTGGCGACGTACAGGGTTTTCCCGTCCCACAGCACGTCATGATGCGTATTTGCCCGCGTTTCGGTCATCACTCCGGTACTGGCCCACGAGTTCGTCGCCGGGTCGAACCGGAAGATTTCAAAATCTGAGGTGGCAGCGTTCCACAGGTTCCCCCACCAGGTCCCGTCGTTGAACCACAGGGAACTGTTCGCGCGCTTGGTACCCGTCGGCGTTCCCGTTCCCGCATGCGAGGGACCTTCAACCCCCACATCCCCTGTTTCAGCACTCGCCGGAACGGGTGCCACCAGGACGCCGCCCAAGACCACCAGGAGCGCTGTCAGTAACGTGTAGAGCCGCAGATCGGGCCGGCGCCGGCGATGAACAGTCGGATGATCATCCCCCCGCCTTACCTGTGCCCAGGAACCCCTGGAGTGTCTGCCACGCATGTTCTTACGAAGAAATGGAAAGTTCGCCAATTTTGCTCCCGGGCCTAGGACTGACACCGCTGATTCCCGGGTTTGTTCCTCATTGCCGGAGGCACATCCGAAACATACCGGGGTTTTCCCAATCGATGTCCCTATACTGCACGCGGAAAAACGCGGGCGGTCGGGCAGGGCGCAGAAATCGCAAAGTCTTGCGCTCGCCTTGACCCTTTCTTGAGGAGCAGGGGCGACAGTATTGGCACGCCGTGTAGCAGTGTGCGGCACTGCCCGGCCAGCCGGGCTGGGGGGACAGTCAACGGGAATCATCCCGAGGTCTCAAAACGTCCGCCGGCGCCTCCCCCGGGGCGCCGGCGGATACTTTCCTTAACGGCCTTGGCCCGCCTGCGAATCCGCGGCGACCCGGCCGCCGTCGAGCATCACCACCCTGTCCGCCCGGCCGATGTCCCCGGCGTCGTGGTTCGATTCCAGCACGGTCACCCCGCGCCGCAGCTCATCCTGGACAGCCGTGCGGATCAGCCCGTGCGCCCTGCTGTCCAGCCCCGCCGTCGGCTCATCGAGGATCAGGATGGGTGACTCCTGCGCCAGCCCCTGGGCAATCAGGGTCCGCTGCCGCTGCCCGCCGGAGAGCTCCTGCAGCTGCCGGCCTGCCAGGTCCGCAATTCCCATCCGTTCCATGGCGTCGGACACCTTCTGCCGGTCAGTCCGCAGCAGGGGGAGCAGTCCGCGCCGGTGCGGCCACCGTCCCATCTCCACTGCCTGGCGGACGGTGCACGGCATGGACTCGGGCATCCTGGTGTGCTGGATGACGAACGCCGGACGGGCGGCGGCCTGCACCGTGCCCCGCCCAGGCTTGAGGACCCCGGCCGCCAGGGCCAGCAGCGTTGACTTCCCGGATCCATTCCGGCCTGTCAGGACCGTGTGGGTTCCCGGCGCGAGGGCCAGCGACACGTCCTCCAGCACCTGCCTGTCGGGGTACGCAAACCCCACTCCGCTGAGTGTCAGCGTCTGCACGGCGCCGCCTTTCTTGTTGCGAATGAGTCTCATTTAATACTGTACGATGAACCGCGATGGAATGGTTACTTGATCCCCTGAATGCCTCATTCGTGCAGCGCGCCCTCCTGGGCGGCGGCCTGGTGGCGGTGGTGTGCGCCGTCGTCGGAACCTGGGTGGTGGTGCGCGGCATGGCGTTCCTGGGCGATGCCATGTCCCACGGACTGCTGCCCGGCATCGCCATTGCGGCGCTGGTGGGCGGAAACCTGATCGTGGGCGCGGCCCTTAGCGCGGCGGCGACGGCGGCCGGTGTCTCCGCGATTACCCGGAACCGGCGCATCTCGCAGGACACCGCCATCGGCCTGCTGTTCGTCATCATGCTCTCCACCGGCGTAATCATCGTGTCTGCCTCCGGCTCCTTCGCCGTGGACCTCACCGGGACTTTGTTCGGCGACGTCCTGGCCGTCGGAACGGATGACATCCTTGTGCTCGCCGTCGTCGGCCTCGTGGTCCTGGCGCTTGCGGCCGTGTTCCACCGGGCCTTCCTGGCGGCGGCGTTCAACCCGCAGAAGGCCGCCAGCCTGGGGTTGCGTCCCCGGCTGACCCACTTCGTGCTGCTTTGCCTGGTCACCCTGGCCGTCGCCTCGTCCTTCCAGGTGGTGGGGACGCTGTTGGTGTTCGGGCTGCTCATCGCCCCGCCCGCCGCCGCGCTGGTCTGGGCCACGTCCATCAGGACCGTGATGATCCTCGGCTCCCTCATTGGCGCCGCCAGTGTTGTGGCTGGCCTCTGGATCTCCTGGTACGCATCCACTGCCGCCGGCGCCACCATCGCCCTGGTGGCCGCCCTGTCCTACTTCGTCTCCGCCCTGGCCCGCGCCGCAGTCCGCCGCAAGCCTGGCACCGGGCCTGCGCCCGCCGTCGAACCATTCCCCTCGCTAGAAATGGAACCGCTTCCCCGTGCCCCGCACCACGCCTAAACTGTCCGCCCTCCTGCTCGGCCTTCCACTGCTGCTGTCCGCGTGCGCCCCGACCGGCGCCGAACCGCAGCCGGACGAAACCGCCACCCCGCACGGCTACGTCGCCGGGGCGCAGGAAAACCCTGAGCCGCAGACCGGCCTGCTCACCTTCAACCGGGAAACGGGGGAGGGGCAGCTGCTCTCCCTGCTCACCGGGAAAACGTCCGACGCCGGCAGCCACGGCCGCATCGACGCCGCCTACCAGGACGGCCGCTACGCCCTGCTCACCACGGCGGACGGCGTGCAGGTCTTCGATACCGGGGCCTGGACCGTGGACCACGGAGACCATGTGCACTACTACAGCGCCGAACCCGGCCTGGTTGGAACCCTGGCGGTGCCGGAGGCCGGGGCAATGGCCGGAGACGGCACATCCATCACGGTCTTCTCAACATCCGGCGGCTACGCCTCCGTGTACAGGCACAAGGACCTTGACGCCGGCACCGTGGCGGAGTCTGCACGGATAACCAGCACTCCGCATGACGGCATCGTGGTGCCGTACGAAGGGCACTTCCTGGCAACTGTTGCTTCCGGTTCCGCGGCAGGCGGGGTGGAAGTCCGTGACGCGGAGGACCACACCGTGCTCGGCGCACAGGACTGCGCGGGCCTGTCGGGCTACGCCGCCACCCGTGTTGGGGTGGTGTTCGCCTGCTCTGACGGTGCCCTGCTGATCACCGAGGAAGATGGCGCCTTCGCTGTCGAGAGGATTCCATATCCCGACGGCGGCGCCGGCCATCCGCCCGCGACGAGCCTTGGGCACCGTCCGGGCTCGAACGAACTTGCCGGGCCTGCAGGGGAGGACGGGGTTTGGCACCTGGACGTGTCCAAGCGGACCTGGACCCACCTGGCCTCCCCGGTCCCGGTTGCCGCAGCCTCGGCTGTTGGTGACAGGAAGCGGGTGCTGGCGGTCGGCGCCGACGGTTCCCTCCTCACCCTGAACCCCGCCACCGGCGAGGTGGCCGCCCAGGTTCCCCTGCTTGAGGCGCCGGCCGGGAGCGCGGTCCCGCAGCTGCTCATTGACGCCTCCCGCGCCTACGTCAGCGACCCCGCCCTTTCTGTCGTCCACGAGATCGACTACGCGGACGGGCTCCGCATCGCCCGGACCTTCGAGGTGCCTGCCGCCGGCCTCGTGATGGAGACCGGGCTGTGAGGCGCGGCGTCCTGGCACGGTTTGCCAGCGCACTTGTGGTGCTTTGCCTTGCGCTCAGCGGATGTTCCGCAGTCGCCGCCCAAAGGCCCACAGTGGTGGTCACCACCAACATCCTGGGCGACATCACCCGCAACCTGGTGGGGGACCAGGCGGAAGTGGTGGTGCTGATGGAAGCCAATGCCGATCCGCACTCGTTCGGCATCTCCGCCAAGCAGGCTGCGGTAATCGAGAACGCGGACCTGATCGTCCATAACGGTGGCGGCCTGGAGGAGGGGGTCCTTAACCACGTGGAAGCAGCCACGGCTGAAGGCGTGCCGACTGTGGTGGCGATGGACGCCGTCGAACCTTTGACGTTCACGCACGGCGACGCTGATGGATCCCGCCAAGGTGGCGGCGGCGCGGAGGACCCGCATTTCTGGACCGACCCTTCCCGGGTGGCAAAGGCTGCCGAGGCAATTGCCGGCAGCGTGCTGGAGCATGTAGACGGCGTTGACGCGGAGACCGTGCACTCGCACACCGCCGCGTATGTGCAGCAGCTCCACGAGCTCGAGGCGTCCATGGAGGCCAGCTTCGCCGGCATCAGCCCCGCCAAGCGGAAGCTCATCACCAACCACCACGTCTTCGGCTACCTGGCCCAGCGGTTCGGGTTCGAGGTAATCGGCGCCGTGATTCCGAGTGGCACCACGTTGGCCTCGCCGAGTTCCGCGGACCTAAACGACCTCACCGGCAAGATCCGCTCCGCCGGCGTGGTGGCCATTTTCGCCGACTCCTCCCAGCCGGAGCGGCTGGCCCAGGTCCTTGCCGCCGAAGCGGGCCTGGACATCGCCGTGGTCCCGCTGTTCACCGAATCGCTGGGGGCCGCAGATTCCGGCGGCGCCACCTACCTGGACATGATGCGTGCAAACACCGAAAGCATCACCAAGGCACTGTCGTAAGTCCCACCCGCACCCCTGACGAAGAGGAAACTCCATGCAACATCGCATCCCGCCCGTACGCCTGCTCGCTGCACTGGCCGCCGCCGGCCTGCTGCTCACCGGCTGCGCCGGCGCCACCCCGGCCGGAAGCACAGCATCCTCCGCCTCGGCTGCCGCGACCGTTGACGCGGCCACCCCGCGGATTGTCACCACGTACGACGGCGGCGTCCAGGTCCTGGATCCCGAAACCTTCGAGGTGCTCGGCGACTTTCCCATCGAGGGCTTCAACCGGATCAACCCGGCCGGCGACGGGCGCCACGTCATCATCTCCACGGCCAAGGGCTTCGAAGTCCTGGACACCGGTGTCTGGTCCGACGGCGGCAAGCACTTCGCCCAGGACCCGGCCATGACGGACATCGAGTTCCCCACCAGCAAGCCCGGACACGTGGTCCGGCACGAGGGCAAGACCATCCTCTTCAGCGACGGCACCGGAGAGGTGACCGTCTTCGAATCCGACGATCTTGCCTCGGGGCAGCCGGAGGTTGAAACCCACCGGGCGGAAGAAGCCCACCACGGGGTCGCCGTCGAACTCTCCAACGGCGAACTGGTCCTCACGCTGGGGAACGACAAAGAACGCCCCGGCATTGTGGTACTGGACAAGGACGGCAAGGAAACCACCCGCAATGAGGACTGCCCCGGCGTCCACGGCGAAGCAACCGCGGCCGGGGAAGCTGTGGTGATCGGCTGCCAGACCGGCGTCCTCATTTACGCCGACGGCGCCATCACCAAGCTGGACAGCCCCACCGAGTACGGCCGTATCGGCAACCAGGCCGGCTCGGACGAGTCTCCGGTGACCCTGGGCGACTACAAGCAGGACAAGGACGCGGAACTGGAGCGGCCTGAGCAGATCTCGCTGATCAACACCGAATCCAAGTCCCTGACGCTGGTAGACCTGGGCACCAGCTACAGCTTCCGCTCCCTGGCCCGCGGTCCGCACGGCGAGGCCCTGGTGCTCGGCACGGACGGTGCCCTGCACGTGATCGACCCGGAAACGGCGAAGGTGACCAACAGCTTCCCGGTCATCCCGGCCTGGGAGGAGCCCTTGAAATGGCAGGAGCCTCGGCCCACGATTTTCGTCAACGGCCACACGGCCTTCATCACGGACCCGAAGACCAACAGCATCCACGCGGTGGACATCGAGTCCGGCAAGGTCACTGGAACCGGCACGCTGGAGGACACCCCGAACGAGCTGACCGGCGTCACCGGCTGACCCCTGCGACGCTCTCTCACCTTTCGCGCCTAAACCCGTGACGCCCTCTCACTTATGGCGGATTTCCCGCGGACGCCCGCTCACCTTTAATTTCAGTCTCCTGGAGCAAGGTGAGCGGGCGTTCGCCTGAAGACGCAGGCAGGGGAGCCGGCGGAGTATCACAACGCCGCAATGCTTGTCCTCTTGACCGTGAAGGCAGCAGTGCCTAGCGTCTGCAGATGTGACCATTGTGTTCGGCGGAATGGCAGCAAGCCTCGACGGGTACATCCGCTCGGCCAGCGGGAACCTGTCGTGGCTGAATGACGCCATGTCGATGACTGAGGACTATGGTTTCGCGGCCACGGAGCAGCGCACGGGCGCCTACGTCATGGGCGCCAACACTTACCGTGAGGTGGCCGGCATGGGCGTGGGGGGCTCCGCCGTCCCCACCTACGTGGTCACGCATGACGAAACCCTTGCCACACCCAAGAACACACACCTGTTCAGTGGCGACCCGGGCGACCTGGTGGCCCGGCTGAAGGCCACGCTTCCGGCAGACAAGGATATTTGTGTCTATGGCGGCGGCCAGCTCGTAACGGAGTTCATCGAGGCCGGGCTGCTGGATGAGCTGGGGATTGCGGTCATCCCGGTCATCCTGGGTGGCGGCGTCCCGTTCTTCGGCAGCCTCGGCCAATGGACAAGGCTGGAACTGGCGGAGTGCCGGCCCTATCCCTCGGGCATCGTGCTGCTGAACTACCGCCTCCGGGCCGGCGCCGCCTGAGGGTAGGGGCGCGCATATGGAGCGGGCGTCCGTACGGGAGGCGCCACAAGTGAGCGGGCGTCCGTCCAGGAGGCGCCACAAGTGAGCGGGCGTATCCAGAAGGCAGGTCAGGCGCAGCCGGCGCAGCAGGCCTCGCCCCGCCACGCGTTGATGCCCTCCCGGGCGGCGATGCCCGCGATGGCCAGGGCCGCTACGGAATCGGTCCACCACCAGCCGAGCGTGCTGTTCAGGACCAGGCCCACCAAGAGGACGGCCGAGAGATAGGTGCACAGCAGTGTCTGCTTGGAGTCGGCAACAGCCGTCCTGGATCCCAGTTCGCGGCCGGCCCGGCGCTGCAGCCAGGACAGCACCGGCATCACGGCCAGGCTCAATGCGGCGATGATGAGTCCCGGCGTCGAATGCTCAGCTGGTTCGCTGCTGAGCAGGGCTCGGACGGCGTCGAAGGAGACGAACGCGGCGAGGGCAAAGAAGGACAGCGCGATGATCCGCAGGGTCAGGTGCTCACGGCGCTCCGGGTCCTTCGAGGCGAACTGCCAGGAAAGTGCGACGGCGGACGCCACCTCGATCACGGAATCCAGCCCAAACCCGATCAGCGCCGCAGAGCCTGCGATGCCGCCGGCCCACAGCGCAACGGAGGCCTCAATGATGTTGTAGGTGATGGTGGCTGCCGCGAGGAACCGGATGCGCCGGGTGAGGACCGCGCGCCGGGCGGGCGCCGGTGACAGCTGGAGGCCGCTCATGACGTGCACGTCCCGTCCGGGGCGCAGCAGGCTGGATCAACAGCCAGCACCACGCCCAGCAGGTCGCGGATGGCGTGGCCCAGACGGCCGTCTGCCAGTTCGTACCTGGTCCTTCGCCCGTCCGGGACCGCCACCACCAGGCCGCAGCCGCGCAGGCAGGTCAGGTGGTTGGACATGCTCTGGCGGGACACGCCCAGTGACTCGGCGAGGTCGGAAGGGTAGGCGGGGCCGTCGGCCAGGGCCAACAGGATCCGGGCCCGGGTGGGGTCGGACACCGCGTACCCGAAGCGCGCCAGGACCGGTGCATGCGTCAGCGTTTCCATGCCAGCGAATGTACAGCGAGGGATGTATTCAGGTCCAGCTGTATTCAGCACGAGAGCCACAACCTTCAACAATTGTGAGTTTCACTTTCTCCCGCCGCTACTATCTGAGGTAGGAAATCACCCTGCTTACTAACCCTGGGGGCCGGTACGGATGGTCACAGCAGCAACCGAGGCAGCGTCGCAGCTGATCCGCCGGAACAACATCACAGTCTCCGGGCGCGCAGACGGGCCCGTCATGATGTTCGCCCACGGCTACGGCTGCGACCAGGACATGTGGCGGCGGCTGCTGCCCTACTTCGCCGATGACTACCGCCTGGTGCTCTTCGACCATGTGGGAGCGGGCCGCTCCGATGTGGACGCCTATGATCGCGACAAATACGGGACCCTGGACGGCTATGCCGAAGACCTGCTGGAAATCTGCGCCGCCCTGGACCTGCCGGACGTCATCCTGGTGGCCCACAGTGTGAGCGCCATGATCGCGCTGATCGCCGCCGTCCGGGAACCGGACAGGTTCTCCCGGCTGGTCCTGGTTGCCCCGTCGCCCCGCTACCACAACGACGCCGCCGACGGGTACGTGGGCGGGTTTTCCGAGGAGGACATCGAGGGCCTGCTCGCCTCGCTGGACAGCAACTACGTTGCCTGGGCCGAAGCCCTCGCGCCGATGGCCATGGGCAACCCGGACGCCCCGGAGCTTGCGGAGGAACTCCGGAGCAGCTTCTGCCGCACCAACCCTTCAATCGCGCGGCATTTCGCCCGGGTCACCTTCCTCTCGGACAGCCGGCCGGTGCTGGACAAGGCCGGCTCCGAGTGCCTGATCCTGCAATGTTCCGATGACCTGCTCGCACCGCAGGAGGTGGGCGCCTACGTGCACCGGCACCTGGGGCAGAGCACACTGGTGCAACTGACGGCAACCGGCCACTGCCCGCATGTCAGTGCTCCCGAGGACACGGCCCGCGCCATCCTGAGATACCTTGAGTCCCGCCCGTGACGGACGCCCCAGGCCCGCCCGCGGGCCACGACAAAACGCCGGACGACTTTGAGGCGCTGTTCCACCAGGCGCCGTGCGGATACCTGGTAACGGACGACGGCGGCAGCATCACCGCGGTCAACGACACCTTTGTGCGGTGGACCGGTTTCGCCCGTCCCGACCTTCTCGGCCGCAGGCTGCAGGACCTCATGCCCGTGGGTGACCAGATTCTCTACTCAACCCACTGCATACCGCAGCTGGGCATCAACGGCTCAGTGTCGGAGATAGCGGTGGAGATCATCGACGCCGGCGGCGAACGCCGCGCCGCGCTGCTCTCGGCACAGCGGATTCCCGGCTCCGGGCAGGAACCCGCCAGTGTCCGCGTCATCATCTTCAGCGCCCATGAACGCAGGATGTTCGAAAAGGAACTGGTCGCCGCCCTCCGGGCCGCAGAGGAATCCGAGGCCAGACGGGGACAGGCGGAGAAGGAACTGCAGCGGCTCGCCCTGCACGACTCCCTGACCGGACTTCCCAACCGCGCAGGGCTGAGAATGGCGCTCGAGCCTTTCCTGGACGGCAGGGGCAAGGCGACGCTGGCCGTCCTGTTTTTGGACCTGGACCACTTCAAAGCCGTCAACGACAGCCTGGGGCACTCGGCGGGGGATGAGCTGCTGATGGCCGTGGCGGAGCGGCTGCGGGCCGCGGTTTCGGGAACGGGCACCATTGCCCGGCTCTCCGGTGACGAATTCCTGGTGGTGCGGACCGCCGTCGAGACCCCGGAGGCCGTGGCACTGGCCGCCGGCCTGCTGGATGTCCTTCGGGCGCCGATGCAGATTGAGGGCCTGGAAATCGTAACGTCCGCGAGCATCGGGATTGCGGTGGCGGACAACACGGATGAAACGCTGGAAGACTTGATCCGCCGCGCGGACATCGCCATGTACCGGGCCAAGGAGCGGGGGCGCGGCCGGTGGGAGTTGCACGAGCCCGCCGAAACGGATCCCACCGTGGACCGGCTCCGCGCACTGGGTGAACTGCGCCGGGGCATCAGGGACGGCGCCCTCCGGGTGCACTACCAGCCCCAAATTGACCTGCGGACCGGCGCCGCCAGCGGCGTGGAGGCCCTGGTCCGGTGGCAGCACCCCACGCGCGGGCTGCTGCCGCCGTCGGAATTCATCACCATGGCCGAGGAATCAGGGCTGGTGCGCCCCCTGGGTGCCTGGGTGCTGAACGAGACGCTGAAGCAGGCTGCAGCCTTGCGGCAGGACCCCCGGAACGCGGACCTGGAATTCGCCGTCAACCTTTCCGCCCGGCAGCTCAATGATCCCGAACTGGTGGATGAAGTGAAGGGCGCCCTTCAGCTCTGGACGTTGGATCCGGCGCTCCTGCAGCTGGAAATTACGGAAACGGCTCTGATGTCCGATCCGGCCGCCGCGCTTGAGTCGCTGACCGCCCTGAAGAACCTGGGTGTCGGCCTGGCTGTTGACGACTTTGGTACGGGCTATTCAAGCCTGACGTACCTGAAGAAGTTCCCCATCAACGAACTGAAGATCGACATGTCCTTCATCGCGGGACTCGGCTCGGACTCCGGTGACTCCGCCATCGTGGGCAGCTGCATCGACCTGGCCCACGCCGTGGGCATCCGTGCCGTTGCCGAAGGCGTGGAGACGTCCGGGCAGGAGCAGGCGCTGAGGGCCATGGGCTGTGACCTTGCGCAGGGGTATCTGTTCGCCCGCCCGCTGCCGGCCCCGCTTCTGGAGGAATGGCTGCAAGCCAACCGGGGCGGCCGGCCGGTCAGTGCCTGATCATCCCTTCTGATCTCGGGCGGCCGGACATCAGGAGGGAAAAGTAAAGTTTTCACTATTTCGCCCTGCCCGGCACGGCTACCCGGATAGGCGGGTACAACCGTGGTGGAGGGCAGGGCGAAAGACTGTAAATCGAAGGTTGAGGTGGCAGGCTCTGGGGCCCCGTACTGGGCGCTGGGAGTTGCCTTGGCGGTGGCCTATGCGGCCATTGCGGCTGCCGGAACGGCGGCCTTCCTGCGCGGCGCCAGCACGCTGATGGTGCACGGTGCCTGCTGCGGATCGATCAGGGTTGGAAGATGATGCGTCTCCGATGAGGTCCGGAGCATCTCAAGCGCCGCGTCATCAACACGGGCATGTGAGATATCCAGTTCCAGATCCAGGCCTTCCCGAAGGGAATTGGCCCGCTTTGCCACTACATAAAGGGCGTTGACGCTATGGACGGTGATATGCCCCTTTGCAATCACCTTGGCTCGTGCTTGGTCGAGATCGATACGGACAACAATGTTGAGCTTTGAGTTCAAAATGTAAAGCCTTCCCCGGCATTGGCTGCGACGCTGCAGCTTCTTGCTATGGCCGTTTGCATCAGCCTCATCCAGAGTAGGGGCAGAATGTGACGCACGCAACATGAGGATGTTTATTACATCGACTGTTGTTTCATGACGCAGAGTTCCGCCGGTGGCGCCGCGCCAGCTTCGAAGCTTCCTTCCCGCCGGGTGCAGGTCCATCATTAGCCCATGGGCAAGCGCGCAAGCGACGGCCTGGGGGACGCGAACACGGATAGCAGCGGCGGTGCCGGCGAACATGCCCGGACCCGCCCGGACCACGCGGTGGTGTTTGTCCACGGCATGGGCCGGGCCCTGAAAGGCGGGACGCTGCAGGAGTGGGCTCAGCCGCTGATGCTCAGCCTCCATGATCTTTCCCTGGACATGGCGCCGAACGCCCCGCACCCGCACCTGGTGATCACCAAAGCCAACGCAGTGGGCGATGCACCCGAGGTATGGGTGAAGGTGCTGCGCGGCTATGCCGGCGCAAAGCCGGACTACCTTACGGTGCTCATGACCGAGGCGTCCTGGGGCAGGGACTTCGAACCGGCGTCGGCCGCGTCCACGTACTCCTGGGCCCTGCGCACCGCACTGCGGGTGTACAAAAGGTCCCTGCAGCTGATCAGGTGGAACCTTCATCCGGGCCGGCGGCGGGCCAGCCTCGCATGGCTGGGTGCCCGGCTGCGGCAGGCGATCCTGACCTTCCTGGCGGCGTGTGCCGGGTTCTTCATCCTGCTGGCCGTGCTGGTGGTGCTGCTGCTGACCATTGTCCTGGCCTGGATTCCCGGGCCGGGCCGGTGGATCGGCAAGATCGTCTCCCTGTTCGCCGAATTCCTGGGCGATCCCCAGGTGTGGAAGCGCAAGCCCCTGCAGGCTGCCGCGATGCGGCAGCGGGTGGTGGACACGCTGCAGCGCTGGGACCACGACGGCGGGACGCAGGTGACGGTGGTGGCGCACAGCCAGGGTGCCGCGATCACCGGGCAGGTCCTGTTCCAGAACCAGGCGCGGGCCACAAACTTCGTTAGTGTGGGCAGCGGGCTCGACCTGCTGGGGTACGCCCAGTGGGGCGGTGGAACGGGGGAGGACCCAGTGACCGACTGGCTGGCGAACCCGGACCGGCCCCGGTGGATCAATGTGTGGGGCAAGTTCGACTTCGTGCCGGCAGGCCCCATTTCAACCCACGCCAACGGCAGACTGCCCGTCTTCGGCAAGATCTATGCCCGGGACACCGCGGGCGACGGCGGCCCCGGCCCGGAGGAGCATCCGGTCTATAACCGGTCCGCCCTGATCTATGACCACATCGTCTACTCCAGCAACAGGGTGGAGGTGCTGGATCCGCTGGCACGGCTGATCCTGGACCCGCCCTCCGACCCTCACGGTCTTGCCCTGCGGGGGCTCGACGGCGACCGGCGCCTCCGTCCGCACCGCGTCATGGTCAAGAGCCTGGGCGTGACGCGGCTTCTCTCGGTACTCACCGCAGGGCTCAGCGCCCCGGCGGCCCTGGCCTGGCTGGGCTCCCAGGGGTGGGCGCGGAACCTGGTGCAATGCGGCCCGCCCGGGGCCGGCCAGGACCCATGGTGGTCCTCCTGGCTGTGTTCCGGCCCTTCCTACCACTGGGGGCACTGGCAGAGCTGGGGCGTGCTGGCGGTGACCACGGCCGTGTTCGCCGGTGTACTGGTGGGACTCCTGAACGGGCCGGCGTGGGGAGTGCTGCACAACCGGCTTCAGCGCAGGCGGAAACCGTCCGTCCGGCAATCAAGCGACCCCGCGCGCAACCGGCCGGCAAACCCATGGTGGTACGTCGCCTGGTACCTGCTGATTGTGACCGTGGTGGCGGTGGCCGTGCCGTTCATGCTCGCCTGGCCGGACCTGCCGTGGGTCCTGGTGGTGGTGCTGGTTGTCGCACTCTGGGCGCTGTGCTTCACCCGCACCAGCATCAGCGGGCTGCCGGCACGGACATCAGATTTTCGGGCCCAGGGTTCCCCGACCGCGGGTTTACGGCAGGGTCAGCCGACTACCTCGGGAAGCCTGCCGCTTAACTCCGCCACCGGCGCTGAAGACCAGCGCTCGCGTTCGGGCTCGTAGGAGATCACCACGGAGGCGTCGCTGGCGCGGGCCTCGTCCATGGCGAGCAGCAGGGCGTCCTCCATGCGGCGGGCGTACTCCAGCCGCTCAGCCAGGCTGCCCTGAAGTTCGGCGTCGTCGATCAGGACGTGGCCTTTCCCGTCCACGATGACTTTCAGGGAGTACCCCTGGTCCTCGTGGAGTGATCCCCGGGTGGATGAAATTTCGGTGACTCTTGCTGCCCGGACCAGCCCGTTGCCGAGCGTTCGGATCCACACTTCACCCATCAGATGACCTCCCCTTGGCTATGGGCGCGGATCAGCGCCCCATAAGGCGAACGCTACTCCTGTGCAGGCCGTTTGTGACCCCCGAATTTTGGTGGATGTGGGGGAACGGCAGCGGGGAAATTCGCACAGCGGCGCCGCCATAGGATGAATCCGATGACTTCCCCGGACGACCCCCAGCCCTTCAGCCTTCGCAGCATTGCGGTTGCCGCTTTTGGGCCCACGCTCCTCTTCGGGATCGGGCAGGGGGCCATCCTTCCGGTGGTGGCGTTGACGGCCCGGGACCTCGGCGCATCCGTTGCCATCGCAGCCCTGATTGTCACCCTGATGGGGCTCGGTTCGTGGCTTTTCAACCTGCCCGCCTCCCTGGTGACCCTCAAATTCGGTGAGCGATGGTCCATCGTGGGTGCCGCCGTCGCCGCCGCCGCGGCAATGGCCGCAGGCGGGTTGTCCTACGTGGTGCCCAGCGGGCTGTGGCTGCTCGCGGCGGCGATGGCCGTCGTCGGCATGACCGGCAGCGTCTTTGGCCTGGCACGGCAGAAGTACCTCACCGAGGCGGTGCCGGTGGAATTCCGCGCGCGGGCGCTGTCCACCCTGGGCGGGGTCAACCGGATCGGTGTGTTCATAGGCCCGTTCCTGGGCGCAGCCGTGATGCAGTTCGCCGGCATCGGCGGCGCGTACTGGGTGGGCGTGGTGGCGATGGCGGCCGCGGCGCTGCTGTCCCTCACCATCCCGGACCTGGCCGCGGCGGAAACGCACGACGGCGCGACGGCCGGTCCCCAGCCCACGCTCCGCAGCATGGCGGTATCCCACGCGGGGGTCTTCCTTTCGCTGGGCGTGGGCATCCTGCTGCTGAGCGCGCTGCGTTCCTCCCGGCAGGTGGTGATCCCGCTGTGGGCGGACCACCTGGGCATGGACGCCACCTCCGCTTCCTTGATCTACGGGCTGTCCGGGGCCATCGACATGCTGGTGTTCTACCCGGCAGGCAAGCTCATGGACCGCAGGGGCCGGCAGTTCGTAGCCGTCCCGTCAACCCTGCTCATGGGCATGGCGCTGCTGCTGATTCCGCTCACCGGATCCTTCGTGGGGCTGCTGCTCGCGGCGCTGCTGATCGGTTTCGGCAACGGCATCAGCTCCGGACTGGTGATGACCCTTGGCGCCGACTTCTCACCCGACCGCGGCAGGGGCCAGTTCCTGGGGTTGTGGCGATTCATGGCTGACGCCGGCTCCACCGGCGGGCCAGTGCTCCTGTCCGGGGTGACGGCCCTGGCCTCGCTGGGCGCCGGAATCTCGGCCACGGGCATCCTGGGGTTCGCGGCGGCAGCCGTGTTCGCCGTCGTGATTCCCCGCCTGAAGCACCGCCGCAACTACTGACTTGCCCTATCACTTGAGGTGGCTAAAACGCCGGTTTAGGGACCAGGAGTGATAGCGCAACTGAAGAGGCGGTTATCCTCGACAGATGGGTGAAACGGCGATTCCCACTCGGATCAGTGCGCTGCAGAAGGGCCTGTGGTGGCTGCAGGACTACGTGTATGCGGCGATATGCCAGGTTGAGGGCATGCTGTCCCGCGTGCAGCCGGGGTCGTTCCACCAGGGACACCGCAGTCCCGTGGTGATCATCCCGGGCGTGTACGAGAACTGGCAGTTCATGCTGCCCCTCATCCAGTCCGTCCACGACGCCGGCCATCCCGTCCACGTGGTCACGGTGCTGCAGCGGAACAAGCTGAAGGTGCCGGCGGCGGCCAGGCTGGTGGCGCAGCACATCGAGGAAGCCGGGCTGCGGGACGCGGCCATCGTGGCCCACAGCAAGGGCGGGCTGATCGGAAAGTACGCCATGCTCAACCTGGACCCGGAGCAGCGGATCTCCCGGATGATCACCGTGTGCACGCCCTTCTCCGGTTCCACCTACGCGCGCTACATGCTGCTGCCCAGCCTGCGGATCTTCTCGCCGCGCAACGCCCTGACCCTGGAGCTGGCCCGCGAGGAAACCATCAACAGCCGGATCACGTCCATCTACGGACCCTTCGACCCCCACATCCCGGAGGGCAGCATCCTGCCGGGTGCCACCAACATCGAGCTGCCCACGGCCGGGCACTTCCGCATCCTTGGGGATCCGGAAACGGCCCGGATCATCGTGGAGCAGCTGACCCCGGACGAGCCGTGAGTTCCGTGGAAAGGAATTACGACGCCGGGCGGCCGGCTCCGCAGGAGCCTGACCACACGCGTCCGGAGAGTTCGAGCGAGCGGCGGCAGAGCCGGTGGGCCACCGTGCTGGCGGTGCTGCAGCGGCTGCTGTACCTGCTGGTGACCATCGCCGTCGGATGGGCCGTCTGGTTCTTCCTGCTCTCGCGGCTGTCCCGCGGTCCCGAGCAGGCCTGGGTGTTCCTGCCCGTGTGGCTGATCCTGGCGTATGCCCTGCTGCCGCGCATCCACAAGATCCTCAGCAGCCTTTACATCCCGGACTACTTCATCGGCCGGACCAGGACAGGTGACGGCGTGCTGGGCGACCCCGTGAACCTGGCGGTGGTGGGGACCGGGGACGAGCTGCGGCGGGCGATGCGTTCCGCCGGCTGGGTGGAGGCGGACCCCATCACACCCGCCACCGCCTGGCGGACCCTGACGTCCACAATGCTGGGGCGGAGCTACCCGCAAGCGCCGGTCAGTTCCCTGTACGTGTTCGGCAACCGCCAGGACCTGGCGTTCCAGCGCGAGATCGACGGCAATCCGCGCAAGCGCCACCACGTCCGGTTCTGGGAATGCCCCGAGGGCTGGATGCTGCCCGGCGGAATTCCTGTCGATTTCGTGGGTGCCGGCACCTATGACCGGAGCGTGGGACTGTCCCTCTTCACGTTCCAGATCACGCACAAGATCGCCGACCGCACGGACGAGGAACGGGACTTCATCATCGAGACGCTCCAGGCCGCGCGCGCCGTGGAGTCGGTCCACGTCATCCTCAACTACTCCACTGGTTACCACCACCGCAACGGCGGCGGCGACGCCATCCGCACCGACGGGCACCTGCCCATCATCGACCTCTATGAGCCGGGTCATCCAGAGGCCGGTGACCGGTAAAAGCGCAGGTCAGCGGCATTTTTTCAATTTTTCAGATAATTTGAGCTTCTTTGACCCTTTCACCCCATAGGTCCTGAGTTTCGCCGTGCAGAGTGGTCCCCAGCTAGACAACACGCACATCAAAAGTCTGAGGGGACACGTCATGAAGAACAGCACTCTGATCAAGGGCACCGCAGCCATCGCCGTGGGCGCAGCACTGCTGCTGGGCGGCGGCGGAACGCTCGCTAACTGGAATGCCTCCGCCAGCCAGGCACCCGGCACTATCGTGGCCGGTGACCTGAACCTCGTCAACGCCACCAGCGCCGGAGCCTGGACCGACCGCAATGGCGATCCTGTCACCATCGGCACCTACAAGGTGGTTCCGGGCGACAAGCTCACTTACACGCAGGACCTGACGGTCACCTTGGTGGGCGACAAGATGGCTGCAAATATCGCCACAACCGGCATCACCGCCACTAATGGTTTCACTCCTGCCAACGTTTCCGTTTCCGCACCTGTACTCACGGTGGATGAAGACCCTGTCTCCAATCCGCTGAAGCCCACCGGATCGGCACAGACGGTCACCGCCACTATCACCTTCGAGTTCCTGTCCAGCACGGCGGGCCGGGCGGACGTAAACGCCACTTACAACTTCAACAACGTCGGATTCACCCTGACGCAGGTCACTCAGTCCGGCCTCTCCTAACCAAAACGGCGGGTGGCTGACGCAGCCACCCGCCTGTCGGACCAAGGAACAGGACCAGGAGGAAGACCAATGCGCACCAAGCGCTCACTTCAGGCGGCGGCGCTCATCGCCGCGGCAGTGCTCCTGGGACTCTTGACCGTGCAGGGCACGTACGCCCTCTGGAGTGCCAGCGCGTCGGCCGCCCCCGGGACTGTTGCCTCCGCGTCATTCGATGTGGCGCTCGGCGCAGTTCCGTCCGGACAGGTCACGAACATGACGCTGGCCACCGGGCAGCCGGCAAACCTGGCCATCACCCCGGCGGCCACACTCTCGCCCGGAACCTCGGTGTACGGGGGCGTGGCAGTCACCAACAACACCAACGCCGGCGGTACCTTCAACACCAGCGTCACTGTAGGGCAGCCGGTCGTGGCGAATGCGTCCGGCGGAAGCCTGGCCCAGTACGTGACAGTCAGCGCCAAGGCCGCGGCCACTGCCGCGGAGTGCGGCGCTACCGGCAGCTATGCGCCGGTCGGCTCCGCGGGACTTGTTTCGCCGGCGGTCGCCAAAGGCGGGTCCACCGTCTTCTGCTTCCAGGCCAGCCTCAGCGCGGCCGCCCCCACCACCGTGAAAGGACAAGCAGTGAACATCACCCTTCCGCTCACCGCCCGTCAGTTGTGCG
Organism: Arthrobacter sp. Y3221159; assembly: GCF_059089885.1. NCBI lineage: Bacteria > Bacillati > Actinomycetota > Actinomycetes > Micrococcales > Micrococcaceae > Arthrobacter > Arthrobacter sp. Y3221159. Next base: position 107,283 of record NZ_JBNHFC010000001.1, read on the forward strand.
GGGTGCCCGGTGGCTGCTGACCTGACAGAACGCGCCGTCGTCGGCCACACCCCGGATGGGGAGGACGCGCATCCGGCGGAACTGCCGCCGTCGGAAGCGGCACCGGGCCGGGGCGGGGGCGCCGGTGCGTGGACCGCCGTCGGACGCATCGCCAGCATGTCCGCCATGATGATCGCGTTGTTCGCCGCGCTGGTCCTGATCGTGCTGCCGGTGGCAACGGGCTCGCAGCCCTACACAGTGCTCACCAACTCGATGGCGCCCAGATTCCCGCCGGGCACGTTCTTGGTGATGAAGCCGGTCGCCTTTGACCAGATCCAGTACGGCGACGTGGTGACGTTCCAGCTGTACTCGGGACGGCCCGAGGTGGAGACGCACCGGGTGGTCGGTTTCGGCGCCGCGCAGCAGGGCGAGAAGACGCTCATCACGCGGGGCGACAACAACGGCGTGAACGATCCTGAACCCGTCAGGGAAATCCAGGTCAAGGGCAAGCTGTTCTACGCAGTTCCCTACGTCGGCTTTGTGGCCAACGCGCTGGGCAACTCCGACCGCGGCACCTGGATCAGCTTCGCTGCCATCGGCCTCATCGGCTACGGCGCTGCCACGGTCTTCACAACAGTGCGCAAGTCCCGCCAGTCCCGCATGGCTGGGGCATCGTGATGGGCAAGTTCCGGGACCTCCCGGGTGCCGGAGCCGCCGTCGGCGCCTTCGCACTGACGGTGACGCTGGGCGTGGGCGGCGCGTCGGCGTCGGCCCTGTGGCAGCAAAGCGCGACGGCGACCATGACCGTGAGTACCGCAGCCACCTGGCCGGGCGATGTCCTCACCGGCTTCACCTGCACCAACAACAACAACCGGACCCACGCCACCCTGACCGCCACCGGGACGAAAACGCCTGCCTCCCTTACCTACGCGGCCCTGCAGGCCGACGGCAGTTACGGTCCCTCGTACAACCAGTCCGTGACGTTGGGAGCGTCCAGCACCATCAGCCTGGACATCACTTCGCCGATCGTGGTGGTGAACCGGTCCACGGCACGGCTGACCATTCGCGTGACTGCCACCTACAGCGACCAGTCAACCGGCAGTGCCACCGCGGTGGTTGACCTGGAACAAGGTAACAACAGCAACAAGGTCACCTGCGTCTCAACGGCGCTGTAGGCGCCGCGCCAGCTCGACGGAAGCAGGCGCCGCTATGTCCCCCCACATAGTGGCGCCAGCTCCTGCCGAGCTGGCGTGCGTTCACTGGTGTGCGTTCAGCGGGAATCCGCAGTGGAAGGGCGGCCGCCGCCAATTCGCCGGAGCGCTGCAGGATCGCTGTTCCGATACAGCGAATGCGCAGCGTTCCAGCGAATTGGGGGCCGCGGCGCGCTGAACAGCTCCGAGCGGCGAGGAAAGTGGGTCCGGGGCGCAGGAGGTGCGGGCCGGAACCGGGTACCTGGCGGCGCCCACTTCAAGACGCCGCCAGGAGAGTGATGGCTTGCAGGAGAGCCATCCGGCCGGGGCCTTTCGGCCTGGCAAGAGCAACTATTCAGTGTGTGGATCAATAAAGGGACCTCGAGGCCATCAAGAAACGGTCAAATTCCCCACAGGAATTGCCGGTGCCGGTGGGAGCCGGCGAATCCGGGCCCCGTCCGCCGTCGTACGTTCATGGAAACTTATGCTGCCCGCCACCTTCCCGCCGCCTGCAGCCATGGGTAGTGTGTGACGATGCTGCGAGGCTGAGCAGACGCCCGCCGGACTGACGCCGAGGAGCGCCGTGGCTTACTTTTTCCGGAATGGTTGTGCATTAGGAATGGGACGGATGCCGGCTATGGATACCTGCACGTTTGAAGGCGCACGATGACGCGCCGGCTGGGTGTTGAGGAAGAGTTCCTGATTGTCGACGACGGCGGCAACCCCGTGCCGCTGGGTGCGGTCCTTGACCAGCTCAGCGATTTTCCCCGCCTCACCAGCGAGATGAAGCAGGAGCAGATCGAAACCTGCACCCTGCCACGCATCAGCCTTGCCGAGCTGGCCCACGACATCACGGACGGCAGGAAGAGCGCGGACGCCGCGGCCAGGAGGGTGGGCGCGCGGGCCGCTGCGCTGGCAACCTCGCCCGTGCCCGTTCAGTCCACCCTGGCGCCGGGGGAGCGCTGCTCTCGGCTGATGGAGAAGTTCGGGCTCACCGCGGTGGAGCAACTGACCGGCGGCTGCCACGTGCATGTGGAGATCGAGTCGGAGGAGGAGGGCGTGGCCATCCTGGACCGCATCCGGATCTGGCTGCCCGTCCTGCTGGCCATCAGCGCCAATTCGCCCTACTGGCAAGGGACGGACACGAGCTACGCGAGCTACCGTTCCCAAGCCTGGAGCCGGTGGCCCACCACAGGGCCTGCCGAGATTTTCGGTTCCGCTGCCGCCTACCGGCACGAGCTGAAACAGATTCTCAGCTCAGGGGTCCCGCTGGACCAGGCCAACCTCTACTTCGACGCGCGGCTGAGCCACAAGCATCCCACCGTGGAAGTCCGGGTGGCGGACGTGTGCCTGTTTGCCGACGACGCCGTCCTCATGGGAGCCCTGGTGCGGGGCCTGGTGGAGACGGCGGCCCGGCAGTGGCGGGAGGGGATCATGCCGGTGCCGGCCTCGGCCACGCAGTTGCGGCTTGCGTCCTGGCAGGCCAGCCGCTACGGACTGGACGGCAATTTGGCGGACCCGTTCACCGGTACGCCTAAGGGCGCCTTCGAGGTGCTGGTGGCCCTCCTGGACCACCTCCGCCCGGTCCTGGAGGAGCAAGGCGAATTCAGTGTTGTGGAGTCTTTGCTGTTCCAGGTCCTGCACCGGGGGACGGGTGCCGCAGTGCAGCGGAACTCCTACGCAGGGGCCCTGAGCCTGCGTACAGTGGTGGCCGACGCCGTCACCGCCACGTGCATGCCCGCCACGGCGCCGCGCGAGCCTGGAAGGGCGGCTGCGCTGAACCGCGGCCTGGTGCTGTAACGGTTCCTGCTAGCGGCGCGGGGAGCCCCGGCGTCGTGCCGCGAACGCGAACAGCGAGGTGGTGGCCACCGTGGCCAGGTACCCCGCTATGACAATCAACGAGATCCCGGCCCAGAAGTAGTTGGTGGTGCTGGCCTCCTGCCAGGGGCTCGGCGCGATCCGGATCAGCGAGTATATGGCCACCGCCGCCGAGGCCAGTCCGAGCAGAACCGGCAGCGTCAGCCAGATCCGGGCCGAACCGATGTGCCCGCCGAAACCGTCCCAGGCGTTCCAGGCGCCCCGCCGCACGATGAGCCAGCCGGCAGGGATCATGAACGCGCCCACCAGCAGGAACGCCGCCACCACGTCCGCGGGCCGGTGCCACTGGTTGATCAGCGTCGAAACCCCGGAGGCGATGGCGAACGTGCCGCCCACAAAACCGGCCATCGGGCGCCAGCGCGGGGACGCCATCAGGAACACCGCGGCCGCCGCCGAGGCCGCCAGCGTGGTGTGGCCGGACGGGAGGGAGTTAATATCCAGCGTCACCACGCCCTTGTCCGGCCGGGCCGGCAGCAGGGCCTTGAGCACCTGAGTGGCCACGTTGGCGCCGATGCACGCAGCCACCGCGATCCCGGCCTCCGCCCAGCGCTTGCGGATCACGGTCACAAACAGCACCACGACGGCGGCCATCACCAGCGAGATGGTGGGCAGCAGATCCAGGAACCTGGTGCTCGCCTTGCCTGCCGGGCCATGGAGTTCCACGGCCTCCACCAAAGCCGACTCGTCGATGAACTGACCCGTGGTGGTCTGGACAAAGTAGTAGTAGGTGGCGACCAGCCCGGCCACGCAGGCCAGGGTTGCCAGCATGAACAGGAATCCTGAGCCCGGAGCTGGTCGGGATGCGGTCCTGATGCCTGCCTGCCGTGAAATTGTCATCGGCTTAAGGGTGTCACAGAAAGCTGGGAGACCGCTTGGACTTGACGGGCGTGCCGCCGCCCTGGGGAGGGCCGGGCCGCCGCCCTGAGGCAGGGCCGGGCCTCTGCCCCTGGGGGGAGGCAGCCGGGTCAGGCGGGGGCCGCTGCCAGCTCTTCGATGATCTCGAACTGCTCGCGGACGCCGCCCTCCATGCCGGACTGGGCAATCATGTCGCGGACCTCCCTGCTGCCCGCGTTGGTGCGGATGCTGACCGTGGTGCCGCCGCCGTCGGCCTCCTCGAAGGTGACGGTGTTAACCACGGCCCCTTCCTGGCTGTCGGGCGCCGCCTCCGGCATCTCCATCACCTCGGTGTGCACGATCCGCTCGTTGGGGACGATCTCCCGGTACGTGCCGTGGAAGGCGACCTCGAACCCGCCGTGGGCCACCATGACATACCGCCATGTACCGCCCACCCGGAAGTCCATGTCCGCGACGGTCATCTCGCCCCGGCGGCCGGGCCACCACTTCCGGACCAGCTCGGAGGTGGTCCAGGCCCGGTATACCAGGTGCCTGGGCGCGTTGACCGTGCGGGTTATCAGGATTTCCTCGTCGCTGGGGAACGTGACGTCCATGGTGCTGCTGCCTGTTTCTGCCACTGTCCTGCTCCTTATCTAGCTGTCCTGCTGTTTCAGTTCGTCAAGCACGTCCTCAAGCAGGTCGAACCGCTCCGCCCAGAGGTGCTCATAGCCCGCCACCCACGCATAGATGGGCTTCAAGGCCTCTGCGTTGAGCGAGTAGATGCGCTGCCTGCCCTCGTCCCGCACGTGCACGGCGCCCACTTCGCGGAGGACCCGGAGGTGCCTGGACACGTGCGGCTGGGCAAGATCAAGCCGGTCCACAAGTTCACCTACCGTGCGCTCGCCGGCTGCCAGGGCGTCCAGGATTTCCCGACGCCGCGGTTCGGCCACCGCATTGAAGGCGTCCTCTGTAGTAGCTGCGCGTGCCATTGCATCATCGTATATCCATATTGATATGTTTTGAAGACCCATCACCAAGCCGTCACCGTTCTGCGGGAGGGTTTCCACCGACGGTAGGGTGAATGCCATGCCTGCCAGCGCCTCGCCTCTGCCGGACCTGCCCCTGCTGCAAGACCTTTTGGCCGGCGCGCACGTGGTCAGCCTGCCCATGCGGGTGAAGTTCCGCGGCATCCTGGAGCGCGAATCGCTGCTGCTGCGGGGCCCGGCCGGGTGGGGGGAGTTCTGCCCGTTCCCCGAGTACGGCGACGCCGAGGCCTCCCGCTGGCTTGCCTCTGCCATCGAGGCCGCCTGGCTCGGGTTCCCCGCACCGCTGCGGACTGCCATTCCGGTGAACGCCACCGTGCCGGCGGTTCCTGCTGAACTGGTGGCAGGTGTGCTGGCCCGGTTCGGGCGGGTGGACGCCGTCAAGGTCAAGGTGGCGGAGCGGGGCCAGACCCTCGAGGACGACGTTGCGCGGCTCGCCGCCGTACGGGCCGCCCTGCCGGATGCCGCCCTGCGCGTGGACGCCAACGGCGGATGGGGCGTGCCCACGGCCGTCAAGGCACTCACCCGACTGTCCGCCGTCGGGCTCGAATACGCCGAGCAGCCCGTGCCCACCATCGAGGGCCTCGCGGAAGTGCGCACGCAGCTGCGTGCGGCCGGCATCCCTGTGCCCATCGCCGCCGACGAAAGCGTCCGCAAGGAGGACGACCCGCTGCGTGTGGCCCGGGCCGGCGCCGCCGACCTGGTGGTGGTCAAGGTGGCGCCGCTCGGGGGAGTGCGGCGGGCCCTCGATATCGTGGCGCAGGCCGGCCTGCCCGCCGTCGTCAGCTCCGCGCTGGACACCTCGGTGGGCATCCGTGCAGGCCTGGCCCTGGCCGCCGCACTGCCGGAACTGCCGTACGCGTGCGGGCTGGGGACGGTGTCCCTGTTTGAATCGGACGTCACCCTGGACCCCCTGACGGCCCACGACGGCGCCATACGCCTTCGCGACGTCACGGCCGATCCCGGGCTGCTGGAGCGGTATTCGGCCTCGCCGGAGCGCCAGGAGTGGTGGCTGGCCAGGCTGCGCCGCGTCCACGCCGTCCTCGCCGCCTGAGACCCTCTCTCACTTCCCGCGGCTTCCCCTGGGACGCCCGCTCACTTGTGGCGGCTTTCCCCGGGACGCCCGCTCACTTGTGGCGGCTTTCCCCGGGACGCCCGCTCACTCCCGCAGACGTTCCTGCAGGTCATAGGCGGTTAACCTTGGCTTCACCTGTCTGATGTTTCCCCGTAGAAAGCACCTGACAGGGTGGCACGGACCCCAGAGGAACATTTTGGAAGGCACCCTCATGTCTGAAACGCCCACCCGCAAATTCACGCTGCTGCCGATGCTCGGCCATACCAAGGGCAAGCGCAGTGCCGTCACCTGCGCCCTGAAGTGCGACAACGCCTGCGCCGGCGATGTCTGCAACACCAGCTCCAACAGCTACTTCCGCGACATCGCCTCCGCCACCATGTCCCGCCGCGCCGCCCTGGGCTTCGGTGCCGCCGGTGCGCTCGCCGTCGTCCTCGGTTCAGCAGTGACCTCGCCTGACTCCGCCTCCGCCGCCGGCCTGTCCAAGGCAGCGAAGGAAGGCTTCGGCAAGTCCAAGCTCCAGTTCACCGCCATCCCGTCCATTGACGCCATGGTTGACGCGGTCACCGTTCCCGAAGGCTTCACCTGGCAGCCGGTCATCCGCTGGGGCGACCCCATGTTCAACGACGCGCCGGAGTTCGACCTGGCCAACCAGACGGCGGCGGCGCAGGAGAAGCAGTTCGGCTACAACAACGACTACACGGACATCCTGGAGATCCCGGGCAGCAAGGGCCGCCGCGCGGTGCTGTTCTCCAACCACGAGTACACCAACGACGCCATCATGTTCCCGCCCACCATGCCGGCAGACCAGATGCGCGCTGTGGGGGCAGCTGCGCACGGCCTGTCCGTGGTGGAGCTGGAGCGCCAGAACAAGAACAAGGCGTGGACCTACGTCAAGGGTGCGGCATTGAACCGCCGTTTCCTGAACTCCACGGTGTACGAGCTCACGGGGCCGGCCGCCGGCTCCGCCCTGGTCAAGACCGTGGAAGACCCTGCCGGCCGCTTCATCAAGGGCACCCTGGGCAACTGCGCCGGCGGCACCACCCCGTGGGGCACCATCCTGTCCGGTGAGGAAAACTTCCAGGGCTACTTCGTAGGCAACGGCATGTCCGCCGGCGACAAGCGCTACGGCATTACGTCCAAGCCCACCGCCCGCCAGTGGGAGCTGGACGAACCGCGTTGGGACACCCGCAACCCCGGCTACGAGAATGAAGCCAACCGCTTCGGCTACATCGTGGAGGTGGACCCGTTCGACCCCACCTCCACACCGAAGAAGCACTCCATGCTGGGCCGCTTCAAGCACGAGGGCGCCAACGTCATCATCGCGAAGTCCGGTCACGTGGTGGCCTACTCCGGCGACGATGAGCGCTTCGACTACCTGTACAAGTTCGTGTCCAAGGACAAGTACCGCGAGGGCGACCGCAAGCACAACATGACCCTCCTGTCCGCCGGCAGTCTCTACGTGGCCAAGTTCACCGGAAACTCGCCCGCCGCCGAAATCACCGGCACCGGTGCAGTTCCCTCGGACGGCGCCTTCGACGGCACGGGCGAGTGGCTGCCGCTGGTGCTTGACGGCAAGTCCGCCGTGCCCGGCATGTCCGTGGAAGAGGTCCTGGTGTACACCCGCCTGGCCGCCGACAAGGTTGGACCCACCAAAATGGACCGCGCCGAGGACGTGGAGCCAAGCCTGCACACGGGCAAGGTCTACGTGGCCTGCACCAACAACTCCAACCGCGGCACCGGCACGAACGAGGGCGCCACTGAGGTCAACCCGCGCAACCAGAACCGCGACGGCCACATTGTGGAGATCACCGAAACCGGCGACCAGACCTCCACCGCCTTCACCTGGAACCTGCTGATGGTCTGTGGCGACCCGGCCCAGGGCGACGTCACCTACTTCTCCGGCTTCCCGGTGGAGAAGGTTTCGCCCATCTCCTGCCCGGACAACCTGGCGTTCGACTCCGTTGGCAACCTCTGGATCTCCACCGACGGCGCCCCCTCCGGCATCGGCCGGGCGGACGGGCTGTTCAAGGTCACGCTGGAGGGCGCCGAGCGCGGCAAGGTGGAGCAGTTCCTCGCCGTCCCGCGCGACGCCGAGACCTGCGGCCCCATCATCCACGACGAGGAGCGCAGCGTGTTCGTTGCCGTGCAGCACCCGGGCGAGGACGGAACCTTCGAGAACCAGGTGTCCTTCTTCCCCGACTACGTTGCGGCAGGCACGACGCCGGCTCCCGGCCAGGCGCGCGCCCCGCGTCCGTCCGTGATCCAGGTGTTCCCCGTCCGCGACTGACCCTCCGCACGCGCGCTCACTTCTGGCGCCTTTGGGATCAACGCTCTCTCACTGTCTGCCTGCTGGGGCGGCGGACAGTGAGAGAGCGTACCCCTTTAAGCCGCCGTAGGTGAGAGAGGGTTTGGGTTGTGGCCGCCAGATCTGAGCGGGGGTTTGGGTTTGAACCGCCAGAAGTGAGCTGGCGTCCGGGGGTGGCAGACTGGATTGGTGACTTCGCTGAACGAACCGGCCCCTGACGCTGCCCCTTCCGACACAACCGACGCGCAGGAGGCCGCGCCTGAGTTGGGCGCGCTGGCGGCGGCGCGCATCGCCGTCGGAGTCCTGCTCGACGGCGGGGTGCGGCACGTGGTGGTTTCGCCCGGTTCCCGGTCGGCCCCCATGGCTTACGCGCTGGCCGAGGCGTCCGCAGCGGGCCGGGTGGAACTGCTGGTCAGGATCGACGAGCGTGCCGCCGGGTTCACGGCCCTGGGCCTTGCCTTGTCCACCGGTTCCCCGGCCGCCGTGCTGACCACGTCCGGAACCGCCGTCGGGAACCTGCTGCCGGCCGTGATGGAGGCCAACCACGCCGCCGTCCCGCTGATTGTCCTGTCCGCGGACAGGCCGGACGAACTCCGCGGAACAGGCGCCAACCAGACCACCGTGCAGCCGGACCTCTTCGGCGAACAGGTCCGGTTCGCTGCGGACGTCCCCGCGGGCAGCAACCCCGAACGCGCCATCCAGACCGGGCTTTCCGCGGCGACCGGCGCCTTCGCCGAGATCCCGCCAGGGCCGGTGCAGCTCAACCTCGCGTTCCGGGATCCGCTGGTTCCGGCACCGGAGGAAGGGCTCCCGACGGTGGTGGAGCGGCAGCGCTACCGGATCGGAACAGAGCCGCTGGTCATGAACCTGCCGCCGGCGGCGGATGAGCTGCCGGAGCGGCGGACCGTTGTCCTGGCCGGCCACGACGCCGGACCGGTGGCCGAGGCGTTCGCCCGCGCCCACAACCTGCCGCTGCTCGCCGAGCCGTCATCCAACTCCCGGTTCGGCCCCAACGCCGTGGGCCCGTACCGGCTGCTGCTGGAACATTTCGGGCCGGATTCAAGGCAGCCCATTGAGCGGGTGGTGCTGTTCGGCCGGCCCACCCTCTCGCGCCCCGTCGCCGCCCTGCTGGCCCGCCCGGACGTACAGTCAGCCCTGTACCAGCCCGTTCCGGTGGCCTGGTACGAGCCAGGCCGCCGCACGGAACTGCCGCTGGAGAACCTGTCCGACCTCGCCGACTTTGCCGGCCGCGGCACCTCCGCCTGGCTGGACACCTGGCTGCTCGCCGGGTCCGCCGCACAGCACGCCCTGGACGGCGTTCTGGCCGCGGAGGCTGCGGCCACCGGTCCTTCCGTGGGGGCACTGGTGTGGCGCCACGCCCGCGGGCAGCTGCTGCTGGGGTCGTCCAACGGCATCCGCGACGTCGACCTCGCCGGCCTGCCCGCGCCGGAACCGGCCGCCACCGTCTACGCCAACCGGGGCCTGGCCGGGATTGACGGCACCATCTCCACCGCCACGGGCATCGCGCTGGGCGGGCGGCAGGAAACCACTGTCCTGCTCGGTGACGTCACCTTCCTGCACGACGCCGGCGGCCTCCTCCTCGGCGCGGGGGAAGAGCAACCGGATCTGCGGATGGTGGTCCTCAACGATGCCGGCGGCGCCATCTTCGCGCTGCTCGAGCACGGCGCGGTGGAGGAAGGCGGGAAGTACGGAGACGCCGTCGAACGCCTCTTCGGCACCCCGCATGCGGTGGACATCGCGGCACTCGCCGCGGCGTACGGCGTGGGGCATTCGGTGGTCAGCACGACGGCGGGACTCGCCGAGGCGCTCGCGCGGCCGGTGTCCGGACGCACCATCGTGGAAGTCCGCACCGACCGTCATTCCCTGCGGCAGCTGCACGCACGGATCAAGGACTCGGTCGCGGCCGGTGTCGGGGGAGTGCTGGTGCCGTAGGCCGTAGGTCCCCCGCGGGACCGGTCACCCCGTGGGCGGCGTGAACTGGCTGGCGGTGAAGACAGCCCCCTGCGGGTCCCGGATCACGGCCTCACGGGTCCACCCGGTGTCGTCCTGCCGAAGGACCTGGGCGCCGAGCCGTTCGGCGTCGAGGGCTGTCCGGTCCCGGTCGGCCACAGCGAACGTGACATGCCAGTGCGGCGTCCGGTCGGGTCCAATCGGGACGATCCAGGCGACGGCGTCTGCAAATCCGGGTGGAGCCGCGAACTCGGACTGCCGTGCCCTGATCTCCGGATCGACGGTCTTTTCAAGGTGCTCGCCGTACCCGGGCACGCGGACCATCAATCCGAAGCCGGCGTCGTCTGCCCCGAAGCCCACCTTGTCCACTTGCCAGCCGAACGCGCCCTGGTAGAAGCTAACGGCCGCCTCCGGATTGCGTGTGTGGAGGTCGCTGAAGTTCCAGGTCCCGGGCCGGTTGACGGCCTGTGCCCCACCTTGCCGGTTCGGCTGCCAGAGACGGAATTCGACGCCCTCCGGATCAGTTAGCGCCGCGCTGCGGCCGTCCTCTCCCGCATCTGTTGCCGGTGCCCGCAGCCCGGCACCGGCAGCGATCAGCCGATCCACTGCGGCGTCTGCGTCCTCGACCGCGATGTAGGTGCTCCAGGCCGTTGTATCTTCGCGGCCGCTGGCGATCCCTGCCACGTCCGCGCCGTCCAGCTGGGCCACCAGGTAGCGGTCCGTCCCGCCGCCCGGAGCTGCCTCCCGAAACGTCCAGCCGAAGAGTCCGGCATAGAAGGTAGCTGCCGCGTCGATTCCAGGCTGGGTCGTGTCGATCCAGCACGGCACCCCTGGAGGGTACGCCCGTCCGTTCATGTTCCGCTCCTGCTTTCCTTGATCGCTGCTTCGAATGTGGGCAGGCTCCGCTCGATCATGTCCTCGTTGGCTGTCAGGGACATCCGGAAGAACCCGGGCGTCTCGAACAGCGTGCCCGGGAAAACGAAGACGTCGCGGCGGGCGAGGGACTCGGTGAAGGCGTCGTCGTCCGGGCCGGGGGTGCTGACGAACAGGTAGAACGTGCCCTCCGGCGGCTGCATGCGGTAGCCCATGCTGCCGAGCGCGTCCACCAGGCGGTCCCTGCGCCGCTCCAGCTGGCCGACGTCGATGGAGAACTTCTCCAGCGCCGGAAGCGCGTGCTGTAGCAGCGCATTCGGGTAGACCCAGCCCATCGCCACCTGCAGGCCGCTGATGGCCGGAGCCATCTCTTCCCGGTGCGGCATGGCCGGGGGCAGGGCCAGATACCCCACCCGCTGGCCGGGAGAGAGGTGCGTCTTGCCATAGGAGTAGGCCAGCAGCGTGTACGGGTAGTACTCCGCCGGGCTGTGGAACCGCGCGCCGCCGAACACAATCCGGTTGTAGGCCTCGTCCGAGATGAGGTAGATGCGCCGCCCAATCCTCGCAGACGCAGTTTCCAGCAGGTCGGCGAGCCGGAGCAGTAGCTCCGGGGGATAGATCCGGCCAGTGGGGTTGTTGGGCGAATTGACGATCACAACCCGCGTCCGCGCCGTGATGGCCGCTTCGATGGCGGCGAGGTCAAGATCGAAGGTGGCAGTGTCGACCTTCACCTTCACCGGTACCAGCCCGGCTTCGAGGATCAGCGGCTCGTACAGGAACCACGGCGGCAGGCTGTAGACCACCTCGTCGCCGGGGTCCGCCACGGTCTTCAGCGCCAGGGCGATCGCGGCGAACCCGCCGGTGGTCAGGAAGATGTCCTCTGTCTTGAAGGGCACGTCCAGCAGCCGTTCAAGGGACTGTGCGGCCGCCTCCTGCGCCGTCTCCACGTTGGTTTTATAGGCAAACCATTGATCATTGCGGGGAACCAGGGCATCCCGCAAAGTGTTGACGTAGCGGTCCGGCGGCATCTGGTGGGGGTTGCCGAACGTGAAGTCGCAGACGGTGCGCTGGTCCTGTCCCCGGTTAAGGTACCGCCGGATGAAGGAGTCAACCCGCTGGAACGATGGTACCGATGCCAGCCGTGCAGCGCGTTCGGATACTGCCGCCGCCGGTGGTGTGGCTTGGGGATTCATATCTGCGCTCCTGGATGCGCCGCACGGTGGGACGGCGGCCGGACGGGCAGCGCGCTGCTGAGCCAGGGCTGTGGTGGGACCTATTGTGTGCCCCGGCACCGCGGAAGTAAATGCCCGCACAGAAGGCGCGTGCCGCCGTCGTACACCTCCTTCAAAAGCGGGGCGCAGAGTGCCCCGTGACGCGCAAAATCCCCGGCGCTGCGGAAAGATCCATAGCGCCGGGGATTGTGCGTAGCGAAAGCGGGGAGGGCCTACTCCTCGATCTCGATGTGCGTGGGGTCGAGCACGCGGCGCAGGAACTCCTTGGTGCGCGGCTGGGTGGGGGCGCTGATGACCTGCTCGGCCGCGCCTTCCTCCACCACCACGCCGCCGTCCATGAAGACCACGCGGTCAGCCACTTCGCGGGCGAAGCCCATCTCGTGCGTGACCACCAGCATGGTCATGCCCTCCTGGGCCAGGTTCCGCATGACGGAGAGGACGTCGCCCACCGTCTCGGGGTCCAGCGCGGACGTGGGCTCGTCGAAGAGCATCAGTTCCGGGTCCATGCTCAGTGCACGGGCAATCGCCACACGCTGCTGCTGGCCGCCGGAGAGCTGGTCGGGGAAACGGTCCGACAGATGCCCGAGTCCCACGCGCTCCAGGTTGTGCATGGACACCTTGTCCGCTTCGGCCTGGGAGCGCTTGAGGACCTTGGTCTGGGCGATGGAGCAGTTGCGCTTCGCGTCCAGATGCGGGAACAGGTTGAACTGCTGGAACACCATGCCCACCTTGCGGCGCATTTTGTCGATGTCCACGTCGGGATCGGTGGCCTCGAAGCCTCCTACCTGGATGGTGCCCTGGTTGGGCTGCTCCAGCAGGTTGACGCAGCGGAGGAGGGTTGATTTGCCCGAGCCGGAGGGCCCGATCAGGCACACCACTTCACCCGGTGCCACGTCCAGACTGATCCCCTTGAGGACCTCGTTGGATCCGTAGGACTTGCGCAGGTCTTTGATCGCTACGCCGGCGGCGTGGATGGTACTGGTGCTGCCGCTGGAGGAATGTACGACGTCGTTCATTGTCTTCCCTGCCTATCGCTTGGTCCGCGCGGAGCGGCTTTCGAACTTCCGGGCCAGGAGGCTCAGGGGGATGGTGATGACCAGGTAGAAGGCACCGGCTACCAGGAGCGGCGTCAGGCCGGCGCCCAGGCTGGAGATGCCGTCGCGGCCGAACTTGGTGAGCTCGTACTGCGAGGCGGTCAGGCCCAGGACGTAGATCAGTGAGGAGTCCTTGGTCAGCAGGATGATCTCATTGGTCAGCGGCGGCAGGACGATCTTGAACGCCTGCGGGATCACGATGGTCACCATGGCGCGCCACTGCGGCATGCCGAGGGAACGGGCGGCTTCGAGCTGACCCTTGGGGACAGCCTGCAGGCCGGCGCGGAGGGTCTCAGCGATGTATGCCGATGCAACCATGCCCAGCGAGATCATCACGATCACCGTGACGTTCCACGAAACGCCGAAGGCCAGCGGAACACCGTAACCGAAGGCGATGAACACGAGCAGGGCGGGGATGCCGCGGAAGAACTCGATGTAGCCAGTGGCGATCCAGCGGTACAGCGGGAAGCTGGACAGCTTCATCAGGGCCAGCAGCAGGCCGCCGGAGAGTCCCACGATGAAGCCCAGGAAGGTGTAAATCAGGGTGTTGACCAGGCCGGTGATGAAGATGCCCGGAAACATGGGGCCGATCTTGGCGAAGTTGAAGACGCTGTTGCCGATGGTCTCCCAGTCGGTGGCCAGGATCAGCGCGGCGACGGCCACAACAAAGATTCCGGCCTGGACGTACAGGCTTACTCTGGCGCGTTGACGTGCTGTCATTGCCATTGCCATGGGTTGCTCACATTCGTTATGCGTGGCAGAGGCCCCGGACGGACTGCGTACAGCTTGTCCGGGGCCCCGGCTGCGTGGTTCTCAGGGCTGGAAAGGATCCAAGGCTACGGACGCCTTGGGCCCATGCTCTGGTTTACTTGGCGGTCTCGCCGAACCAGGTGGTCTTGAACTTCTCCAGCGAGCCGTCTTCTTCAAGGCGTTCAAGGGTGCCGTTGACCTTTTCCAGCATGGCGCTGTTGCCCTTCTTGACGGAGATGCCCAGCTGCTCGCCGGTGGCAAAATCCTCAACGCTCTTGAACTTGGGGTCGTCCTTGATGGCGTAGCCCAGGACGGACTGGTTGCCCAGTGCGGCGTCGATGGTGCCGGCCTGGAGTGCCTGGACCAGGAGCCCCGTGTCCTCGAACTGCTGCGCCTCAAGGCCCTGTTCCTGCGCGTAGTCGGCGCCGGTGGTGGCCTGCTGCACGCCTACCTTCTTGCCCTTGGCGTCGTCCAGGCTCTCGATGCCGGATCCCTCGCTGGCAACCAGGGCCAGGTCGTCGTCGAGGTAAGGCGTGGAGAAGTCCATGACCGACTTGCGGGTGTCCGTGATGGAGATCGAGGAGATGCCAAGGTCGCACTGGGTCAGGGCGGTGCCGGTTTCGATCGCTTCGAAGGAGCTGTCCACGATGCTGAGTTCAGCGCCGAGGTCCTTTGCAATTTCCTTGGCGATGTCGATGTCGTAGCCGACCGTCTGGCCGTCCTTCTCGAACTCGAACGGCTCATAGGGGATGTCGGAGCAGACCGTGAGCTTGCCTGCGTTGATCAGCTGGATGCCGCCTTCGGACGCGGCGGGCGTGGAACTGCCACCACCGCACGCCGTGAGGGTAAGGGCGCCGACGGCGAAGACTGCTGCTGCCTTGGCGGTGATCTTGGCCGTGGCCAGGGACTTGAGCTGCATGTTTCTTTACCTTTTGTTGCAGGGGTATGCGGTTCTAAATCGGTTCATAGTGTAGCCCCAGATTATGAGATGTGCATCACAGGAAACTTAGTTTCACTATTGGATAACTAAACCACACCAAAAATCAAGCGGGTCGGGCGGTGACTTGTCTGCGATTCCAGACCCTGGGGCTGGAAGGCCAGCTCAGGTGCTGATGCCGAGGGACTCCAGCATCGGGCGGAACTTCGCCCACGTTTCAGCCAGCTCGGCCTCGGGTTGAGATCCGTCCACGATGCCGCAGCCGGCATACAGCCGCACGGTGTCCGGCGACTCGATCACGGCGCCGCGGAGGGCAATGCCCCACTCGCCGTTCCCAGCGGCGTCCAGCCAGCCCACGGGACCCGCGTAGGGTCCGCGGTCCAGGTGCTCCAGCTTGCGGATCAGTGCGCCCGCCACCTGCGTGGGCGTGCCGCAGACGGCGGCGGTGGGGTGCAGTGCGTTGATCAGTGCCAGGCAGGTGGGGACGTGGCCTTCCACCTCGGTGAGTTCGGCCTTGACGTCGGAGGCCAGGTGCCAGACGTTGGGCAGCTCGAGGATGAAGGGCTCATCGTGCGCGTTCATGGCTTCCGAGAACGGCGCCAGCTGTTTGGTGAGCGACTGGATGGCAATCTCGTGCTCGTGCCGCTGCTTCTCGGAGCCGGCCAGCACCCGGGTGGCGTAATCCATCGGCAGGCCGTCCTCGCCGTGCGCGTCGCGCCGGTCCAGCGTTCCAGCCAGCACGCGCGCCTGGGCTGTCCGGCCCTCCACCTGGATGAGCATCTCAGGGGTGGCGCCCACCAGCCCGTCCACGCCGTAGGTCCAGCATTCGCGGTACCGCGCGGCCAGTTCCCGGAGCACCTGCGCCGCGTTCACGCCGGTGGGGATGGTGGCCACCACGTCGCGGGCCAGCACCAGTTTCTCCAGCGCTCCGGTGCGGATTTCAGCAACCCCTGCGGATACCGCCTCCATCCAGTCTTCCTCGCTCAGGGACCCGGTGTGGAGTGTTGCGCCGGCGGCCAGGGGAAGGGGGCGGACGACGGCGGCGCCCGCACGGCCGGGAAGGGCACCCTGCTGCGGGTCCGTGGCGGAGTCCGCTGCCGACGTCGTGATGGTTGCGGTGGCGAAAGCTGCGGACGGAGCGCCGTTGCCGAGCCAGCGGTCCAGGGCGGCGAGGGCGCTCTGTGCGGTGAGCTCGCCGTCGTCGAGCGTCAGCTGCGTGACCCACACCTTGCTGTCCCGCACGCCCACCACGACTTCCGGCACTATCAGCCGGGACTCGTGCGCGGAGGTCTTGGAGAAGGCGAAAGACCCGAAAGCCACCGGGCCGGTGCCCGGCAACTCCACGTGGTCGGTGACGTCGGCTTCGATCACCAGGTGCCGCCACCAGATGTCGGCCTCGAGGAACCGTTCCGGGCCGGTGGCCGTGAAGCGGGCGATCTCGCCGAAGCCCGCCAGGCCGGCCTCGCGGCGGGTCCAGCAAAGGACATCGTCCCGCACCAGAAACGAAGGCAGCCCCCCGGGGAATGCGGTGCCATCCAGGGGGACTGTCAGGGTGCGGATCGTGCTCGTCATGATGAGACAACACTACTCCGGACCGCAAAGCCGGCTTCGGGAGGGATCTTAGGGCATCCCGGGAAGGGCCGGGAGTCAATGGGCCCGTGGTCCGGGGCCTGCCGAACATTTGAGACAATGACATGGTGAACCGAGCATCCTTGGATAAGCGTCCGGACGAAGTAGCCACCATGTTTGACGACGTCGCACCGAAGTACGACGTTGTCAACGATGTCCTGTCCATGGGGCAGACCCGCCGCTGGCGCAAGGTTGTGGTGGAAGCGATGGAAGTCTCCAAGGACCAGCGCGTCCTGGATCTGGCTGCCGGAACCGGGACGTCCAGCGAGCCATATGCCGATGCAGGCATAGATGTTGTGGCATGCGACTTCTCCCTCGGAATGCTCAAGGTGGGCAAGCGCCGCCGCCCGGACATCAACTTCATCGCCGGGGACGCCACCAACCTGCCGTTCGCTGACAACACGTTTGATGCCACCACCATTTCGTTCGGCCTCCGCAACGTGAACGAGCCCAAGAAGGCACTGCAGGAGATGCTCCGCGTCACCAAGCCGGGCGGCCGCCTGGTCATTGCCGAGTTCTCCCAGCCCGTGGTCCCGCTCTGGCGGACCATGTACACCGAATACCTCATGCGCGCGCTTCCGGCCATCGCCGTGAAGGTTGCCTCCAACCCGGACGCCTATGTCTACCTTGCCGAGTCCATCCGCGCCTGGCCGGACCAGGACCACCTGGCGGCGTGGCTGCAGGACGCCGGCTGGGAAAACGTCACCTACCGCAACCTCACGGGCGGAATCGTGGCGGTGCACCGCGCCTTCAAGGCGGCGGACAAAACGCCCGGCGACGCTGCTGCCGCCATCGCCGCGCACAAGGGCCCGGTGGCCAAGCTCCGCCGCAACATCACCCGCTGACCGGCGTGAAGGTACTGATTGTCGGTGCGGGTCCCGCCGGATCCACCGCTGCGTATTACCTCGCCAGGGCCGGGCTCGAGGTCACGGTCCTAGAGAAGACCAGCTTCCCGCGCGAAAAGGTCTGCGGCGACGGGCTGACCCCCCGCGCCGTCCGGGAGATCCAGAAGCTCGGCCTGCCGCACCCTGAAAATGACGGCTGGCGCCGGAACAAGGGCCTGCGCCTGATCGCCGGGGGGCGGACCATCGAGCTGCCGTGGCCCGAGGTGGCCGACTTCCCCCAGTACGGGTTGATCCGCACCCGGCTGGGCTTCGACGAGGAACTGGCCCGGCACGCCCAGGCGGCGGGGGCCACCATCCTTGAGCGGCACAGTGTCACCGACGCCCTGCATGCGGAGGACGGCCGCGTGACAGGCGTCCGCGCAGCGCTCCTGGACCAGTCCGGACGCAAGACGGGGGAGACGCGTGACTTTCCTGCCGACGTCGTACTCGCCGCGGACGGCAACTCCACGCGCACTGCTGTGTCCCTCGGGATCCAAAAACGTGACGACCGGCCCCTCGGCGTGGCGGTCCGCACCTACTTCACCTCCCCGCGCACAGACGACGACTGGATGGAAGGCTGGCTGGAGCTTCCCGGCCGCGACGGCAAGCTGCTGCCCGGCTACGGCTGGGTCTTTGGCGTCGGCGACGGCACATCCAACGTGGGCCTGGGCATTTTGAACTCCTCGAAGGAATTCGGCAAGCTCGACTACAAGCAGGTGCTCCGCGAATGGACCGCCGGCATGCCCGCCCACTGGGGCTTCACGCCGGAAAACCAGGTGGGCGAAATCCGCGGCGCCGCCCTGCCCATGGGCTTCAACCGCACCCCGCACTACTTACCCGGCCTGCTCCTGCTCGGAGACGCCGGCGGCATGGTGTCCCCGTTCAACGGCGAGGGCATCTCCTACGCGATGGAATCCGCGCGCTTCGCCGCCGAGTTCATTATCGACGCGTCCGCCCGCCTGGCCTCCTCCGGCGGAACGTACGACGCCGACGCGCACCTGGCGCGATACGCGGACTACGTGCGGGGCCAGTGGGGCTCGCATTTCACCCTGGGCAGGGTGTTCGCCGCGCTGATCGGCAAGCCGGCCGTCATGGGGCTCGCGCTGCGGACCGGAATGCCCATCCCGGTGCTGATGCGGTTCGTGGTGCGGCTGCTGGCCAACCTGACGGACCCGACCGCAAAGGGCTTTGAGGACAGGGTGATCCGGGTCCTGGAGTCGCTCGTCCCGGCCACATCCAATACATTGACGCCCACCCCGGCAGTCTCCAACCAGCGGTATCCGCAACAAAAAGTTAGGGTTAACCCGTGACCAAACCCGCAGAGCACAGCTGGACCCACGCCGGACACGGCATGACCGACGCTGAACCAAGCCTCAACACCAGCGCCATTGCCACCGGACTCCAGCTCCCCGCGGGATTCGCCGCCATCGCCGAAGATGCAGAACTGGGCCCGGCCATCACCAACAACCTGGCCAAGGTGGAGAAGAAGCTCCGCGAGGCCATTGCCAACTCGGACCCACTGGCTGACGCAACGTCGCGCCACCTGGTGGAGGCCGGCGGCAAGCGCATCCGGCCGCTGCTCACCCTGCTGTGTGCCCACCTGGGCGATGCCTCCCTGCCTGCAGTGGTGCAGGCCGCCGTCGTGGTGGAACTGACCCACCTGGCAACGCTGTACCACGACGACGTCATGGACTCCGCCCCGTTCCGCCGGGGCGCGCCCACGGCCCACGAAGTCTGGGGCAACTCGGTGGCGGTCCTTACCGGCGATCTGATTTTCGCCCGTGCCTCCATCCTGGTGTCCGAGTTGGGCTCGCGTGCACTGGGCATCCAGGCCCGCACCTTCGAGCGGCTCTGCCTCGGACAGCTGCATGAAACTGTGGGCCCGCGGCCGGACGAGGATCCGGTGGAGCACTACCTCTCCGTGATCGCGGACAAGACCGGCTCGCTGGTTGCTGCTTCCGGGCAGCTCGGTGCCATCTTCTCCGGCGCCGACGAGGCTTTTGAGAATGTGCTGGTGGAATACGGCGAGAAGGTGGGCGTGGCCTTCCAGCTCGCCGATGACGTCATCGATGTCACCGGGGTCAAGGTCAAGTCCGGCAAATCGCCCGGAACGGACCTCCGCGAAGGTGTTCCCACCCTGCCCGTGCTGCTCCTGCGGAAGGCTGCCGAGGACGGCGACCAGTCCGCCGTCGAACTGCTCAAGCTGGTGGACGGGGACCTGAGCTCGGACGAGGCGCTGGCCGAGGCCGTTGCCGGGCTGCGCGCGCACCCCGTGACGGCCGAGTCCTGGGTGGTGGCCCGTAGCTGGGCCAACGAGGCGATCGCCGCGCTGGCACCGCTGCCCGAGGGTGTGGTCAAGGAATCGCTGTCCAACTTCGCGCTGGCTGTGGTGGACCGCGCCAGCTAGTTCTCAAAGCAGAAGCCCGGCTCCCCCCAGGCGCCGGGCTTCTGTTGTTTGTGGCGCCGCCAGCCCACAATCCGGCAGCGCCAGTTAAACGGGACAGCCCCGGTCCGCTGCAACTTGCATTGCTTTGAACCGGGACCATCTCTCCGTTCGCATCAGACCCGCCGGAGGCGTTTAGCGGATCCGGAAACAGTCTATGACAGATCTGTCACAAAAGCCAAGCGATAATTTACGGCTGTGTCACAGTGTATTTCGGCACCTCTTTGGGCAGTAAGGGGCAGCGTCGTCGGTCCGATGACGCAATTGCGTAAGTTATGGGAGCTTCGGGCACAGCCTGCCGCAACCTGACGCCACCCACTGCCAAATGGAGCTTCAAAAGTCGCGCAATCCGGTCACCGAACACTCCGGGTTTGCACATAGCCAAGGCGGCCCCTCTCACCAGGTGCTGTCGAATGCCGACTATGGAGTATGGACGCCACTGATTTCTTGACGCGGCGTGGGGGAGCTGCCCGGGCAGCCCACTTGAAGAAGGCAGGGTTCACACGGACTACCGTTACTCAGGCCCTGGAACTCGGGCTGGTGCATAAGGTCAGGCGTGGCATCTATGCGGTTCCCCATGCCGGCCTCCTCGCCACCGCCGTTGCAGCTGGAGGTCGTCTCACCTGTCTTTCCGCAGCGCCGGTCTATAGCCTTTGGACGCTCAACCGCCCCACCTGTGTTCATCTCTGCCGGAGCCACCCGTCCAACACTCCAGGCACCATAGACCATGGCCGTCCCCAGCATCCGAAGCATGCCTGGCTTCCCGTACTTGGATTGGCGGACGTCCTGATTCATGCCCTTCGCTGTCTGCCGGAATTCGAGGCGCTCGTGATGGTGCAGTCGGCTGTAGGCAATGGAAGCATCTCCTTGGATTTCCTTTACGCCAAATGCCACGGCCGCCGCAATGGAAAGGCGCGTTCCGTACTCGATCTGGTCATTACTCGAGCAGATTCAGTGTTGGAAGTCCTCGCCAATGTGCATTTCGCCCGGGCAGGGCTGCGGGTGAGGAGGCATGTCCTTATTGCGGGCGTCGGGGAGGTGGACTTCCTGGTGGAGGAAGTCATTGTGGTTGAGACCGATGGATCAACGCACTTCGAACCGAAGGCGGTCAAGCGGGATCAGCGCCGCAACAACCGAAGTCTTCTGGGAGGATACCTGGTCCTGCGCTACTACTACGACGATGTTGTGCACACGCCTGAGGCAATGGTCGCCGAGGTGCAGGCGGTGCTGGAACTCTGGCGTCGCGGCGTATTCACTGCTGGAACTGAGCTATAACTTGACCCATTTGCGTGACTTATAGCCCTGGCTGAGCTGAATTCCCGCTATTCAGGCACTTTCGAGGGGACCAGAGGCCTAAAAGTAACGCATTCCGGTCGCGGAAAAGAGCCAGGGGTGTTAGTCCTCGTGCTCGTCGTCCTCGAAGGCCCACTCGAACATGTCGAACACGAACTCGGAGAAGGTGCCCTCCTCGGACTTCCACTGGCCGCGGGCGTTGTTGCGGCGGTACACGATGGGGTCCGGGACGGTGAGGTCGCCCACGCGGAAGCCCCAGGTGTACTCCTCGTCCTCGTCCTCGAGGAACATGAGGAAACCCTCGTCGTCCACCTCGAGCTCGTCCGGGTCCCAGAAGTAGTGGTAGGCCTCCATGAGGTCCTCGCAGCCGCCCACCGCCAGGTAGAACTCGCGCAGGACCAGCGGAATCTGGAACTGGTGCTCGGCCAGGGCCTTGTCCAGTTCCTCCTCGGACAGCCCGTCCGCTTCCTGCCATTCATCCTCGAGATACTTCGGAACAAGCGCGCGGAACTTCTCGAGGAACATGTCAGTCATGCTCATATCCTAGCTAATGGCCGCCCCGCGATTCGCCGCCGGTGGAGCCGTTGCGCTGCCACCCCCGGACAGCCAGCGGAACGTACCAGTAGCGGCGCCATGCAATGACCCGGAAGGCAAAAACCACAGCCGCCACAAGGACGGCAGTCATGGTGTTGAACAAGCCCGACACCCACAGCAGGGAGGTCAGCGCCGCCCCGCTGAATGCCGGCAACGCGTACAGCTCCCGGGCGTTGAACAGCTGGGGCACCTCGTTCGCGGTGATATCGCGCAGCAGCCCGCCGCCCACCGCGGTGGCCACGCCCAGCAGGACGGCCGCGTACGGGTTCATGCCGAAGGAGAGTGCCTTCAGGGTGCCCGTGATGCAGAACAGAGCCAGCCCGCCGGCGTCGAACAGGACCAGCAGCGAGGTGAAGCGCTGGACGCTGGAGAAGAGGAAGTACACCAGGACTGTGGCCAGCAGCGGCGGCACCAGGTAGGCGGGGTTGGTGAAGGCGGCCGGCACGATGTTGAGGATGATGTCGCGGATAACGCCGCCGCCCAGGGCCACGAGCGAGGCCAGGAGGAGCGAGCCCAGGATGTCGAACCGCTTCCTCGCCGCCAGCAAGGACCCCGAGACTGCGAAGAAAAAGACACCGGCCAGGTCCAGCCAAACCAGGGCGATGTCAAAAGCGGATGTCATGGAGCGTCCCGGCAATTCAAAGTGGTTCGGACAGGGCGGCTCCAACGTTACGCTAGCCCCTATGAACAGCCCCATCATGATCGCCTGCGCCCATGGGACGTCCAACGCACAGGGAGCGGCGGAGGTCAGCGCGCTGCGTGCCGCCATCGCTGAACTCCGCCCCGGCCTGGACGTTCGGGAAGCGTACGTGGACGTCCAGCAGCCCGATCTGGTGGATGTGGTGGCGGGACTGCCGGCGGGGGAGTCCGCCGTCGTGGTGCCCTTGCTGCTGAGCGTCGGCTACCACGTGAAGGTGGACATTGCGCGGGCTGTGAAGAGCCGGCCGGGAAGTGCCGCCGCCGCACCCCTGGGCCCGGATCCGCGCCTCGCGGCGCTGCTTGACCAGCGGCTGCGCGAAGCAGGCGTCACGGACAACGACGTGGTGGTGCTCGCCGCCGCGGGCTCGTCCAACCCGAACGCGGCCAAGAGCGTGGAGGAGCTGCTGGGGCAGTTGCGGCAGCTGCGATCCAACCGGATGGTGGCCGCCTACGGTGCCTCTGCCAAGCCGTCCGTGCCCGACGCCGTCGCAATGCTTCGCGAGGAGCTGGCAGGAGGTGCCGGGGCGGGGGAGTCCGCGGGAGGTGTCGACGTCGGCGGGCGGGTGGTGATTGCCTCCTACCTCCTGGCGCCGGGCTACTTCCACGACCAGCTGGCGAAAGCCGGGGCCGACCTGGTGACCGAGCCGCTGCTGCCGTCCCCCGTGCTCGCCGAAATCGCCTTGGAGCGGTACGACGCCGCCGTCGCGAAGGCCCGAAATTCAGCCGACGCTGCACCCGCCGGCGCGCCCGCCGAGGCGCCCTCGGACCCCCGGCGAACAGCGGAATCCGATGCACAGCAGGACGGCTTCTTCAAGGCCGTCCGGCGTTTCGTGACGAAATATTTCCCTAGGTGACTTAGCGTTTCCGGGCCTTTGTGACGCCATTCCGGGGGGACCTACAGTCGATGCATGACTGATACAGCTCTAGCCGGAGCGTCCGCGGACTCCGCTTCCACCAAGCGCCCCGCCCGCGCGTCCCGTCCCGCTGCAAAGCCGCACGGGCAGTGGAAAGTTGACGGCAAAACGCCCCTGAACGCCAACGAAACCTGGAAACAGGAAGACGACGGCCTCAACGTGCGCGAGCGTATCGAAACCATCTACGCCAAGGAAGGCTTCGATGCCATCCCCGGCCAGGACCTGCACGGCCGCTTCCGCTGGTGGGGCCTCTACACCCAGCGCAAGCCCGGGATCGACGGCGGCAAGACCGCAACCCTTGAACCGCACGAGCTCGAAGACAAGTACTTCATGCTCCGCGTGAGGATCGACGGCGGCGCGCTCACCACCGAGCAGCTGCGCGTCATCGGCCAGATCTCCGTGGACTTTGCCCGCGATTCGGCCGACCTAACCGACCGCCAGAACATCCAGCTGCACTGGATCCGCGTGGAGGACATCCCCGAGATCTGGAACCGGCTGGAGGCTGTGGGCCTGTCCACCACCGAGGCCTGCGGCGACGTGCCCCGCGTCATCCTGGGTTCGCCCGTGGCCGGCATCGCCAAGGATGAAATCATCGACCCCACCCCGCTCATCGAGGAGCTGGGGGAGCGGTTCATCGGCAACCCGCTGCTGTCCAACCTGCCGCGCAAGTACAAGTCCGCCATCACGGGCCACCCCAGCCAGGACGTGGTCCACGAGATCAACGACTTCGCGCTGGTGGGCGTGCGCCACCCGGAACTGGGCGTCGGCTACGACCTCTGGGCCGGCGGCGCGCTGTCCACCAACCCGATGCTCGGCAAGCGCCTGGGCGCGTTCGTGAAGCCCGAGCAGGCCGCCGACGTGTGGCTCGGCGTCACCAGCATCTTCCGCGACTACGGTTACCGGCGCATGCGCACCAAGGCCCGCCTGAAGTTCCTGATGGCCGACTGGGGTCCGGAAAAGTTCCGCCAGATCCTCGAGGACGAATACCTCGGATACAAGCTCGCCGACGGTCCCGCCGCGCCTAAGCCCACCACGCCCGGCGACCATGTTGGCGTGCACGAGCAGAAGGACGGCAAGTTCTTCATCGGCGCCACCCCGGTTGCCGGCCGCCTGTCCGGCGCTGCGCTGGTCAAGCTGGCGGACACCTTGGAGGCCCGCGGGTCCTACCGCCTGCGCACCACCCCGCACCAGAAGCTCGTTGTCCTGGATGTCGAGAAGGACCACGTGGAGCCGCTGGTGGCCGAGCTGGACGCCCTTGGCCTGTCCGCCCGCCCGTCGGTGTTCCGTCGCGGCACCATCGCCTGCACCGGCATCGAGTACTGCAAGCTGGCCATCGTGGAGACCAAGCACACCGCCGCCACCGCGGTCGCCGAGCTGGAGCGCCGCCTGGCGGACCTCGCCGAATCCGGTGAACTGCCGCAGGCGCTGTCCCTGCACATCAACGGCTGCCCCAACTCCTGCGCGCGCATCCAGACGGCAGACATCGGCCTCAAGGGCATGATGCTTCCCACGCCCGACGGCGACCCCTCCCCGGGGTTCCAGGTCCACCTGGGCGGCGGGCTGGCCAACAACAACCGCGAGGAAGCCGGCCTGGGCCGGACCGTCCGCGGCCTGAAGGTGTACGTCGATGACCTGCCGGACTACGTGGAGCGCGTTGTCCGTACGTTCGTGGCCCAGCGCTCCGAAGGCCAGACCTTCGCAGAGTGGGCCCACGCGGCAGACGAGGAGGCACTGCAGTAATGTCCAAGCACGCACTCGGAGTCGACCCCGTGGCCGCGCCCGCCGAAGCTTCAGCCCAGGTTGAGGCCACTGTGGCCACCGCCGCCCCCAAGCTTCGTTCCAAGGAAGAGCTGAAGGCCCTCGCCGAAGCCGGTGCCGCCGAACTCGGCTGGGACGCCCCCGCCCGCGATGTCATCGCCTGGGTGGAGCGCAACTTTGACCTGCCCGCCGTCGCCGTCGCCTGCTCCATGGCCGACGCCGTCCTGCCCGCCCTGGTCGCGGACCAGATGCCCGGCGTCGACGTCCTGTTCCTGGAGACCGGCTACCACTTCCCGGAAACCTACGCCACGCGCGACGAGGTGGCAGCGAACCTCCGCGTCAACGTGGTGGACGTGCTCCCGGAGAACACGGTGGAGCAGCAGGACCGGCTCCTGGGCAAGGACCTGTTCGCCCGTGACGCCGCCCAGTGCTGCGCCCTCCGCAAGGTGGCGCCGCTGCAGCGCACCCTGGCCGGCTACGAACTGTGGTTCACCGGTGTCCGCCGCGACGAAGCCCCCACCCGGACCAACACCCCGCTGGTGGGCTGGGACGACAAGAACGGCCTGGTAAAGGTCAACCCGATGGCCGCGTGGACGTTCGACCAGCTGGTCCAGTACTCCGACGACAACCTCCTGCCCGTCAACCCGCTCCTGTCCCAGGGCTACCCGTCCATCGGATGCCAGCCCTGCACCCGCAAGGTGGCTCCCGGCGAGGACCCCCGCGCCGGCCGCTGGGCAGGAACCAACAAGACAGAATGCGGACTACACGTATGAGCACTTCACTGACCGAGGAGACCACCCAGGTGACTGACGCCGCCGTTTCCACGCGCCTCTCCAGCCTGGACACCCTCGAATCCGAGGCAATCCACATAATCCGCGAGGTTGTTGCCGAGTTCGAGAAGCCCGCGCTGCTGTTCTCCGGCGGCAAGGACTCCGTGGTGATGCTGCACCTGGCCACCAAGGCCTTCTGGCCGGGCAAGGTCCCGTTCCCCGTGCTGCACGTGGACACCGGCCACAACTTCCCCGAGGTCATCGATTTCCGCGACCGGACCGTTGAGCGCCTGGGCCTGAAGCTCGTGGTGGGCTCCGTGCAGGAGTTCATCGACCGCGGGGAACTGGCAGAGCGCGCCGACGGCACCCGCAACCCGCTGCAGACCGTCCCGCTGCTGGACGCCATCCAGCAGAACAAGTTCGACGCCGTGTTCGGCGGCGGCCGCCGTGACGAGGACAAGGCCCGCGCCAAGGAGCGCATCCTCAGCCTCCGTGACGAGTTCGGCCAGTGGGACCCCCGTAACCAGCGCCCCGAGCTGTGGAACCTGTACAACGGCCGCCACACCGTGGGCCAGCACGTCCGTGCGTTCCCCATCAGCAACTGGACCGAACTGGACATCTGGCGCTACATCGAGCGCGAAAACATCGAGCTTCCCGGCCTGTACTACGCCCACGAGCGCGAGGTCTTCGCCCGCGACGGCATGTGGCGCGCAGTGGGCGAGGTCTCCCAGCCGCTGCCGCACGAGGAAGTCATCACCAAGACCGTCCGTTACCGCACGGTGGGCGACATGTCCTGCACCGGCGCCGTCGAGTCCAACGCCTTCACCGTGGCCGACGTCGTGGTCGAAGTCGCCGCCTCCACCCTGACCGAACGTGGCGCCACCCGCGCAGATGACCGCATCTCCGAGGCTGCCATGGAAGACCGCAAGAAGGACGGGTACTTCTAATGAGCACCGATATTTTGGCTGCCGACCTCGAGACGGCCCTGCCCACAACCCTGTTCCGCTTTGCCACCGCGGGATCGGTCGACGACGGCAAGTCCACCCTGGTGGGCCGCCTCCTGCACGATTCCAAGGCCATCCTGGCTGACCAGCTGGACGCCGTTGCCCGCACCTCCGCGGACCGCGGCTTCGGCGGGGACAAGGGCGGCATCGACCTGGCCCTGCTGACCGACGGCCTGCGCGCGGAGCGCGAGCAGGGCATCACTATCGACGTGGCCTACCGCTACTTCGCCACCGACCGCCGCAGCTTCATCCTGGCCGACTGCCCCGGGCACGTGCAGTACACCAAGAACACGGTGACCGGCGCGTCCACGGCGGACGCCGTCGTCGTGCTCATCGACGCACGCAAGGGCGTCCTGGAGCAGACCCGACGGCACCTCTCCGTGCTGCAGCTGCTGCGCGTGGCGCACGTGATCGTGGCCGTGAACAAGATCGACCTGGTGGACTTCAGCGAGTCCGTGTTCCGTGACATCGAGGCGGACGTGCAGCAGGTTGGCCGCGAACTGGGCCTGGGCTCCGACGGAATCAGCGACCTGCTGGTCATCCCCGTGTCCGCCCTCGACGGCGACAACGTGGTGGACCGCTCCGAGCGCACCCCCTGGTACACCGGCCCGGCGCTGCTGGAGGTCCTGGAGACCCTGCCTGCCGCGGACGAACTCGAAAGCCACCTGGAGAGCTTCCGCTTCCCGGTGCAGCTGGTCATCCGGCCGCAGGGTGCCCTGGCTCCCGACGCCGTTGCCGCCGGCCTGGACGTGGAGGCCTACCGCGACTACCGCGCGTACGCCGGCCAGATCACCGAGGGCTCTGTCAAGGTTGGGGACAAGGTCTCCGTCCTGACCCCCGGCCAGGACCCGCGCACCACCACCGTGGCGGGCATCGACTTCGCCGGCTCCTCGCTGGAGGAAGCCGCCGCCCCGCAGTCCGTCGCCATCCGCCTGGCCGAGGAGTTCGACGTCGCCCGCGGTGACACCATCGCCGCTGCCGGCACCGTCCGCGAAGCTTCCGCAGACCTGTACGCAGCACTGTGCTGGCTGTCCCCGAAGCCGTTGCGCGAAGGCCAGAAGGTCCTGGTGAAGCACGGCACCCGCACCGTGCAGGCCCTGGTCCGCAGTGTCTCCGGCAAGCTGGACCTGGCCTCCTTCAAGCTGGAGCCGGCCTCAAGCCTGGAACTCAACGACATCGGACACGCGCAGCTCCGGCTCGCCGCGCCGTTGCCGCTTGAGAACTACCTGCACCACCGCCGCACCGGCGCGTTCCTGGTGATCGACCCGCTGGACGGCAACACGCTGGCCGCCGGCCTGGTCAAGGACCACCCGGGCGACCACGAGGACGAGCGCTACAGCATCTAGTCTTAGCCCAAATCGCCGGAACAGTGCGAAATCGCCGTAGCGCTACGGCTGCAACGCACCGTTCCGGCGATTTCGTGGTTAAAGGCCGCCTTCGAGGATCGCCTTCAGCCGTTCCAGGTCCTTGCGGGTCTCGCGGCGGATCATCGGCTCCATGACCAGCCCGGCCAGTCTGGAGAAGCCGGACGGCTTGCCGGTGTTGCCGAGGGTCATCCGGGTCCCGCCGGTGTGGTCCGTCCATGTGTAGGTGGTCTGCATCGGGAAGGGTCCCTGCGCAGTCCGCATCACCAGCTTCTCGCCGGGGACGTACTCTACGAACTCGTAGGTGTAGTCCAGCTCCCGGCCCAGGAATTTGGCCGTGAACGCCACCTTGGAGCCCGTACCGATGGGGCCCGCGGTCAACCGCTGTGACTTATGGATGTTCACGTACCAGCGCGGCGCGTTGTCCGGGTTGGCCGTGTATTCGGCAACTTCGGCGCGCGGCCGGTTGATGACAATCTCGGTCTGGACGTCCACCATGCTGCATCTCCTTCTAACGTGCGGGTTAGCCTAGGACTTACGTTAGTCCTAGGCCGTGCAGTGGGAGGCGGAGCATGGAAACCATCAGCCCGAAGCTTCTGAACTGGGCCTCGATCCTGGACAGCCAAACCCGCGAGCAGGCCGTGAAGACAGCCAGCCTGCCGTTCATCTACCCGCACCTGGCGCTGATGCCCGACGCGCACCTGGGCAAGGGCGCCACGGTCGGTTCGGTCATTCCCACCCTTCGTGCCATCATCCCGGCCGCGGTAGGGGTGGACATCGGCTGCGGCATGATTGCCGTCCGCACCCAGTACTCGGTCAAGGACCTTCCAAAGGACCTCAAGCGGATTCGGGAGGACATCGAGCGCGTCATTCCGCTCTCCGCCGGGCACAACAACAAGAAGGTACTGCCCACCGCGGAACCCCGGATCGCGGAGCTGAAGGCACTGGCAGCGAAGGCCGGCTTCAGCCCCGCGCAGTACGTCGACAAGTGGGACCTGCAGCTGGGCTCCCTGGGCTCCGGCAACCACTTCATCGAGATCTGTGCCGATGAGAACCAGGCCGTCTGGCTGTTCCTGCACTCGGGCTCCCGGGGCATCGGCAACAAGATCGCCCAGCACCACATCGGCGTAGCCCAGCATGTCAGCCGGAAGAACCAGGTCTACCTGCCGGACCCGGACCTCGCGTACCTGGACGAGGGCACGCCGCAGTTCGAGAGGTACATTGCCGAGCTGCGCTGGGCCCAGCACTTCGCGCTGCTGAACCGCGAGGAAATGATGGACCGCGTCAGTGCCCAGTTCGGCCGCTGGGTGGGCGGCCGGGTGCAGGAGCGCGAGCGGATCAACTGCCACCACAACTTCACCCAGCAGGAGACCCACTACGGCAAGCCGGTCTGGGTCTCCCGCAAAGGCGCCATCAAAGCCGAGCCCGGCGATCCCGGGCTCATCCCCGGATCCATGGGCACGGCGTCGTACGTGGTGGAGGGCCTGGGCAACCCGGCGTCGCTGAACTCTTCCCCGCACGGCGCGGGCCGGGAGTACTCGCGCAACGCCGCCCGCAAGGCATTCAGCCTGGAGGAACTCAAGCGGGCCATGCGCGGCATCGAATTCCGTGCGTCGGAGGCATTCATCGACGAAATCCCCGCCGCATACAAGCCGATCGACCAGGTGATGCAGGACGCCGCGGACCTCGTGACCGTGCGGCACAAGCTGCGGCAGCTGGTCAACGTGAAGGGCAACTGAACCGCGCAATCCCGGTGCCCCCGCGTCGGAATGTGACGCTAGATGAACGTGCGTGACCCCCCGTTTAGGCTTCATTGAACGCGAATATGTCACTCCCTATGGTGAAACAATGACTAGTTCCAAGCCCGGGATGACCCGCATCGTGGCAGGCGAAAGCGCGGTACCCAAGCGCAAGCGTGCCATCGAGGCCGTCCTGGCCATCGGACTGGTCCTGCTCATCGCCGTCGGTGCGGTGGTCGCGTCCACCGTCTCGCGCAACACTGAGGCGCAGGCCGTCGCCCCCACCCCCGCCGCCGAGCTGAAGCTCGGTTACTTCGGCAACGTCACGCACGCCCCGGCGCTGGTGGGGATCAAGGAAGGCCTCCTGGCCGAATCGCTGGGCAGCACCAGCCTCAGCACCGAGACCTTTAACGCGGGCCCGGCAGCCATCGAGGCATTGAACGCCGGCGCCATCGACGCCGCCTACATTGGACCCAACCCCGCCATCAACTCCTTCGTCAAGAGCCAGGGTGTATCCGTCCGGGTCATCGCCGGTGCTGCGGCAGGCGGTGCCCAGCTGGTGGTCAAGCCGGAGATCAACTCCGCTGCCGACCTTAAGGGCAAGACCATCGCGTCCCCGCAGCTTGGCGGTACCCAGGACGTGGCCCTCCGCGCCTGGCTCGCCCACCAGGGCTACAAGACCAACGTGGACGGCAGCGGCGACGTGGCCATCAACCCGACCGAAAACGCCCAGACGCTCAAGCTGTTCCAGGACGGAAAGCTCGACGGCGCGTGGTTGCCTGAGCCGTGGGCGTCACGCCTGGTGCTTCAGGCCGGAGCCAAGGTGCTTGTTGACGAGAAGGACCTGTGGGACGGCACCGGGACCGGCAAGCCGGGCGAGTTCCCTACCACCATCCTGATCGTGAACCAGAAGTTCGCGGCCGAACACCCGGACACCGTGAAGGCCCTCCTCGCCGGGCACGCGAAGTCGGTGGCGTGGCTGAACGAGGCCCCCGCGGACCGGAAAGCAGCGGTCATCAACTCGGCCCTGCAGGAATCCGCGGGCGCCGCACTGGCCGACGACGTCCTGGCCCGGTCCCTGGCCAACATCACCTTCACCCTTGACCCGCTGGCAGGTGCCTACCCCCGGCTCCTGCAGGACGGCGTCGATGCCGGCACCACGAAGCAGGCCGACATCAGCGGGCTCTTCGACCTCCGGGCACTCAACGAAGTCGCCGGCACCAGCAAGATTTCAGCGGCCGGCCTCGGCCAGGACTGACCAACCCACTACCTAAGGACGGCACCATGCCAGTCGTACTGGAACACCTGGGCAAGCGCTTCGGCGACGGCGCCCCGGTACTGGACGACGTCAACGCCAACATCGAAAAGGGCGAGTTCGTTGCCCTCCTCGGTGCCTCCGGCTGCGGCAAGTCCACCCTGCTGAACATCATTGCGGGGCTGGAGGCGCCGTCGTCGGGCGCCCTGGAAGTACCCAGCGACGGTGCAGCCTTCATGTTCCAGGACGCAGCACTCTTCCCCTGGCTCACGGCCCGCGAAAACATTGAGCTGGCGCTGAAGCTGCGCGGCGTGGGCAAGGCGGAGCGGCGCGTCAAAGCCCAGGAGCTCCTGGAACTGGTGCACCTCGGCGCCGCCGGCGACAAGCGTCCGCACGAGCTGTCCGGCGGCATGCGCCAGCGCGTGTCCCTGGCCCGATCGCTCGCCCAGGACCGGCAGCTGCTGCTCATGGATGAGCCGTTCGCCGCCCTCGATGCGATCACCCGCGACCTCCTCCACGACGAGCTGGAGCGCATCTGGAAGGAAACCGGGCGCACGATTGTCTTCGTCACCCACAACGTCCGTGAAGCCGTGCGGCTGGGCCAGCGCGTACTGCTGCTGTCCTCCCGCCCCGGCCGCGTGGTCCAGGAGTGGGCCGTCACCGAGGAACACCGAACCGACGCCGGGCTCGCCGGCCAGCTGACCGGGGTCATCACTGCCCGGCTGCGGGAGGAGATTCGCCGCCATGCCAAGTAACCCCACCCCCCTCGAGGACAGGACCCCGGTGGTTGGGCCTCTCGAAACGAGGGCGGCATCCGGCGCTTCACCAGCCCCTCATGTGCATGCCGCTTTGACGCGGACGTCTACGGGGAACGAGGACCTTCGGGAGCTTGAGTCCGGGCTGGACTCGCTGCAGTCGGACGCCGAGCGCAAGCACCGGATCGACTGGAGCCGGATCCTGCTGCCCATCGCCGCCCTGGTGGTCCTGGTGCTCATCTGGCAGTTCTACGTCTCGCTTGGGGTCAAGCGCCGCGACCTGGTGCCCGGGCCGCTGGACGTTGTGGCCCAGATGGGCCTTCTCTGGAATGAAGGCAAGCTGCAGGAAGCCATGTGGACCTCGCTGCAGCGCGGCGTGGTGGGTTTCATCATCTCCGTCGCCATCGCCACACCGGTGGGCCTGCTGCTCGCCCAGGTGGCACCACTGCGCCGGGCTTTCGGCCCCCTGATCTCCGGCCTGCAGGTGCTGCCGTCCGTCGCCTGGGTGCCTGCCGCCATCATCTGGTTCGGCCTGACGGACGCCACCGTCTACTTCGTGGTATTCATGGGCGCCATCCCGTCCATCATCAACGGACTCATCTCCGGGGTGGACCAGATCCCGCCGCAGTACCGCCGCGTCGGCACCGTCCTGGGAGCGTCACGGCTGCAGATGGCTCTTCAGGTCATCCTCCCGGCCGCCCTTCCGGGATACCTCGGCGGACTGAAACAGGGCTGGGCCTTCTCCTGGCGCTCACTCATGGCCGCCGAAATCATCGCCGTGGGCGGCACCATCGGCTTCGGCCTGGGCTCGCTGCTGGACCAGGGCCGCATCCTGTCGGACATGTCTGTAGTGATGTCGGCCATCCTGCTGATCCTGGCCGTCGGCATCCTCATCGAACTGCTGGTGTTCGCCCCCATCGAGAAGAAGCTCCTGCGCAGCCGCGGCCTCCTCGCCGGCAGCACACGCTAGCCCCTACCCACCTTCTGCAGAGCCCGACGGCGACCTCCCGCCGTCGGGCTTTGCTGTGCTTCCCTTCCCGACAGGTATACCTTGTTCCTTACCGGACCGCTCCGGCCGGAGGCGCTCAGCGTGAGGCGGATACATGGAACACGGACTGGAACCGGGTCAAGGAATACTGGCGGGCATCGGTTCCACCCCGCTGATCGAACTGCGAAAAGTGGTGCCGCCGGGGTCAGCGCGTGTGCTCGCAAAACTGGAGTATGCGAACCCCACCGGGAGCATGAAGGACCGAATGGCTGTGGCTGCGATCAGCGCCGCCGAAGCCCGGGGCGACATCAGCCCGGGCGATACGGTTGTTGAGTACACCGCCGGAACAACAGGCATCTCGCTCGCCTTGGCCTGTGCGGCCAAGGGCTACCGGCTGCATGTCGTTTTCTCAGACGCTTTCAGCGACGAGAAACGCCGCACCATGGAGGCCCTGGGGGCAACGGTTGAGGACGTACCAAGTGACCAGGGCCGCATCACCGAATCCTTGATCAGGGCCATGATCGCCCGCGCAGGCGAGCTGAGCGCGCAGCCGGGCTACTGGGCCTGCGACCAGCTCAACAACCACGACGCCGTGACCGGATATCTGGCCTTGGGCGAGGAAATCTGGCAGCAATCGCACGGTCTCGTGGATGCCTTAGTACAGTCTGTCGGAACTGCCCACTCCATACACGGCGCTGCGCGCGCCCTGCGCCGCCACCTGCCAACGCTTAGGGTCGTGGCCGTCGAGCCGGCTGAGTCGTCCGTACTTTCCGGAGGCCCTACCGGCTCCCACCGGATTGAAGGAATCGGAATCGGCTTCCTGCCGCCGCTGTGGGAACCCGAGGAGGTGGACTCCATAGAGCCGGTCAATTCCGAGGATGCGATGGCGATGAGCCGCCGCCTTGCGCGGGAGGAAGGCATCTTCGCCGGTACCTCCTCGGGAGGAAATGTTGTTGCCGCGCTGCGCGTCGCCGAACAGCTTGGCCCGGATGCAACTGTGGTCACCATCATGGTTGACTCCGGGTTCCGGTATCTCAGCACTGGGCTGTACGGATAGAAGCGCGGCGCCGGTACCTGCAGCGGCTGATCCGGGAGCGCGGCCGATTCCTCACTACGGTCAGCAGCCGAAACGGGGGACTATGACACGGACGCACCGGCTTTCATGGCGAGCACTGCCGCATTCCGAGCCAAAGTGCCCCGCTATGGAGCACGACGGCGGCCCGCCGGGTTTGTGACGCAGCGTTACCTTGCGTGAACTGGTGTTGCTCGGCCTTTGTGGGCGATTGTGACGCGGCCCTACCGTTGATTCATGGCAATTCAGGATATCTACCCCACGGCGCTGCGGCTCCTCGGCCGTCCCGTGTTGGTGGTGGGCGGCGGCCCGGTGGCTGCCCGCCGCGCCAAGGGCCTGCTCGACGCCGGTGCCGTGGTCACCGTGGTGGCTCCCGTTGCCTCTCCCGCGCTCCAGGACATGGCCGACGCCGGCCTGCTCACCTGGGCAGCGCGCCCCTATGACTCCAAAGACGTCGACGGCGTCTGGTTCGTCCAGACGGCCACCGGCGATGCCGCCGTGGACGCCTTGGTATCGGCCGACGCCGAGGCGCAGCGCATCTGGTGCGTCAACGCCTCCGATCACGAAGCCTCCGCGGCCTGGACGCCCGCCGTCGCCGAGGTGGATGACGTCAAGATCGCCGTGAACGCCGGGGGAGACCCGCGCCGCGCCATGGCCGTCCGAGATGCCGTGGCCACCGCCCTGGAAACCGGGGACCTTCCGCTGCGCCGCCGGCGTCCTGCGGCCACCGGTTCGGTTGCCCTCGTGGGCGGCGGTCCCGGCGATACCGGCCTCATCACCGTCCGCGGCCGCCGCCTCCTGGGCCAGGCCGACGTGGTGGTTGCCGACCGCCTTGGCCCCCGCGAACTCCTCAACGAACTGGCCCCTGACGTCCGCGTCATCGAGGTCGGCAAGACGCCCGGCCACCACCCCGTGCCGCAGGCCGAAATCAACCGGATCCTCGTGGACGAGGCCCTGCAGGGCCACCGCGTGGTCCGGCTCAAGGGCGGGGACCCTTACGTCCTGGGCCGCGGCGGCGAGGAAGCCGAGTACTGCCGCCGGCACGGCGTCGAGGTCGAGGTCGTTTCCGGCGTCACCTCAGCGGTCTCAGTCCCCGCCGCCGCGGGCATCCCGGTGACTCACCGCGGCCTGGCCAAGGGCTTCAGCGTGGTCACCGGCCACGAGGAACTGTCGGAGGTTCCGGCCCGCGCCGACCACACCATCGTCCTGCTCATGGGCGTAGGCCAGCTCCGCGAATCAGCGTCCGCGCTGGGCGAAGCCGGCCTGCCCGCCGGCACCCCGGTTGGTATTGTGGAGAACGGATACCTGCCGGACCAGCGCGTGACCATCGGCACGCTTGGTTCCATAGCTGACCAGGCCGAGGCCGCCGGCGTCGCGAATCCCGCAGTGATTGTCATCGGTGACGTGGTGCGCGTGAGCCCTTTCGCGCCGTCGCACTTCAAAACCGCTGACTACAGCACCACCACCCCGAACAAGCCCCGAGTCCTCACCTCCTAGCGAACAAAAGGAACACAGCCGTGTCATCAAGCACCTCCGTAGGTTCTGCCGAACGTCCGCTGCGCGTTGCCGTCGTGGGCTCCGGCCCCGCCGGCGTCTACGCCGCGGACATCCTCACCAAGAGCGAAGCCGTCAAGAGCGGCGAGCTGACCGTGAGCATCGACCTCTTTGACCGCTACCCGGCACCCTACGGCCTGATCCGCTACGGCGTGGCCCCGGACCACCCCCGCATCAAGGGCATCGTCAACGCCCTGCACAAAGTCCTGGACCGCGGTGACATCCGCTTCTTCGGCAACGTCGACTACGGCACAGACCTCACCATCGAGGACCTGCGCACCCACTACGACGCCGTCATCTTCGCCACCGGCGCCATTAAGGACGCGGACCTGAACATTCCCGGCATCGAGCTTGAAGGTTCCTTTGGCGGCGCGGACTTCGTCTCCTGGTACGACGGCCACCCGGACGTGCCGCGCGAATGGCCGCTGGACGCCAAGGAGATCGCCGTCCTCGGTAACGGGAACGTGGCCCTGGACGTGGCCCGCGTCCTGTCCAAGCACGCCGACGACCTGCTCAGCACCGAGATCCCGGACAACGTCTACGCCGGCCTGAAGAATTCGCCCGTCACCGACGTGCACGTCTTCGGCCGCCGCGGCCCCGCCCAGGTCAAGTTCACCCCGCTGGAGCTGCGCGAGTTGTCCCACTCCAAGGACGTGGACATCATCCTGTACCCGGAGGACTTCGAGTTCGACGAGGAATCGGACCGCCAGATCCAGACCAACAACCAGACCAAGACCATGGTGGGCACGCTCACCAACTGGATCGCCGAGCAGCCCGAGGACCTCTCCGAGCTCAAGGCCTCCCGCCGCCTGCACCTGCACTTCCTGCACAGCCCGGTGGAGATCTACGACGACGCCGAGACCCCGGGCAAGGTTGCCGGCATCAAGTTCGAGCGCACCGAACTGGACGGAACGGGCAACGCCCGCGGCACCGGCGAGTTCGTGGACTACCCGGTCCAGGCCGTGTACCGTGCCATTGGGTACTTCGGCTCCCCGCTGCCGGACGTTGAGTTCGACCACAAGAAGGGCGTTGTCACGAACGACGGCGGCCGCGTCCTGGATGCCGACGGCCAGCACGTGCCGGGCCTCTACGCCACCGGCTGGATCAAGCGCGGACCGGTGGGCCTGATCGGCCACACCAAGGGCGACGCCCTCGAGACCGTGACCTACCTGCTGGAAGACCGCGAGAACCTTCCGGTTGCCAGCGTGCCTGCCGAGGACGCCGTCGTTGACCTCCTTGACGCCCGCGGCGTGAAGTTCACCAGCTGGGAAGGCTGGCTGGCACTGGACGCCCACGAGCTCGCCCTGGGCGCCGCTGCCACCGAGGCCGGCGGCTCGCACGGCGTCGAGGTCAAGCGTGAGCGCATCAAGGTGGTGCCGCGCGAGGACATGGTGGAGATCTCCCGCGACGGCGTTGCCGCCCAGGTCTAGCCCAAAAGCAAACGTGGGCCCACACCCGCAGGGTTCCCTGGCCTAGCTTGCGAGGCTAGGGTGCGGGTGGGGAGGTCATCCCGCGCCGGGCCGTAAGGGTTCCCGGCGCGGGATGGCCTCCTTTTTGCTTAAGCCGTTACCGCCCCGCGCCGCCGGCCGCCATGAGCTCAAGGCGCCGGAGGGTTTCGCGGTTCCGGACGCCGATCATGGCGTCCCGCAGGAACTTGGGCATCAGCTTGCCGGGTCCCTTGATGGCGTCTTCGACGATGGTCACCTGGCACTGGTTGCCCCGCTCCTCGAGGGTGATCACCACCTTGGCCTCACCCATCGGCCAACCGCGAGCCACGAGCTCCAGCAACCGGCCGGGCTCGGAGTTCACCACCTTGCTGCTGTCGTTGATGACGAACGGCCAGGCACCCACGGAATGGTGAAGCTGGGCGCCGGTCCGGGGCCACGCGTCATCCACTGCCCGGATCCTGGAGGCTCCCACCACCCATCCGGAATACAGCCAGCCATCGGAGAGGACGCGCCATACGTCGCCTGCGGGGGAGTTGAAGAGCTGGGACACGGTGGACATGGTCTTCCTTCCTTCTGCGGTGCCGGCGTGGTTGTTGCCAGGACGCCCGACGTCGGCGGGTGCCTTGCGCTGCGCGGTGCGGTAGGAGTGCTCGCGCAGCCGCCTGGTCCAAGCGTAGGTCTGCGCCCCCGGCGGCGGGTTTTCCAGCGGGTTGAAGCGCAGGTTGGTGTCGCCGGGCTGGGCACCTGCATGGAGCCGGAGCTCGCCGCACTGGCGCCAGCGTCCCATCGGCCTTGCCCAGAACAAGCCCAGCACCCATTCACCCGAGGACAGCGAACCCGGCGGCAGGCTGATGGTGCGCAGGCCGAGCAGCACCGGGCCTTTCCGGCCCCGGTACGGCATGAGCGTGGTCATGGTGGCGCCGTCAACGTCGAGCCGGGGCTGCAGGAGGAACCGGCCGGGGACGCGCCAGCCGGTGGAGGCGAACAGGACATCCGCGCTGCCGCCGGGCACTCCACCATCGGAAGGCCGGGCCCGGACAGCCAGCCCCAGGACGTCCGGCAGTGCCTGCGGAAGGCCGACTGACCGGGAAAACCTCGCCTCCACCGCGTCAGTGCCCGGAGAATCCAACCAGTCGAGGCCGCTTGGTTGGAAGGGATTCCCAGTCCGGTTCAGCTCGCCGGCCAGGCCCAGGCCCCTCGGGTGGATCGGCCGGCCCGGACGCACCACCTTGAGCAGCCGGAACAGGCCGGCAAAGGACTGCCCCGTCGCTTCGGTGAGGGGCGCACCCAGGCCGCGGGCGCCGTCGTCGGCCGTCTGGTCCGTCGTCAGGTGCGTCATGTTTCCTTCCTACCCAAAACCGCGGAAACTACATGCGGCCGAAACGGGAGCGGATCAAGGCAAAGATGCCGTAGGCGATGAAGCCGGCTCCGATCGCAACCAGCAGGGTGGGGCCGAAGGGGTGGTCGCGGAGGGCCTTGAGGCTGCCGTCCAGCCCCGTGGATTCCTCGGGACGGTGCTTGGCGGCGGCAATGACGAACAGAAGTCCGGTGAGGTTGAGGGCGGCGCCTTTGGCGACGTGCCCGATCACGCCGAGGCTGTCGATCAGCCGGCCGCGGCGCGTCCCATCGAAGTGGAAGAGCTCCTCCTTGAACCCGCGCCGCGCGCCCTTGAACACGAAGTAGATGCCGATCCCGATGATCGTCAGCCCCAGGGCCACCAGCAGCCAGAGGCCCAGCGGGTTGGCCATCAGCGAGGCGCTGAAATCCCGGGCACTGTCCCCGGAGTCCCCGCGCAGCCCCACGGCGAAGCCGGCGAAGCTGAGCCCCACGCTGCCGTAGGCGATGGCCAGGAATCCCGACGAGACAAGCTTGGCCAAGCGCTCCTTGCGCGGCTTGCCCCGCATCCGGAGCGTGGCCTCGCTGGCCTGCCACAGCGACAGCCCGGCGCAGGCAGCAACGCAGGCCCACATCACAATCGGGCCCCAGGGGTTCGCCGCGAGCTGCTCAATGGCACCGGTGGCATCCGCTTCACCCGGCTGCCCGAAGGCCACGGCGACGGCGATGGCCCCGACAATGACGTGGAGCAAGGCCATGACAGCGAACCCGGCGCGCGCCAGGACATCCAGGGCCTTGTGGTTGGAAGCCTCCTCGACGGCGTCCGCCGCCTGGCTCAGCGTAGATTCCCCGTCCGACATGGATCAGCCGTTCATGGGCCCTTCGGCACGCAGCTTCTCCGCGCCCGGTCCCTCCACGTGGATGGTGCAGCGGACCACCAGCCGGCCGGGCGCGTTGCCCAGCTCCACCAGGGAATCGTCGCCACTCAACACAGTGAATACTTCCGAACCTGCAACGGCGCTGACGCCCTTGGCTTCCGCCGTCTCGCGCGCGTTGCGCAGGGCCTCGCGCTGGAGCCCGTCCACGTAGGTGCGGTCATCTTCCCGCGCCGGGTCCCCGAAGGCCCAGCCGAACAATGTGCCTGTGTTTCCCATGGCGACGATATTACGCGTTCCCGTGGCTGAAAGACGGGCTTTCGTAACATTAGTAAGTGTGCTTACCATAGGCGGACCATGACCTTGAGGGGACACGGAAATCGAAGTCCGCAGCAGCGGCATCCCGAAACCAGTTCAACGTTAGGAACGCACATCATGGCAGGAAATCTCATTGCCCGGTCAGTACACGATCTGACGGCAGCGGCGTGGTTCGGCGGTTCCCTGATGGGCGCCATCGGCCTCAACGGTGCAGCGGCGGAAGCCAGGGACCCGTCCGAACGGACCCGGCTCTCAAGCGCCGGCTGGATGAAGTGGGCGCCGATCCAGACGGCGGCGTTCGCCTCCCACCTGGTGGCTGACCTTGCCATCGCTTGGGAGAACAAGGGCCGGATCGCCAAGCAGGAAGGCGTGGCGCGGGACACCGCCATCAAGACGGCCGTGACGGTGGCCGGCGCGGCGGTAACCCTGTACTCGGGCATCCTGGGCAAGAAGGTGGAAAAGCTCGCCGAGGAGGGCTCCGAGGGTGCCACCGAGCCACGGGCGGGTGCCTCCGAGGAACTGCAGGCGGCCCAGCAGCAGCTCAAGGCGCTCCAGTGGGTCATCCCCGCCTTCGCCGGCCTGGTGATCATCCTTGGCGCCAAGCACGGTGAGATGCAGCGTCCCAAGAACGTGTTTGTGGGTCTGCGCTCCTAGCCATCTTTCGCTGCCCGGGCGGCGGCAAGGCGGAACGCACGACGGCGGTCCGGCACCTGGGTGCCGGACCGCCGTCGTGCCTGTGGCTGCTGGAGTTTTTGTCCAGATATGGAGTCCAAAACGCCCTACAAGCCCCCATATCTGGACGAAAACTCCAAGGGTTACTAGACCGGTTTGGTTCCCGCCGCCGGCAGGTCCGGATTCATGTCCTCGAGGTTCGGGTCCTCGGCCGTCCACACCTGGATGATGGCCCATACGACGGCGGCCAGCGGGACGGACAGCACCGCACCCACGATTCCTGCAAGGATTGTGCCAGCGGTCAGTGCCATCAGGATCACCAGCGCATGGAGCTTCAGGGCGTTGCCCATGACGATGGGCTGCAGCAGGTCGCCCTCCAGCTGGTTGACCGCGATGACCACCGCCACCACGATCAGCGCCACCACAGGGCCGTTCGCCACCAGGGCCACCAGGGCGGCCAGGATCCCGGCCACGGTGGCACCCACCAGCGGAATGAAGGCGCCGATGAACACGATGATCGCCAGCGGGAACGCCAGCGGAACCTGCATGATCAACAGGGCGGCGCCGATGGCCACCGTGTCCACGAGCGCCACGATGGCGGTGCCGCGGACATAGCCGCCCAGGACCTCAAGGGTGCGGCGGCCCACCCGGCGCAGCTTGGCTTCGCGCTGCCCGCTGAAGGGGCGGAGCAGGAAGTTCCAGATCTTGGCGCCGTCCTTGAGGAAGAAAAACAGGATGACCACCATCAGGGCGGACCCGGCGAGGAATTCCGTGACCACGGAGAGTCCGGTGATCGCGCCTGAACGGGCCTGGCTGCTGGTGGCGAAGTCAATGATGCCCTGCCGCGCCTGGTTCAGTTGCTCCTGGTCAATGGGGATGGGGCCGGTGCGGAGGAAGTTCTCCAGCTCGTCCAGGCCGGACGAGGCCTGGGCTGCCAGCTCGCCCCACTGGTTCCGGACCGAGAAGTAGATCACCGTGAAAACGCCGCCCAGCAGCAGGAGGAGCCCGATGAAGGCGATGCCGGTGGCCAGCCCGCCCCGCATTCCGCGGCGCCGGAGCATGTTGACGAACGGGCCGATGGCCGCGGCCAGGATCAGTGCGATCAGGATCGGGATAACCA
The DNA here is from genome assembly GCF_059089885.1 of Arthrobacter sp. Y3221159. NCBI lineage: Bacteria > Bacillati > Actinomycetota > Actinomycetes > Micrococcales > Micrococcaceae > Arthrobacter > Arthrobacter sp. Y3221159. Next base: position 148,927 of record NZ_JBNHFC010000001.1, read on the forward strand.
GGAGCTTGATCTGCATCAGGCCATAGACGGACACCACGGCCACCGTCAGGATCAGCAGGATCTGGGCGGAGCGGATGCCCACGCGTCCCAGTCCGTCAGCCCATAAGGCGCCGGCCGGTTTGGTTTCGCCCTGTTTCCCGCCCCGCTGCAGGGCGGACTTTCCAAGGGGTTGACCCTGCCGGGCTGCACCTTCCGCGGTCACGGCCTCCGTGCCCGGTTTCGACTGTTCGGACTCGTTGCCCAGCTCGTGTTCGGTCAGGCGTGTTGATCGCGCCACGGGAACTCCTCATCATCGGCGGCGCCCGCCCGCGGGCGCGGGCAGGCTTACTACCTACGTCAGATAGTAAGCCTACTGACTGACTAGGCGCCGAGCCACTCTGCGCAGGAGTTCAGGTTTCTGTTGACGGTGGCGACGGCGGCCTCTTCGTCGTGCCGTTCGATAGCCTCCAACAGGACTTCGTGGCCCTCCAGCGGCAGCCCCTCGAATCCCGGCCGGGCCTGCTGGGTCAGGAGATCCTGGTGGAGCGCGGGCCCGAAACTGATGTAGAGCTCGTGCAGCAGGGGGTTGCCGGAGGCCTGCGCCACCCGTTCATGGAAGCCCCAGTCGGCACGCGCCCAGGTGTCGTAGTCGCCGGCGTGCCAGGCCTGGTCCCGGGTGGCGAGCAGCCCGCGCAGGGCCGTTACGTCGTCGGCGGTGGCGTTCCGGGCCGCGAGCCGCGCCGCCTGCGTGTCCAGCCCCAGCCGGACCTCCAGGATGTGCTGCTCGGTGTGGTCATGGTACATCCGGCGGGCGGCGCCGGAGATTTCGCTGGTGGCGCGGACATAGGTGCCGTCGCCGCGGCGGACCTCCAGCATGCCGCTGTGGGCCAGGGCCTTGACGGCCTCGCGCAGGGTGCCGCGGGAAACGCCCAACCCGGCGATCAGCTCGGTTTCGGACGGGATGCGCTGGTTCAGGGGCCACTCGCCGGAGTGCACCATGGACCGCAGCTTGGCGGTCACTTCGTCGGCCAGGGGCGCGCGGGTGGAGGGGCTCAGTGCCATGGCGTCCTACTTTATCTTCTGCTTGCCGGTCATTGCCGGGCCGGTGATCAGGTGCGCCACCACAACCTGGACCAGCGCCAGGGCCAGGAGCAGCGAGAGGGGCAGGGTCCAGCTGCCGGTTGCGCCGTGCAGCAGCCCCATGCCGAAGGGGCCTACGGTCGCCAGCAGGTAACCGGTGGACTGGGCCAGGGTGGACAGCGCAGTGGTCTCGGCGGTGCTCGAGCCGCTGCGGCTGATCATCACCATCACCAGCGGGAAGATTCCCAGGCCGAAGCCGACCAGGATCGCCGAGACGAAGGCAAGCTGCACCGGCAGTGCCAGGAGTGCTACGAGGCCCAGGACCATGACGATGCTGACCAGGTAGAACGCCGGGCGCAGCATCCTGGGCCGGGAACCGATGGCGATCAGGGCCATGCCGGCCGGTACCGAAACGAGCTGCATCAGCCCGAACATCAGGCCGCTGTCCGTCGCGCTGAGGCCCAGGGTGGTGAGCATATAGGGGTACCAGCTCATCAGGGCGTACGCGAGCAGGGCCTGGAGGGTGAAGATTGCCGTGAGGAGCAGGCCCTTGCGGGTGCGCAGCAGCGGCCAGGGTGTTACCGGCCCGCCGGTGGCACGGCGGCTGTTGCGGTGGGCGTGCAGCGCCACCGGCAGGAAGCCCAGGAAAGCAGCGACGGCGGTGATCCCGATAGCTCCGACGGCGGCGGACGGTGAACCGAGGGACTGCGCCAGCGGGACCACAGCCACGGAGGTGACGGTTGCCCCGGTGGTCATGGTTACCGTGTATAGGCCTGTCATCAGCGAGGTCCGGGAAGCAAAGTGTTCGCGGATAAAGGACGGCATGGCCACATTGCAGACCGCCAGCCCGGACATGCCGAGCACGCTGCCGGCCAGCAGCATCCCGGTGGCCGGAATGCCGCGCAGCAGGAGCCCGCCGGCGAGCATGGCCAGGGCCAGGAGGATGGCCTTCTCCACGCCCAGCCGCCCGGTCAGCCAGGACGTTCCGGCGCCGGCCAAGGCAAAGCAGAGGGTGGGGATGGACGGAATGACGGCCGCCACCAGCGCGCCGTATCCGAGTACCGCCTGCAGGTCGTGGAGCAGGGCCGACGCCCCGGTGATGCCCGCGCGCAGGTTCAGTCCGATCAGCACCAGCGCTATGACGCCGAAGACGACGGCGGAGCGTGGCCGGGCCTGGACGGCTGCCACCGGGGACGCCGCAACAGCCGGTGCAACCGCCGTGATCGGAACAGAAGCCGCAGCGCGGGCAGGGGCCAGCGCGGCAGGAGCGGGGCAGGGCGTGGACGCGAGGGCGGAAGGGGGTGGAGTTGCGGGCATACGTCCAGACTAAACGTTAGACGTTTGATGTCTAGGGTTTTGTGGGCAAGCTCTCCCGGCCGTGCACCAGCAGGTCATAGACTGCCTAAGCCGGGTGCCAACCACCCGGACTACGCAATGCAGCGGATGTGGAAGGACGGTTGTGGAGGCTTCCCAGGGACTCGAGGTCGAGAAGAAATACGACGTCGGCAAGGACGCCACGGTGCCGCCGCTGGATGGCCTGCCGGGTGTGGCGCGCGTGGCCGAGCCGCATACGGCCAAGCTGGAAGCCGTGTACTTCGATACCGCAGACCACACGCTGGCCTCCCGCCGCATCACCCTCCGCCGCCGGACCGGCGGAAATGATGCCGGCTGGCACCTGAAGCTGCCGCCCCAAGCAGCCGAAACCGGGGCCACGGAACCCCAGCAGCGCCGCGAGCTGCACGCCCCGCTGGGCCAGGCCGACGTCGTGCCCGACACCCTCCTGGACCGTGTCCAGGCATACCTCCGCGGAGCCGAACTGGTTCCGGTGGTGAAGCTGCGCACCAGGCGGACGACCCACGCCCTCCACGGGGACGACGGCGTCCACCTGGCCGACCTGGCGGACGACCGGGTCACGGCGGAACGGCTGCCGGGTCAGGACGGAGCTGATGGCGGGCACAAACAGCAGTGGCGGGAATGGGAACTGGAACTCGTCAATGGCGACGCCAGCCTCTTCGCCCCCGCCGAACAGCTGCTGGTGGGGGCCGGAGCCCGCCCGGCGGCCCACGCCTCGAAGCTGGCCAAGGCGCTTGGCGCATCAGCCGGGGACCAGGACGACGCCAATGCCGCTCCCGACGAAGCCATCCCCGCCCTGCCGGCCGGCAAGAAGTCGCCGGCTACCGCCGTCGTCACTGTTTATGCTGCAGCCCAGATCAGGGAGCTCCTTGCCCAGGACGCCGCCATCAGGCTCGAAGAGCCGGAGGCAGTGCATGACATGCGCTCCGCCACGCGCCGGCTCCGCTCCGTCCTGGCTGGCTACCGCAAGCTGTACAGGGCGGTGCCGGTACGCCGGTTGCGGGACGAACTCAAATGGCTGGGCCAGCTCCTGGGCGAGCCGCGGGACGCCGAGGTATTGCAGGCCCGGCTCCGCGGGCACCTTGATGACCTGGGGCAGGGCCCCGGCCCCGACGCTGCCCGGGACCGGGTGGAGCGCCAGACCGGTGCCACGTACGACGCGGGATACCGCCGGCTCCAGGAGGCCCTGCGCACCGACCGCTACTTCCGGCTGCTGGACAGCCTGGAGGAGTTCCGAGACAACCCGCCCGTCCGCGCGGAAACGGTGGCGCCCGGACGCCGTGCGGCTGCGAAGGCGGTGGACAGGGCGGCGAAAAAGCTCCGGCGCTCCCACCGGGCGGCCGTCCGCGCCCGCCGCGGTACTGACCATGAGAACGCCCTCCACCGGGTGCGCAAGGATGCCAAAAAGCTCCGGCATGTGGCGGAGTCGGCCGCCCTGGTCAAAGGGAAGCGGGCCCGCAAGGTGGCGAAGGCAGCCCACCGGCAACAGAAGATCCTGGGCGACTACCACGATGCGGTGGTGGCCCGCGACCTGCTGGCGGGCCTGGGCTCGGACCGGGACCGGCTGCCCGTCAGTGAAACCTACGCCGCCCTGCTGCAGCGGCAGGAGGAACTGATGGCCGCCGCCGAGGCCAAGTACCGGAAGGCCCGCAAGAAGTCCCGGGACCTGCTGCGGCGCGGGGTCATCTGAGGCGGGGGATGCAGCCTATTTGCCCTGCCGCGCGGACAGCCGGGCGACAGCCAGCGCCAGCCACAGCTGCACCCGGTCCGGGGTCACGGCGGGATCGTATCCGGTCAGCTCGGTGATCTGGGCCAGCCGGTACCGGACCGTGTTGCGGTGCAGCGTCAGCTGCTCGGCGACGGCGGCCACCGAACCGTTGTTGTTCAGGTAGCTTTCCAGCGTGGTCATGAGCTCCGCGCCATGGGCGGCGTCGAACGCCCGGAGCGGGTTCAGGGACTCATGCGCCATGTCTGCCAGCGGCACGTCCTCGCTGGCCAGCAGCAGCGAGGTCAGGCTCAACCTCTCCGGCTCATTGACCGGCAGGCCGTGGCTCGCCGCATCCCGCGCCTCGAAATAGCTCCAGCGCAGGCCGTTCGGCTTGGTGTAGGCCCCGCCGATGCCGATGGTGGCGTGGATGCCCGCCTCCGCCAGATGGTCGCTGAGCTTCCGCGCCAAAGCCGGCGCCGCCCCGCCGTCGTCATTGACCACCACTACCAGGTCCTTGCCCACGACGGCGGCCACCGAGTTCTCGAGTTCCCGCGGCACCGCGGTGCTGCCCAGGGCCTTGTTGTGCGCGGCGGAGACCGCCAGGAGCACCACGTTCTTCCGGGTGCTGTTGATGCCCACGCCGGCCAGGCGGCGTTGGGCCTCGCTCGTCTCCAGTGCGCCGTGGATGACGTCCTCCAGCACCTGGCCGCACAGGGCGCGCTGGGCCTGGCGCTGCTTGACCATGTTGTTCAGCTCCACGCTGATCAGGTTCTGGGCGTAGCCGATGATGCCGGAGTCCTCGAACGGCTGCCGGACCCAGAGGGTGCAGGCGTCCCGCCGGCCGGTGGGGATCGGATAGGTGGACCAGGAATCCGCGGACGGGGCTGCGCTGCTGCTGTTATACAGCTGCGCCGTGAACTGGGTCAGCGCGATATCGGTGCGCAGCATGCTGCCCAGCTGCTTCAGGAGTTCGGCCAGCCCGCCGCCCGTCAGCAGGGCGCGGGCCAGGACCTGGTGCCCGGCGATCAGCCGCTCCAGCTTGGCGTAGTGGTCCGCGGACTGGGCGTCGGCCACCAGCTTGGTTATGGCGATGAAGGGCGTCTCGTAGGGGACCTCCACCACGGGCAGGGCCCACCGGTTGGCCTCGGCCAGCAGCGCGGGCGGCACCGCCTCATGCGAAAGCCCGACGCCGAACCCGATGCCCACCGCGCCCGCCCGCTGCACCTGGCGGACAAAGCGCCGCTGCTCCGGCGCGGACTTCAGCCGCAGGCCGGTAGTCAGGATCAGCTCGCCGCCGTTGAGGAACCGCTGCGGGTCCTCCAGCTCCGTGACCGCCACCCAGTTAATGTCCTGGTGCCAGGTGGTCTCGGCGACTCCCGCCTTGGACAGCTTGAGGGAGTTCACGCCCAGCAGAGCAGCGAGGGAAATGGCCATGGATCAAGGATAAACGCCTGCTGGACAACCGCACTAAACACCGCGTGGAAGGGTGTGCAGGTGGCTATTCACTGCGCTGGGGTGCTGGCATAGGCTCAAACCAGTTCCATCCCATCCGCCTGCCGCTGATGGCCGCTCAGAGAAGAGGTTGCACACCGTGGTCCAAACCTTGCAGAACTTCATTAACGGTGAGTTCGTCACGCCCGCCGGCACCGGCCGGCTGGACATCATCAACCCCACCAACGGGGAAGTGGTGGCGCAGTCACCCATCTCGGTGCAGGCCGACGTGGACGCCGCCATGGCCGCTGCGCAGGACGCCTTCAAAACCTGGAAGCACGTCACCCCGGGCCAGCGGCAGCTCATGCTGCTCAAGCTGGCTGACGCCGTCGAGGCCAACAGCGACGAACTGGTTGAAGCCCAGCACCGCAACACCGGCCAGGTGCGGTCGCTGATCGCTTCCGAGGAAGTGGCCGCCGGCGCCGACCAGCTCCGCTTCTTCGCCGGCGCCGCCCGCATCCTTGAGGGCAAGTCAGCCGGCGAGTACTTCGAGGGCCACACCTCCTACGTCCGCCGTGAACCCATCGGCGTGGTGGCGCAGGTGGCCCCCTGGAACTACCCGTTCCTGATGGCCATCTGGAAGATCGGGCCCGCGCTGGCCGCCGGCAACACCGTTGTCCTCAAGCCCTCGGACACCACTCCGGAATCCACCCTGGTCCTGGCCCGCCTCGCCAAGGACATCTTCCCCGCCGGCGTCCTGAACGTCATCCTGGGCACGGGTGAAACCGGCGCAATGATGGTGGACCACCAGGTCCCCGGCCTGGTGTCCATCACCGGTTCCGTCCGGGCAGGCATCGCCGTGGCCTCCGGCGCGGCCAAGAGCCTCAAGCGCGCCCACCTGGAACTGGGCGGCAAGGCTCCGGCCATCGTCTTCAAGGACGCCGACATCAAGAAGAGCGCCGCCGCCATCGCCGAATTCGCCTTCTTCAATGCCGGCCAGGACTGCACCGCCATCACCCGCGTGCTGGTGGAGGATTCGGTGCACGACGACGTCGTGGCCGCCATGGTGGAACACACCCGGACCCTGCACACCGGTTCGCAGAACGACGAAGACAACTACTTCGGCCCGCTGAACAACGTCAACCACTTCAACGCCGTGACGTCCGTGGTGGAAAACCTGCCCGCCAACTGCCGGATCGAAACCGGCGGCCACCGGGCGGGGGAGAAGGGCTACTTCTTCGAGCCCACCATCATCACCGGCGCCAAGCAGACCGACGACGTGGTCCAGAAGGAGACCTTCGGCCCCGTCATCACCGTGCAGAAGTTCAGCACCGAGGAAGAAGCCGTTGAACTGGCCAACGGCGTGGAATACGCCCTGGCCTCCAGCGTCTGGACCAGCAACCACGGCACCGCCATGCGCCTCAGCCGTGACCTGGACTTCGGCGCCGTCTGGATCAACACGCACATCCTCCTCACCGCCGAAATGCCCCACGGCGGCTTCAAGCAGTCCGGCTACGGCAAGGACCTCTCCATGTACGGCGTGGAGGACTACACACGCATCAAGCACGTCATGAGCGCGCTCGACGCCTAGTCCCCACCGGCCCCCTAACCTCGCTTCGCTTCGGCCAGGGAACCCTGCCGGCGTGGGCCCATTTAGTAAAGAAAGAACCCCAATGACCGCAACAGCATCAGAAATCACCTACCGGCTGGAGCAGAAGCGCAGCGTCCAGGCCGACTTCCCGGGCCCCAAGTCCGCTGCCTTGGCCGAACGCCGCAAGTCTGTGGTGGCCGCAGGCGTCGCCTCCGGCGTTCCGGTTTACGTTGCCGACGCGGACGGCGGCATCATCAAGGACGTGGACGGCAACTCGTTCATCGACCTCGGCTCGGGCATTGCGGTGACCAGCGTGGGCGCGTCCGATCCCGCCGTCGTCGGTGCCGTCAAGGAAGCCGTGGAGCACTTCACCCACACCTGCTTCATGGTGACCCCATACGAAGGCTATGTGGCTGTCGCCGAGCAGCTGAACCGGCTCACCCCCGGCGACCACGAAAAGCGCACCGTGCTCTTCAACTCCGGTGCCGAAGCCGTGGAAAACGCCATCAAGGTGGCACGCCTCGCCACCGGGCGCGACGCCGTCGTTGCCTTCGACCACGCCTACCACGGCCGCACCAACCTCACCATGGCGCTGACCGCCAAGGCCATGCCGTACAAGACCAACTTCGGCCCGTTCGCGCCCGAGGTCTACCGCATGCCCATGAGCTACCCGTACCGCGAGGAAAACCCCGCCATCACGGGCGCCGAGGCAGCCAAGCGCGCCATCACCATGATCGAGAAGCAGATCGGCGGGGACCAGGTTGCCGCGATCATCATCGAACCGATCCAGGGCGAGGGCGGCTTCATCGTCCCGGCTGAGGGCTTCCTCCCGGCGCTGGCCGCCTGGGCCAAGGAAAAGGGCATCGTCTTCATCGCGGACGAGGTGCAGTCCGGATTTTGCCGCACCGGCGAATGGTTCGCCGTCAACCACGAGGGCATCGTCCCGGACATCATGACCATGGCCAAGGGCATCGCCGGCGGCATGCCGCTGTCCGCCATCACCGGCCGCGCCGACCTGCTCGACGCCGTCCACCCCGGCGGCCTTGGCGGCACCTACGGCGGCAACCCGGTGGCCTGCGCGGCAGCGCTGGCTTCCATCGGTTCAATGGAGGAGTATGACCTGGCCGGCCGCGCCCGCCACATCGAATCCCTCGCCACCAGCCGTCTCCGCGAGCTGCAGGCTGAACTCGCCGACGCCGGAACCACCGTGATCGGTGACGTCCGCGGCCGCGGCGCCATGCTGGCCATCGAACTGGTCCAGGCCGGTTCGAAGGAACCCAACCCGGAGCTGACCAAGGCTGTTGCCGCCGCCTGCCTCAAGGAAGGCGTCATCATCCTCACCTGCGGCACCTATGGCAACGTCATCCGGCTGCTCCCGCCGCTGGTCATCACTGACGAGCTCCTGAACGACGGCCTGGACGTCCTGGCCGCCGCCATCAAGGCGAACGCTTAACCGGAACGACTCCCTCCGGCAACGCCGGGAAGGCGGGCCCAGTTCTTGCGAACCGGGCCCGCCTTCCTTGGTTAACGGTGCGCCTACGCGGCGGTGCGGAGGGCGGCCTTGCGGGCCACGGAATTCCTGCGGGCGTTGCGCAGCATGTCTACCGTCAGCACCAGAAGGGCCAGCCACACCACACCGAAACCGATCCAGCGTTCCAGGGTCATGGCCTCGCGGAACACCAGCAGCGCCACGATGAACTGCAGCAGCGGAGCAAAATATTGCAGCAGGCCGATGGTGGTCATCGGCAACCGCCGGGCGGAAGCGCCGAAGAAGAGCAGCGGGACGGCGGTGATCACGCCGGAAGCCAGCAGCAGCCAGAAGTGGCCGGGGCCCTGGGTAGTGAGGGTGGCCACCCCGGCCACGCCGAGGTAGACCATCGTCGCCGCTGCGACCGGTGCCAGCACCATCGTCTCCACGCTGAGGCTGGTCACAGCGTCCACCCTGGAGCCCACGCGCTTCTTCACGAAGCCGTAGAGGCCGAAGCTGAAGGCCAGCGTGAGGGCAATCCACGGCAGCTTGCCGTAGGAGTAGGTAAGCACCCCCACCGCCACGAAACCGATGCCCACGGCGGCCCACTGCAGCGGGCGCAGCCTCTCCTTGAGGACCAGGACGCCAAGGAGGACCGAGACCAGCGGATTGATGAAGTACCCCAGCGAGGTTTCCACGGCCTGGTTGGTGGTCACGCCGTAGGTATAGGTCAGCCAGTTGACGGCGATGAGGAGTGCCGCGAGGGTTAGGCTGCCAAAGACTGCCCGGTTCCGGAAAGCCGCAATGAGGGCCGGCCAGGCGCGCGTAACGGTGATCAGCAGGGCGCAGAACAGCAGCGACCACACCACCCGGTTGGCAACGATTTCGACGGCGCCGGCCGGCTGGAGCACGAAGAAGTACAGGGGGAGCAGCCCCCACAGCCCGTAGGCGCCGACGCCAAAGAGGATTCCCGCCGTCGTGTCTTTGTCCACTGCCTTCGGTGGCCGCGGAGGAGTGCGCCCTCCTGGCCCCGCCGAAGCGCGCCGGGCCGGGGATGTGGCGGCGGGGCTGGAGAGGCTGGCGGACTGGGCTCCATCGGGGATTGGCACGACACCCATAACACCAGCCGCCGGCGAGGTATTCCAAGCATTCGGGCGGGAAAACCCAAATAGTCAGTAGGCTTGCTTTTATGACTTGTGCCGAACTGCCGGAGTCCGCCCCATGAGGCTCCGGCGCAGCAACGCCTCGGGCCGGGGGTACCGGCGGATACCGGCAGGAAAAGGGTTTAGCTACCGGGACCTGAACGGCTCCACCGTGCCTGCTGGCCCGGTTCGGGAACGGCTGGAGAGCATCGGGATTCCCCCGGCCTGGACCGACGTCTGGATCGCCCCGTTCGAAAACGGGCACATCCAGGCCACCGGCGTGGACGCCGTGGGCAGGCGCCAGTACATCTACCATCCCGAGTGGCGCGCGCGGAAGGACCGGCTGAAGTTTGACCGGTCCCTCCAGCTGGCGGAGTCGCTGCCGACCGCCCGCCGCCGGGTGACCATGGACCTGCGCAGCGAAGGATTCACCTATGACCGCGTCCTGGCCGGGGCGTTCCGCATGCTGGACAGCGGCTCCTTGCGGGTGGGGTCCGAGCGGTACACGAACGAAAACGGCAGCCGCGGCCTGGCGACCCTCCTGTGCGCGCACGTCCAGGTACGGAAGGACCGCATTCTGCTCCGGTTCCCCGGAAAAAGCGGCAAGGACTGGGAATCCGAAATGCGGGACCCCGACCTTGCCGTCCTGCTGCGCCTGCTCAAGCGCCGGGGACCCAACGCCAGGCTCCTGGCCTACAAGATTGGCCGGACCTGGCACCCGGTGACGAGCGCTGAGATCAACGCCTACGTGAAGGAACGGACGGGCTCGGACTTCACGGCCAAGGACTTCCGGACCCTGCGCGGTACTGTTGCGGCAGCCGTCAGCCTCGCCCGCACCGGCCCCCAGCGGACTGTCGCCAAGCGGAAGCGGGCCATCAGCCGCGCCATGATGGACGCCGCCGAAGTACTGGGGAACACGCCGTCGATCGCCCGGAAGAGCTATGTTGACCCGCGCGTGGTGGACCACTACAACGACGGCGAAACCATCGATCCCAAGCGGACGGATTCCGCGGAGGCGGAGCTCCGGGCACTGCTTTACCGCGAAGGCAAGTTGGTCCCGCTGGCCAAGAGCGGCTGAGGCCTAGAATAAGGAACTGTGCGCTACTTCAACCGGCGCATCCTCATTGTGCAATGACGGACCAGTTCAGAAGGGCTCCAGGTGTCCAACTCCAGCGAATCAGCTTCCACCCGTCCACTCCGCGTCGCCATTGTGGGCGCAGGACCGGCAGGAGTCTACGCTGCGGACATCCTCACCAAGTCCAGCGGAGTCAAGGACGGGGACTTCGAGGTGAGCATCGACCTTTTCGAGGCCTACCCCGCACCCTACGGTCTGATCCGGTACGGCGTTGCCCCGGACCATCCCCGGATCAAGGGCATCGTCAACGCCCTGCACAAGGTCCTGGACCGCGGCGACATCCGGTTCCTGGGCAACGTCACATACGGCCGGGACCTGACCCTGCACGATTTCCGGGCCTTCTACGACGCCGTGATCTTCTCCACCGGTGCGGTCAAGGATGCGGACCTGAACATTCCGGGGATTGAGCTGCAGGGCTCCTTCGGCGGCGCCGACTTCGTCTCCTGGTACGACGGGCACCCGGACGTTCCCCGCGAGTGGCCGCTGGATGCCAGAGAGATCGCCGTGATCGGCAACGGGAACGTGGCCCTGGACGTGGCCCGCATGCTGGTCAAGCATCCGGAGGAACTGCTCAGCACCGAAATCCCGGACAACGTCTATAAGGGGTTGAAGTCCTCTCCGGTGACTGACGTCCACGTGTTCGGCCGCCGCGGCCCCGCCCAGGTGAAGTTCACCCCGCTGGAACTGCGTGAGCTCAGCCATATGAATGACGTGGACATTGTGCTCTACCCGGAGGATTTCGAGTTCGACGAGGCCTCCGACGAAGCCATCCGCAGCAACAACCAGATCAAGACCATGGTGAACACCCTCACCAACTGGCTGGTGGAAGAGCACGCCGAGTCCGAGAACCCGTCCTCCCGGCGCCTGCACCTGCACTTCCTGCACAGCCCTGTGGAAGTGCTTGACGACGGCACGGGCAAGGTGGGCGGCATCAAGTTCGAGCGGATGCAGCTTGACGGCACGGGCAACGCCAAGGGCACGGGCGAGTACATCGACTACCCCGTGCAGGCCGTGTACCGGGCCATCGGCTACCACGGGTCGGCCCTGGACGAGCTGGAGTACGACGCCAAGCGCGGCGTCATCCCCAACGAGGGCGGCCGGGTCCTGGACGCGGACGGCAAGCCGGTTCCGGGCATCTACGCCACCGGCTGGATCAAGCGCGGACCGGTGGGCCTCATCGGCCACACCAAGGGCGACGCCCTGGAGACCATCGGTTTCCTCCTCGAGGACCGGCTCAGCCTGCCGCCGGCCGAGAACCCGGACCCGCAGGCCATCATCGACCTGCTTGAAGAGCGCGGCATCGAGTACACCACGTGGGAGGGCTGGATCAAGCTCGATGCCCATGAGGCTGCCCTCGGTGCCGAATGGGTGGCCAACGAAGCCGAAGAGGCTGTCCTGCGCGAACGGATCAAGGTGGTCCCGCGCGAGGAAATGATCCGCATCTCCCGCACCTAACCCCCTAGAGTTTTTGTCCAGATATGGCGACTTCCGTGCCCCGAAGGTCGCTTTATCTGCCCAAAAACTCTTGACCCGTGCTGGGCCCGCGGGGGTTAGAATTGCGACCACCCCTTGGCCGGCGTCATGAGGCCGTGCCCGCAGGCAGTACAGGAGTTCGATGCAGAACCTGATCCAGCCCGGCCCGCTGCAGCTCAGCGCTTTGGCCGCGCATGAACAGCTCGACGGCGGCGCCCTCCAGGACCCCAACGGCCTGCGCAGCCTGATCCGTGAGTCGTGGCAGCGGTCCGCAGGCTTCAAGGCGAACCCCGACAATCCCGCTGCCCCGCTGGCCATGGACCGCGAGGAGCTGGAGGACTACCGGAGCCAGCACCCGCTGGCGGCCATCATGCCGGTGATTAGTAAACTCCTGGTCCAGCCCAGCCACGACAGCGGCCTGCTGGTGGCGGTGGGTGACGAGGTGGGCCGGCTTCTGTGGGTGGAGGGTGACCCTGTCCTGCAGCGCCGCGCCGAGGGAATGATGTTCGTGGCCGGTGCCGACTGGTCCGAGGCCTCCGTGGGCACCAGTGCACCGGGCACCGCCCTGGCCCTGGGCCGGGGGATCCAGATTGCCGGGGCCGAGCACTACCAGCGGGCGGTCCACCCGTGGAGCTGCACCGCCGTCCCGTTCCACGACCCCGATTCCGGCGCGGTCCTGGGCGTCGTGGACATCACCGGGACGGACACCGCCGTTGCGCCGCACACCTTGTCCCTTGTGGAGGCAACGGTTGCCGCGGCCCAGGCGCAGCTGCGCGTCGAGCGGCTGCAGCTTGCCGCCGATCTCGCCGGTAGGCCCGCAGGACGCCGGTCCACAGCTTCCGCGCCCCGCGCACCCCGCGCTGGGGGCAAGGAAGGCAGCCTTTACAGGAACAGCCTCCAGCTGCTGGGCCGCGACCAGGCGCTGCTCAGCCTTGAGGGCAAGACGGTGGTCCTGTCTGCCCGGCACAGCGAGATTCTTGCATTGCTCAGCACGCACCCGGACGGGCTCACAGCGGAGGAACTCAGCGTCCTGCTCTATCCCGGTGACGGCTCCACCATTACGCTCCGTGCCGAGATGGTCCGCCTGCGCAAGGTCCTCCAGCAGCTCCATCCGGATGCCGTCCCCGGTTCCCGGCCCTACCGCCTTCCCCTTGACTTGGTGCCGGACAGCGGCCAGGTGTTGAGCTGCCTGCAGCGCGGCGCCCACCGCATCGCGCTGGAGATCTACCGCGGCGCCGTCCTTCCGCGGTCGGAAGCGCCCGGCATTATCGAGCTGCGGAACAGGGTCTCGTCCCTGCTGCGGGAGGCGGTCCTGACCGATGGCAGCGCCGAGTCCCTCCTGAAGTACGCGGAGCTCCCCGAGGCAAGGGACGACGTCGGCGTCCGCCGCGCCGCGCTCCGCCTCCTTCCCGCCCGCTCACCCAAGCGGGCCGCCGTCGTCGCGGACCTGGAAAGGCTGGAAGCCGAACTCCGCGCCTAGTCCCCACCCGCTCCCTAACCTCGCAAGTCCGCCCGGCGCCCTGCGCTCGCAAGCTCGGGCTGGGGCCCTCGCCGGGCAGCTCCACGGCCAGGGAACCCGGCGGGCGTGGGTCCACGTACGACTAGCTCTATGTAGTGACCTGTGACACAGGGTTGCAACCTGGCTGCAACCTGCGCACTCCTACGCTGGCTCCAACGGCAAGCGCCCGAACCGGGCCGCCTTCTGCACAGCAAAGGAGCTAGCAAAATGACCGTTTACGCACAGCCCGGAACCGAGGGCTCGAAGGTCACCTTCAAGGACCGCTACGAGAACTGGATCGGCGGCGAGTGGGTTGCCCCCGTCAAGGGCCAGTACTTCGAGAACATCACGCCGGTGACAGGAAAGGCCTTCTGCGAGGTGGCCCGCGGCACTGCCGAGGACATCGACCTCGCCCTTGATGCGGCCCACAAGGCAGCCCCGTCCTGGGGCAAGACCTCCGTGGCGGAGCGGGCCGCGATCCTCAACAAGATCGCCGACCGCATTGACGAGAACCTGGAGATGCTCGCCGTCGCCGAAACGTGGGACAACGGCAAGCCCGTCCGCGAGACACTCAACGCCGACCTTCCGCTCGCCTCGGACCACTTCCGCTACTTCGCCTCCGCCGTCCGAGCCCAGGAGGGCACCCTTTCCCAGCTGGACGACGACACCACCGCCTACCACTTCCACGAGCCGCTCGGCGTCGTGGGCCAGATCATCCCCTGGAACTTCCCCATCCTGATGGCAGTCTGGAAGCTGGCACCGGCACTCGCAGCCGGCAACGCCGTCGTCCTCAAGCCCGCCGAGCAGACGCCGTCGTCCATCCTGGTGCTGATGGAACTCATCGGCGACCTGCTCCCCGCCGGCGTCCTCAATGTGGTCAACGGCTTCGGCGTCGAGGCCGGCAAGCCGCTGGCCTCCAGCCCGCGGATCCGCAAGATCGCGTTCACCGGGGAGACCACCACGGGCCGCCTGATCAGCCAGTACGCCAGCCAGAACCTGATCCCCGTCACGCTCGAACTCGGCGGCAAGAGCCCCAACATCTTCTTTAACGACGTCGCGCAGAAAAACGACGCCTTCTACGACAAGGCCCAGGAAGGCTTCGCCCTGTTTGCCTTCAACCAGGGCGAGGTGTGCACCTGCCCGTCCCGCGCCCTGGTCCAGGAGGACATCTACGACTCCTTCATGGCCGACGCCGTGGACCGGGTGGAGAAGATGGTGCAGGGCAATCCGCTGGACACCGACACGCAGGTGGGCGCCCAGGCCTCGAACGACCAATTGGAGAAGATCCTCTCCTACATCGACATTGGAAAGCAGGAGGGCGCCAAGGTGCTCACCGGCGGCGGCCGCGCCGAACTGCCGGGGGACCTGGCCGGCGGCTACTACGTCCAGCCCACCGTGTTCGAGGGCCACAACAGGATGCGGATCTTCCAGGAGGAAATCTTCGGGCCCGTTGTCTCGGTGACGAAGTTCAGCGACTACAACGACGCCATGGGCATCGCCAACGACACCCTCTACGGCCTGGGCGCCGGTGTG
Source organism: Arthrobacter sp. Y3221159 (assembly GCF_059089885.1). NCBI lineage: Bacteria > Bacillati > Actinomycetota > Actinomycetes > Micrococcales > Micrococcaceae > Arthrobacter > Arthrobacter sp. Y3221159. The sequence continues at coordinate 164,318 of NZ_JBNHFC010000001.1, forward strand.
TGGTCCCGCAACGGCAACATCGCCTACCGGGCCGGCCGTGAAATCCAGGCCGGCCGCGTCTGGGTCAACAACTACCACGCCTACCCGGCGGGCGCCGCGTTCGGCGGCTACAAGTCCTCGGGCATCGGACGCGAAAACCACGCCATGATGCTGGACCACTACCAGCAGACCAAGAACCTGCTGGTCAGCTACAACGAGAACAAGCTCGGCTTCTTCTAAACGCTCCACTTCCGCTACAACGACGCGAGGATTTCGCCAATGACGACGACAATGCAAGCAGCAGTAGTAAACGAATTCGGCCAGGACCTCCAGGTCCAGGACATCGCCGTTCCCACCCCCGGCCCGGGGGAGGCGCTGGTCAAGGTGCTCACCACCGGCGTCTGTCACACGGACCTCCACGCCGCCGAGGGTGACTGGCCGGTCAAGCCCGCGCCGCCCTTCGTTCCCGGCCACGAGGGCGTGGGCGAAGTAGTGGCCCTCGGCGAGGGCGTCACCGACCTCGCCGTTGGCGACCTGGTGGGCAACGCCTGGCTGTGGTCCGCCTGCGGCGACTGCCAGTACTGCCGCACGGGCTGGGAAACCCTGTGTGAAGTTCAGAAGAACGGCGGCTACAGCGTGGACGGCTCCTTCGGCGAATACATGCTGGTGGACTCGCGCTTTGCCGCCCGCATACCGGCGGGCTCCGACCCCGTCGAGGTGGCACCGGTGCTCTGCGCCGGCGTCACGGTCTACAAAGGCCTGAAGATGACCGAAGCCAAGCCCGGCCAGTGGGTCACCATCTCGGGCATCGGCGGCCTGGGCCACATTGCCGTCCAGTATGCCGTGGCGATGGGACTGCGGGTGGCCGCCGTCGACATCGCCGATGACAAGCTGGCCCTCGCCAAGGCCCACGGCGCTGAACTGGCCGTCAACGCCCTGCACGAGGATCCCGTTGAAGTGATCCAGCGCGAAACCGGAGGTTCCCATGGAGTCCTGGTGACTGCGGTGCACCCGTCAGCATTCGGCCAGGCCATCGGCATGGCCCGCCGCGGCGGCACCATCGTATTCAACGGCCTGCCGCCGGGAGACTTTCCGGCACCGATCTTCGAGATTGTGCTCAAGGGCCTCACCGTGCGCGGTTCCATAGTGGGCACCCGGCAGGATATGGAGGAGGCGCTGGACTTCTACGCCCAGGGCAAGATCCATCCCACGGTCTCGGTCCGGGAGCTTTCCGAGGTCAACACGGTGTTCGACGAGATGAAGCACGCCAAGATCGACGGCCGCGTGGTCCTGAGGTTCTGATGGCACCGGACCGGCTCCACGCCGCCGTGACACTGCCCGGGGAGGACTTCTCCCGGGTTGCGCTGACCCCGGCGGCCGCGGATCTGCTCGGCTCGCTGTGGCTCCGGCACGGGCCGCTCATGTTCCACCAGTCCGGCGGGTGCTGCGACGGGTCCTCGCCCATGTGCTATCCCGTGGGCGACTTCCTGACCGGCGACTCCGACGTCCTGCTGGGGCTGTTTGACCTGTCCGGCGGGGTGGAACCACGGCCGCTGGAGTTCTGGATGTCCCGGGAGCAGTTCAACTACTGGAGCCACACCCACCTGACCGTTGACGTGGTCAACGGCCGGGGGAGCGGCTTCTCGGTGGAGGCGCCGGAGGGCAAGCGCTTCCTGATCCGGTCCACCCTGATGGACTGGCCTTGCTAGCTAGTTCGGTCTAAAGCACTTGGGGCTCTTCATCAGAAGGGCCCCAAGTGCTTTTACGGAACAAAGTTCGTTGAAACCAGCGTCTCAGCATTCGGAACAATTGGGACCGTCCAGTGGATGGACACTATCGTGGATAAGTCTGTTTCCATCCGAAATCAGGATTGTGATCCCCTATGAACCTTCTCCGGACCAAATCCATCGAGCAGTCGATAGCCGACGCCGATGAGCCCGGACGCAAGCTCAAGCGCTCCCTCAGCACCTGGGACCTCATGATCATGGGCGTCGCCGTTGCTGTCGGCGCCGGTATCTTCTCGGTGGGCGCCAAGGCCGCAGCCAACTTCTCCGGCCCCGCCGTCACCGTGTCCTTCGCCGTCGCCGCCATCACCTGCGCGCTGGCGATCATGTGCTACGCCGAATTCGCCACCGCCATCCCGGTGGCGGGCTCCGCCTACGTCTTCACCTACGCCACTATGGGCGAACTCCTTGCCTGGATCATCGGCTGGAACCTGATCCTGGAGCTCTTCACCGCCGCTGCCGTGATCGCCAAATACTGGGGCATCTACCTCAGCAAGGTGTTCGCCCTCATGGGGGCGGACATTCCGCCGGCCGTCTCGCTGGGCGGCGTGGACCTCTACTGGGGCGCGTTCCTCATCGTTGCCGTCTTCACGGTGCTGCTTGTGCTCGGCACCAAGCTGTCCGCCCGGGTGGGAAACATTTTCACGCTCATTAAGATCGGCGTCGTCCTGTTCGTGATCGTGGTGGGCTTCACCTATGTGAAGTTCGAAAACTACGCCCCGTTCATTCCCGCGGCCGAGCCCACGGGCGGCACCGGTGCCGCCGACGTCCTGAAGCAGTCGTTCTTCGGGTTCCTCACGGGCGCGGCCCCGGCCCAGTACGGCACCCTGGGGATCTTCGCCGGCGCAGCCCTGGTGTTCTTCGCCTTCATCGGTTTTGACGTGGTGGCCACCTCCGCCGAGGAAGTGAAGAACCCGCAGAAGACCCTGCCGCGCGGCATCTTCGCCGGACTGGCCCTGGTGACCCTGCTCTACATCCTGGTGTCGCTGGCGCTGACCGGCATGGTCTCCTACACCCAGCTGGCCGAGGCGGAAAACCCCACCCTCACCACCGCGTTCGAAGCCGTGGGCGACACCTCCGCCGCGAAAATCATCGCGTTCGGTTCCCTGGTGGGCCTGACCACCGTGATCATGGTGCTGCTGATGGGCCTGTCCCGCGTGGTCCTGGCCATGAGCCGCGACGGCCTCCTGCCCCGGGCGCTGTCCAAGACCAGCGAGAAGCGCGCGACGCCGGTCCGCCTCCAGGTCCTCTGCGGCGCCGCGGTTGCCCTGGTGGCCGGGCTGACCAACGTGGACCTGCTCGAGGAAATGATCAACATCGGCACCCTGTCTGCCTTCGTTGTGGTCAGCCTGGGCATCCTGGTGCTGCGCAAGAAGCGGCCGGACCTGAAGCCCGCCTTCCGCGTCCCGTTCGGCAAGGTCCTTCCGGTCGTTTCCGCAGTGCTCTGCCTCTACCTGATGACCAACCTGGCCGTGGAGACCTGGATCTTCTTCGCCATCTGGCTGGCCATCGGCATGACGATCTACTTTGCCTACGGCCAGCGCCACTCGCGCCTCAACGAACGCTTCGGCGCAGCCAGCATCGCCGTCAACGGCGCGGCTGTATCCGACAGCGATGCGGACCAGCGCGATTCCGATAACGAAGACGAGTACTCGCGGGCCTGAGAGCCCTAATATGCCCGCCCGGGCCGGCCCCGGGCGGGCATTTCCATGCCCGGCTTCCGGAACGGCGCCGGCTCGTAGGATGGATTCATGGCACGCCCGACACGAACCGAACGAAAAGCCGAGCTGCTGGGCGCCATCCTCGACTACCTGATGGACAAGACCCTGGCGGAGCTGACCTTCCGGAGCCTCGCGGAAGGGCTGGGCATGAGTGCCTACGTGCTGGTCTACCACTTTGGAAACCGGGAGCAGCTGATCAATGACATCGTGGTGTCCATCGAATCCCGCCTGGACAGGATGCGGAACAGCGATGTCCGGGACATCGACCGCGCAGCCTGGCGGGAGTTCCTGCTTGAGTCCTGGCAGTGGACCATGGCCCAGCGGAACCGCCACCTGACCCGGCTCGAATTCGAGGCCACCGCCCAGGACATCGTGGCGGCAGAACCCCGCGGAACCTCGCAGGAACACTTCCGGATGCTCCACCACAAGACCCGCGACTGGCTGGTGGTGCAGGGCATCCCCGAGGAATACGCGGACACCGACGCCCGGCTCTTCACCTCAACCTTTTACGGGCTGCAGTTCGACTTCGTGGTCATGAATGAGCCGGAGGCGGCCACCAAGGCTTTCGAACTGATGCTCTCGGTCTTTTTCAACAACCTCGAGACCCGCCTGGCCGCAGCGCAGGAAGCCTGACCAGGTCAGCCCACCGCAGCCCAGCGAAAATCCGGAACAGGCGCCGGCTGCTACGGGGCGGCGTGGCGGCCCACCCAGTCAACCAACGGGCGCAGCTGGTCCCACAGCCCGGAGATTTCGCCGACTGCGGCAGGAGTTTCCAGCCAGGCAGGCTGGCCCAGGTCTACGCTCGCCGCAAGTGACTTGTGCTTAAGGAGTTCGGCCCGCGGATGGTCGCGGTCATAGCCCCGCGGCACCGTCTTGAGTTTCTCTCCCTCCACCGCGAAGCCCGCGGTGGCCACGGCGTCCACAATATGCCGCAGCGACTCGCCCGTGCCCGAGGCGTCCACCGCGTTCCGGTACCTCACCAGCTGGGCGGGGGAGTGGGAGTGGTAGCCGCCGCCCACCAGCAGGCCCTCCGCGCTGACCTGGAGGTAATAGCCCACGCCTTCCTGCACGGAGGCGAACGCGCCCTGGGCCGTTTTGTAGGAGGACTTGTCCAGTGAGAACCGGATGTCCCGGTTGGGGCGGAACAGCCGGCCAGGCCCGAACCGGGGCTCCAGCTCCGCCAGGAGCGAGGCGAGCGGATCACGGACCAGTGACTGGTAGCTGTCCTTGTGCTCCAGCCACCACTCCCGGTTGTTGTTCTCCTGCAGGTCGGCATAGAACCCGAAAGCGGCGGCAGGTATGCCCTGGAAAGTTGTCATACAGCGATCCTAGGGAGCGCCCAGGCCGGCGGGCCAGAGATCCTGCTGCTATGTGGACAGCGCAAAAAACCACCCCGCCACGGACATCCATGACGGGGTGGTTTCACTGCTCAGCGAGCGGAGAATCAGCCGATCTTGTTGGCTGCCTCAGCGTCGGAGAGGGGTGCTGCGCCGAGGTTGGCGCGCAGCTTGGCGCCGAGTTCGGCGTCAACGTTGGTCCAGTACTGGATGGCGCGTTCCTTGATGTCGGAGCGCTTGACGCCGCCCACGGCGCCGGTGATGGTCTCGAGGAAGCGGGCCTTGGCAGCTTCGTCGTAGACCTCGCGGTACAGGGTGCCGGCCTGGACGAAGTCGCCGTCCTCGGCGTGCAGGGAGTGCGCGGCGAGGGTCAGTTCGCCGTCGTTCTCCCAGCCGCCTGCCGGGTTCTGCGGTTCAAGTGCAGCCGGGCCACCGAAGGTGTTCGGGGCGTAAACCGGAACGGACGGGGCGTTGAACAGGTAGCGTCCGGCGCCGTCCTGGCTGTAGTTGTTGACCTGGCTCTTGGGCTGGTTCACCGGGATCTGGGCGTGGTTGGTGCCCACGCGGTAGCGGTGTGCGTCCGCGTAGGAGAAGATGCGGGCCTGCAGCATCTTGTCCGGGGAGGCGGCGATGCCCGGCACGAAGTTCGACGGCGCGAAGGTGGCCTGCTCGATCTGCGCGAAGTAGTTCTCCGGGTTCCGGTTCAGCTCCATGGTGCCCACCTTGATCAGCGGGTAGTCGGCGTGCGGCCAGACCTTGGTCAGGTCGAACGGGTTGAAGCGGTAGGTCTTGGCGTCCTCGTAGGGCATGACCTGGACGTGCAGGTCCCAGGAGGGCAGGTTGCCGGCTTCGATGTTCTCGTGCAGGTCGCGGATGTAGAAGTCGGCGTCGGAGCCGGCCAGTGCTTCGGCCTGCTCGGATGTCATGTTCTTCGCGCCCTGGTTGGAGTGGAAGTGGTACTTGACCCAGAACCGCTCGCCGTCGGCGTTGATCCACTGGTAGGTGTGCGAGCCGTAGCCCTGCATTTCACGCCAGGAAGCGGGCAGGCCGCGGTCACCCATCAGCCAGGTGACCTGGTGGGCGGACTCGGGAGACAGGGTCCAGAAGTCCCACTGCATGTCAGCGTCGCGCAGGTGCGTGCCGGGAAGGCGCTTCTGGGAGTGGATGAAGTCCGGGAACTTGATGCCGTCACGGATGAAGAACACCGGGGTGTTGTTGCCCACGAGGTCGTAGTTGCCCTCGGAGGTGTAGAACTTCACGGCGAAACCGCGGGGGTCACGCCAGGTGTCCGGGGAGCCGTTCTCGCCGGCCACGGAGGAGAAACGGATCAGCATCTCGGTCTCGACGCCCGGCTGCAGGAACGCGGCCTTGGTGTACTTCGAGACATCCTCGGTGGTCTTGAACGTGCCGAATGCACCGCCGCCCTTGGCGTGCACCACACGCTCCGGAACCCGCTCGCGGTTGAACTGGGCGAGCTTTTCCACCAGGTAGTGGTCAGTCAGGATGATGGCACCATCGGCACCAACTGACTTGGAGTGCGCGTCGGATGTGACGGGGGCACCAGACTGGGTTGTCGAAACGACAGTCATTATTCTCCTATTTCTCTGTTACTTGCGAGGGACGATTGGAAGGAAGTTGTTGGGACTGCTGGCAGTCCTGGCAGATGCCCTGGTACATGACGTCTGCGATCTGGATGGTCATCGGCTTGGCGTTCTCATCCCAGTGGGGCGTCAGGCACGGCGCGTGCCCGACGGCGCAATCCACGTCCTCCACGCGGCCGCAACTGATGCAGATGGCGTGGTGGTGGTTGTCGCCAACCCGGGTTTCGTACAGCGCGGGGGAGTGCGGGGGTTCGAAACGCCGCAGCATGTGCAGGTCGGTGAGGTCCCCAAGGACCACGTAAACGGACTGCGCGGTCAGCTCGGGGAGTTCTGCCCGGGCAGCAGCAAGGATGCTTTCGGCAGGGGAGTGGGGGTGGCGTTCGACGGCGGCCAGCACGGCAAGCCGCTGCTTGGTCACCCGGCGGCCGTGGGCGCGCAGGGCTCCAGCCCAGTCCTCGTGGCCGTCGTAGTGCTCCGTCATGGCTCCATTGAAGCACTTATTATGAATATCTCACAATAAGGGTTGGCTAACCTCGGAAAACCGGGCTGGGACGATCGGCCCCGCCGTCCAGTTCTTAGGCTGTAACAGCTAAAGAACAGAGGGGAATGGACGTGCATCGGCATTACAACAGGCTGAAGACGGCGGCGTATCTTGGGCCACGAACTAATGCACCTACAACCCGGACATCCTCACCTCGTCCGTGGCGGCCGCCGTCGCGGGTGTCATCACCTCGGTGGGCCAGGTGGTGCTGTTCTTCGGCGGCAGTGACCGCCGCAACGCCAACCCGCTTGCGGTGATCGCCATGGCCCTGCTGGAGCGGCTGGCCGGCCACCCGCTGCGGCAGCCGGGCGTCGCCGTCGGGCCCTGGACGCCGTAGCTGTTCCCGACACGCAAAAGAGGCCGGCGCACCCCATCTTCCGGGTGCGCCGGCCTCTTCCGTAGCGGCAGGTAAATCGCGTCAAAGGACGACGGCGAACCGCCGTCAGCTGCGGAAGTTCACAAACTGCAGGTCGGCTTCGTCGAAGTCCTTCAGCAGTGCCATGGTGGCCTGCAGGTCGTCGCGGGACTTGGACGAGACACGGAGCTCGTCACCCTGGATCTGGGACTTGACCGACTTGGGCCCTTCGTCGCGGATGAGCTTGTTGATCTTCTTCGCCAGGTCCTGGGCAATGCCTTCCTTGATGGAGGCTTCGAGGCGGTACTCCTTGCCGGAGGCGTAGGGCTCGCCGCTGTCCAGGGACTTCAGCGAGATGCCGCGCTTGATCAGCTTGGACTGGAACACATCCAAGACGGCCTTGACGCGTTCTTCCGAGTTGGCCTTCATGAGGATTTTTTCGCCGCTGAAGTCTATCTCGGCGCCAACGCCTTTGAAGTCGTAGCGCTGGGCGATTTCCTTTTGGGACTGGTTGAGGGCGTTGGCGACTTCCTGCTTGTCCACCTTGCTTACGACGTCGAACGTTGACTCGCCTGCCATGACTCTCCTTCTACGGGTGGGAGCCCTGCGCTCAAACAGGGCTTGGGATCACTGCTTTCAAGCCTAATACGGATGCGCCGCCCGGCGGGCGGCAGGATTCACAGTTCCCTCTCAGCGGACGTCGGGAGGGAACCAAGGAGCGCGGGGGAAGGTTATACCTGTTGGAGAGCAGCTCGAAAGGGAAACACCAATGCACCGCAAAGCCGCCACGTACGTCGCCAGAACAACTACCGCCGCGGCCGGGGCTGTGGCCACGGCGGCAACATCGGTGGCAGCGGCTGCCGTGGCCGCATCAGTCATCTTCAGCCCGGTGGCCGACCCGTCCTCCCGCCTCGAGGGAGTCCATGCGGACCTGCAGCGGGCGGTGCAGCTGAACCAGATCACCGAGGAACAGGCCGAAAAGTTCGAGGCGAAGCTTGCCGGGAGGATCCTGGGCGAGGCGTGATTGCTCCCCCAAATTCCGCGAAGTACAGGGGTTTGAACGCCTGGCTGGGGCTCGATTCGATTCTTCGGCATAAGTTCTGTAAAGTTGTCTTGCCCGCGGTTACTGGAAGCGGAACGGCCCGGAAACGGACGTTCTGAAGACTGCAGCCCGGGTCTTCTTTTGAGAAGTTCGGCAGATTACCCGAGCGGCCAAAGGGGGCTGACTGTAAATCAGCTGGCAACGCCTACGGGGGTTCGAATCCCTCATCTGCCACAGCGGACCCGTCTGGATCTTATACAGATCCAGGCGGGTCCTTTTTGTTGCTCCGGCGGTTGGGGTTAGGAGGCGGGCGTGGCCTCCTCTTCCGCACCCATGCCGAAGGGCTGCACGGTAACCCGCACGAACTCGGAGGGCAGATGGGCGTCGTGCGCCGCCAGAACAATCCTGGACTGTTCAGCCACACCGACGTTGTTGTTCGAGTTGGCGCTGTGCAGGTCGGTAGCTTCGCGCCTTAGCTCGCCGGCTACTGCCTCGTCAACGGCGCTGCCATCGCCCATCTTCCAGCCGAAATCGTAGCTGTAGGTCGGTCCCCAACTGTGGATTACGTCGGCAACACTGGAGAACGTGACCTGGCGTCCGTTTGTATCAAAGGCGCTGATCGCGTACAGGTTGACGGGTTCAGTCCCTCTGCGGTTGTCAACATCCACTACAAGATATGAAACGGGGGCCGCGCCAGCCTTGACCCGGTAAGCCTCGATTGCGGCGATCCCAGTGTCAGCGGCAGTCGCGGGCAGCAAGAAGTTGATCTCGGCACCCGATCCAGTGGTGACCCGGTAGGGACGAGCCGCAAGAGCCGTCGGGGATGATGGCGCCGAAGGCGAGGCAGCCGCTTCGGTGGCCGCTCCCGAGGAGGGACCATCCGAGGTGGGTGGGGGCAAGGTGCAGGAGGCAAGCGTCAGGATGAGAACCGGTATCAGGCAGAAAGGCTTCATGATGTCCCCGAAGAGAAAATGGTAGCCACACTCTATGTCACACCTTGCTGCCAAGCCACTGCTTGCAGGCGACTCTGGTAGGGGTTCGAGGAGTGGAAAATTAGGGGGGTTACGTAGCCGCGGTTAGGGATTGCTTTCCATTTTGGAGCGCCTGAGACTGGACGAACTTGAGGATTATTTGACATTCCGGGGAGCAATCATGATGTACCCTTCGTCCTTTTCCATGAGCGGCTTCGGTGATGGCCGCAGGACCAAGCAGGCCGGCGCGAAGCAGGATGATCGACGCAGAACAACTCTCCGCCCAGGCAGGTTTCGAGCCCTGAGATTCCATGGATTGCTGACAGCGCTGCTGCTCGCCGTTGCTGCCCTGGTGGTGCCGGTTCCGGCATCGGCGGCGACGGGTGATGTGGGGGTGGAGGGTCCATCACATTCGGGGACGGGAACGCCGACTGGGACGAAGCGGTCCACGAGCGGCTTATGGTTCCACGACGGGATCTGGTGGGGGAACATGTGGGACACGGCAAGCTCGGATTTTGAGATTTTCCGGTTCAACCCTTCAACGAGCTCGTGGGCCAGTACGGGTGTGACGACGGAAACGCGTGCGAGCACCCATCACGACGTGCTCTGGGACGGAGCCACCCTGTATGTGGCGAGCTACCGGTTCGTCAACGACGGCGTAGCGGCTGAACCGAACTACCCGACGACGCTGCGCCGCTACAGCTACAACTCGAGCACCAAGACGTATACCAGCCTGGGCTCATCTCAAATCAACAACTACCGCGTCGAAGCCCTGTCCATCGACAAAGACTCCACAGGCCGGTTGTGGGCCACGTGGCAGCAGGGGAACCGGATCTACCTGAATGTCACTGCAACGGATGGCAAGACGTGGGGGACACCGTTCCCGCATCCTGCATCGTTGAGCAACGTGTCCATTGACGACACGTCGGCTGTGATTGCATTCGGCGGAAACAAGGTCGGCGTGATGTGGAGCCGCCAGGTCGGGGACTCTACCGATGGCATGTACTGGAGCTATCGCGCTGATGGCGCGGCGAACACAACGTGGTCCACTCCGGTCGCGGCGGTTTCGGGACAGCGCAGCGGTGATGACCATATGAACCTTAAGTGGCTGGATTCTTCGTCTGACAAGGTTTTCGCCGCCATCAAGACCTCGTTTACGTCTTCGTCCCAGCCGCTGATCCAATTGTTGGCTTTGAACGTTTCGACGGCGGCGTGGTCGGCGCACACGATCGCTACCGTGGCGGAGTGCCCCAACCGGGTGATCGTTTTGATTGATGAAGCCGCCCAGAGGCTGCGTACATTCGCCACGTATCCGAAGCCGAGCGGCACGACAAACGCCGGTGCCTGCACCAGTTCCGGGGGAGCAATTTACGAGAAGTCCACCCCGTTGGACACCATCAGCTTCACCACCACAAAGACGGCCCGGATTGTGGATGCGGACCAGTATGTCCACAACGTCACATCAACCAAGCAGAACCTCAACAGTTCTGCACGCGGCACGGCGAACAGCGGCCTACTGTTGCTCGCCGATGTGAACGCCACCAGCCGGTACTGGCACTTTTACGAGGGCAGCAGCGGCAGTGGCGGGACTACGGACACGACCCCTCCGACTGTGACAAGTACTTCTCCGGCTGCCGGGGCGACCGGTGTGGCAACAACGGCGAATGTGACGGGCACGTTCTCAGAGCCGATGAGTGGGTCATCGGTGACATCCTCCACGTTCACGCTGACGCCGGCGGCATCAGCGGCTGTGTCGTTGGATAGCACCGGCAAGATTGCCACATTAGACCCTGGTGCGGACCTTGCAGCCGGTACGGTCTACACGGCCACGATCAAGGGCGGCGCCAGTGGAGTCAAGGATGCCGCCGGTAACGCGCTTGCGTCGGACAAGACGTGGACGTTCACCACGGCTCCCGCGGGGACTGCTGATACAACGGCACCGACTGTGACGAGCACTTCTCCGGCTGACACTGCCACAGGCGTGGCAGTTGCGTCGAACGTGACGGCGACCTTCTCGGAAGCGATGAACGGATCAACGGTTACGCCGTCATTCACGTTGAAGAATGGCACCAACGCGGTGTCGGCCAATGTGGTTCTGGACAGCACGGGCAAAGTCGCGACCCTGGATCCGACGGCCGATCTGGCCGCCGGCACGACTTACACCGCGACGATCTCCACCGGAGCGAAGGATCTTGCCGGCAACGCCCTGGCATCGGCCAAGACCTGGACCTTCACCACGGCTGCCGCCAGCGGCGGCACGTCCCAGACCGTCACGCTCACGGCCACTGCAGATACCTATGTCTCCAGCGGGGCTACGACAACGAACTATGGCACGAGCACTGTGCTGGGCGTGGACAACAGTCCCGTGGAGGTCGCGTACTTCAAGTTCGACCTGACCGGGCTTGCGGGGAAGACGCTGGAGAGTGCCACGCTGCAGCTGCGCAGCGCGGGCAGTGGGTCGACGGGTTCGCAGAACATCAAGCTAATAGCTACTGACACCTGGTCCGAGACGGGGATCACGTACGACAGTCGGCTGACGCTGGGTGCCCTCCTCGGCACCTTACCGGGTCCGACAACGACTAACACGAACTACAGCATTACGCTGTCGGCCACCGCTCTGGCCGGTGAGCTCGGCCAACAGCTCTCTCTAGGTATGGACGCCAACAGCAGCGACGGCCTGGATCTCAATTCCAAGGAAGCGTCCAGCGGCGCATACGCACCCAAGCTGGTGCTCACCTACAGGTAGGCCAGGTTTGTTGAGAAGCCTCCGGAACCACCAGGTTCCGGAGGCTTCTCGTGCCCGCTAAATGTCCCCGCACCATAGTCAATTCCCCCTGAAACGATGAGGGGAGTAGTCCGTCCGCGGGGGACAACCGGGCAGCTCCGTACAGACAAAATCCGCCATCGACACCTGCACCGGCCCGGCGTAGTCTGGCGATATCGGCGCTGGTGCCCCGATGCCTTGCGTCGATAAATCCATCGATGAAGGAGGATTCAATGAGTGCTGTACGTGAATTCATGACCACGGATGCACGATGTATTACCGAAAACCAGACCCTGGTGGACGCAGCCCGGATGATGATGGACCTTGACTGCGGCTCGTTGCCGATTTGCGGTGATGACGGCAAGTTGAAGGGCATGATCACCGACCGCGACATTGTGCTCAAGTGCGTCGCCGCCGGACGCAACCCGGCCGACATGATGGCCCGCGAACTGGAAACCGGGACGCCCTACTGGGTAGATGCCGACGCCAACGTGGACGAAGCCATCGACATGATGGAACGGCACCAGGTTCGGCGCCTGCCGGTGATCTCCGACCACAAGATGGTCGGCATCATCAGCCAGGGCGACATCGCCCGCAACTACTCGGAACAGCGGGTTGGCGAACTGGTGGAGCACATTTCAGAACGGCACCACGTGTAGCGCCAACGCGGCAGCAACCTGCCCCTTGTCCGCGGATCCAGCCCTTGAGGGTTCGGACCCGCGGACAAACTTTTGAAAAGGTCAGTTCAGCGCGATCAGGAGCATCTGGCTGGTCCCCGGGATGCAGGTCTGCAGGATGGCCCGGGGGAAGCCGCCAAAGACATTCAGCACATCGTTGGTGGTGCCCGGGTTGGGGACCTGGCCCCTGGCCGTCACCGTGTAAGTGCCATAGCCGGGGATGCTCACGGTTTCGCCTACTCCGATCCCGGAGAAACGTGCCCAGCCGCCGCAGTAATCATGCTCGGTGATGAAGAGTGAGTATGCATCGCCGGGGGTGTAGTGGATGGGGCCGATGCAGGCGTCCACCATTGCCTGGCCACCGGCGCCGGCCACATAGATGGTCCGGACTGGAGGTGCTGCGGGAACCAAGGCCGGAGCGGGTGCCGCAGCAGGAGCAGGAGCAGGTGCAGGAGCCGGAGCCGCGGCGGGGACGGCCTCGGGTGCGGCGGCCGCCGGGGCTGTCACCGGCGGGCCGGTCAGGACGAGCGTCTGGCCCGGGACGATGATGCTGTACGGGCCCAGCCCGTTCGCGGCCAGCATGGCATTCGTGTCCACTCCATGCCTGGCCGCGATGCTCCCCACCGTGTCGCCGGCCACCACCGTATAAAGATTCTGGTCTGCGGCGGCGGGCGCAGGTTCCGGTGCGGGCGGCGGTGCCGGTTCGGCAGCCGCAGGTTCCGCGGGGGTCGCTTCTGCTGGTGCAGGTTCTGCAGGAGCGGGTGCTTCGGCCGCCGGGGTTGCCTCTGCCGGGACGGCAGCAGCAGGTTCCTGGCTGGCAGCATCCACTGCCGGGGCAGCGCCCTCCGCAGGTGCCACCGCGCCGGCAACCTGGCCGGACGACGTCGTACTTTCGGTCAGGGAAGCGGGCGCCGCGAGGGCTCCAACGCCCACGGCTGCAACCACGGCGGCTGTGGCCATGCCCGCCCACAACCGGTTGCTGATGGCCGGACGGACTGCAACAAGGTCGGTTCGGGGTTCGTCGGTGGCGAAGCTTCTGCTCTCGGCTTCGGGGTTGGTGAGGTAAGGCTGGTTCATGGGTGGCCCATCCGGAGTCGGTCCCGGCCAGGCACGCAGGAACAGCGGCAGGCGGGACGGATCGAGGTGCAGCGCTCCGACGGCTCCGGTGTGTAACCGGGCCGCAAGCAGCGCGGGATGGAGGCGTCCGCACACCCAGAAAATACGGAGGCTCCGCGAGGAAGCGGACACCCCCTGGAAGCCAACCCGGGGGACCCGCCAGCGCGTATTTGGTCCTAGGAATCCCGAGTCTAGGAAGTGCGTACAGGTCCGGGCACCAGTAGGAAATACCCGAATTTTCGAGGCCGGTACTTGCCGGCGGCGGAGCTGCTACGCAAAGCGGCGGGTGCCCGATACTTGCTCGGTGAGCGCCTAGAGCGTGCGCTGCTCCTTGAGTTCCGCAACCTCCCGGCGGAGCGCGGCAATCTCTGCCACCAGCTCCGCCACTTCAACCCGGACCGGCTCCTCCACTGCCTCGGCCACGGTCTCGGCGGTATCCTCCACGCGCTGGACCAGCCACGAGGCGATGGACGCGGTCACCACGCCAAGGACGGCAATGCCGCTCATCATGAGGGCGGCTGCCACCAGCCGGCCGATGGGGGTCACCGGATACATGTCCCCATAACCCACTGTGGTGATGGTTGTGATTCCCCACCACAGCGCATCGCCAAAAGTGACAATCTTGGCATCCGGCGCGGACTGTTCCACATCGAGGACAGCGAGCGCGCCGACGAAAACCAGCAGGGCGGCAGAACCGGCAACGTACGTGACCACGCGGCCCCTCAGGGTCTCGCCGATGGTCCGGTGCAGGACGGACAACAGTGTCACAAGCCGCAGCAGGCGCAAGGGACGGAAGAGCGGCAGGGCCACTATAAGGAGTTCGTGCAGGTTCCGGACGAACCAGTTCCACCGGTCCCGGGCGAGCCACACGTTTGCCGCATAGTCCACGACGAAGATCCCCCAGGTGGCCCACATGACGGCTTCCAGCCAGATGGCTCCGCCGCCTTGGACCCGCCCGATGACCTGCCAGGCATAGGCCGCCAGGAACACGAGCGCGGTTGCCATCAGCGGCCACTCCGCCAGGTCCCGGTAGCGTTGTTGGGTCATGGACGAAATCCTAGCTGGCCGTCGGCACCCGGTCGCGGGCCCTATGTTACCCGCGGGTAATATAGGGGGATGCACCTGCTCCTGAGAACCCTCCTCCTGCTGTTCACCTCCGTCCGCCGGCAGCCGATCACCGTGTGGGACAGCTCTTCGCTGCCGCTGCGGGTGCTCCCAACGGACATCGATATCGCCATGCACGTCAACAACGGCATGTACCTGTCCCTCATGGACCTGGGCCGGTTCGACCTGATGGTCCGCAGCGGCGTGTGGAAGCACATGCGCCGCCGCGGCTGGGGCCCCGTTGTGGCCGCCGAGACCATCAGCTTCCGGAAGTCGCTGCAGCTGTGGCAGCGGTACAGCATTGAAACGCGCATTATCGGGCTGGATGCCAAAGCCATCTACTTCGAGCAGCGAATGGTGGCCGACGGCGAAATTTACGCGCGTGCCTACATCGCCACCCGCCTGGTCACCAAGGCCGGGCCCGTGGGTCTGGAGGAGATCCTGCGCGAATTCGGCGCACCCCCAGCGGACCTGGTCCTTCCGGACTGGCTCCACGATTGGCGTGCAGCCAGCGCGCTGCCGGGCAGCCGCACACCAGCCCCGCATCTTTGGGCCAGGGGCTGATCCCCAGGCTAGGTGCCCCGGTGCTGCATGAATATGACGGCGTTCCGGGTTATTCCCGATGACGCGGGGAGCGAACAACCGCCCTGTGGCCGCGACATCGGCAACCATCCCGCGTAGCGTGGACACATGGCTACCCTTGACATCACAGGTGAACAGTTCGCGTCAACCATTGAGGGCAACGATATTGTCCTGGTCGATTTCTGGGCTGAATGGTGCGGGCCCTGCAAGCAGTTCGGCCCCACGTACTCGGCTGTTTCCGAGAAGCACCCGGATGTCCTCTTCACGAAGGTGGACACGGAGGCCGAGCAACAGCTGGCCGCCGAGGCCGGCATCACGTCCATCCCCACCCTGATGGCCTTCCGCGAAAAGGTGCTGGTGTTCTCGCAGCCCGGCGCCCTGAACGCCCAGCAGCTCGAACAGGTGGTGGATGCGGTGAAGGCGCTGGACATGGAGGAAGTCCACGCCCACGTGGCACGCCAGCGGGAAGAGGCCGCGGCTGCCGCCAGCAAGCCGGCGGGCCCCCAGGACGGTTCCCAGATCCCCGACCTCTAAGTCTTCCTTAAACAGCGAAGCGGGACCCCTCAGAAGGGTCCCGCTTCGCTGTTTAAGGCTGCGCTAGATGCGCTCCACCTTGACGGGTTCGGCGAGCAGTGCGCTCAGCGATTCGTTCAGGTCCTGCACAGCGATGCCCTTGGAGTGCTTCTCCAGGTCCTCTTCCGAGGCCCATTGTTCGGTCAGGACCAGCTTCTCCTCGGTGGCTTCCGTCAGTTCGTAGCGGATGCAGCCCGGCTCGTTCACCACCTCGTCGATGGCGATTTCCAGCGCGAGCTTCACGCGGAAAAATTCGCCTTCGTTGGGGATGAACGTTGCCTGCAGGTCGATCGGTGCACTCATGGATTTCACAATACCGGCCCACGCACCAGCTCCCGTTCTGTTGCGCGGGCGGGGATGCTTCATTTGCGCCGGACCTGTTGGTAGCGTGCCAGCATGCGTGCTTATACAGCCGGGGACACTGACATTCCGCTGCTCGAGGAGACCATCGGCGCCAACTTTGAGCGGGCGGTGGCGAGGTTTCCCTACCACGACGCGCTGATAGAGGCAGGCCCGGTTCCGGGCGCGGATGCCCGGCGGTGGAGCTACACCAAGATGAACGACGACGTCGACCGGCTGGCCCGCGGGCTCCTCGCCCTGGGCATCAGCAAGGGGGAGCGGGTGGGGATCTGGAGCCCTAACTGCGCCGAGTGGACCCTGCTGCAGTATGCCACCGCCAAGGTGGGCGCCATCCTGGTCAACGTCAATCCGGCGTACCGCAGCCACGAACTGGAATTCCTGGTGAAGCAGAACGGCATGCGGATGCTGGTGACGGCCCCGTCGGACCGGAACAGCGACTTCGTGGGCATGGCGCGACGGGCGCTCGCCGAAAGTCCGGACCTGCGTGAACTGGTCTTCCTTCCGGTCCCCGGCGGTGAGGGGCCCGACGGCGGCGTGGCCCCACTGGGTGCGGCGGAATTGACGTACGCCGAACTGCTGAAGGGCGCGGACGCCGTCGCGCATTCCGCCCTGACGGCCAGGATGGCGGAGCTGGACCCGCATGACCCCATCAACCTGCAGTACACGTCCGGCACCACCGGGTTTCCCAAGGGTGCCACCCTGACCCACCACAACATCCTGAACAACGGGTATGCCATCGGGGAACTGCTCGGGTACACCGAGCACGACCGGGTAGTCATCCCGGTGCCGTTCTACCACTGCTTCGGCATGGTCATCGGGAACCTGAACGCCCTCAGCCGCGGCGCCGCCACCATCATCCCGGGCAGGGGATTCTCGCCCGCGGCAGCCCTGGAGGCCGTGCAGGATTTCGGCGGGACGTCCCTCTACGGGGTCCCCACCATGTTCATCGCCGAGCTTGCCCTGCCGGACTTCGCCACCTATGACCTGTCCACGCTGCGCACCGGCGTGATGGCCGGTTCGCCGTGCCCTGTGGAGGTCATGAAACGGGTCGTATCGGACATGCACATGAAGGATGTGGCCATCTGCTACGGCATGACCGAAACCTCGCCGGTGTCCACCATGACCCGGCAGGGGGACACGCTGCAGCACCGGACGGAGACGGTGGGCCGCACCATGCCGCAGCTGGAAAGCCAGGTTATCGATCCTGCCACGGGAGATGTGCTGGAGCGGGGTGAAATCGGCGAGCTGTGCACGCGCGGCTACGCCGTGATGGCGGGGTACTGGAACCAGCCGGAGAAGACAGCGGAGGCCATCGACGCGGACGGCTGGATGCACACCGGGGACCTTGCCTACATGGACGACGACGGGTACGTGGTGATCGAGGGGCGGATCAAAGATATGGTGATCCGCGGGGGCGAGAACATCTACCCCCGCGAAATCGAGGAGTTCCTCTACACCCATCCTGCAATCCAGGACGTGCAGGTGATCGGGGTGCCGGACGAGAAGTACGGCGAGGAGTTGATGGCCTGCATCATCCTCAAACCCGGCGCAGAACCGCTGGACGCGGACGCCGTTGCCGGATTCTGCCGCGGGAACCTGGCCCACTACAAGATCCCGCGCTACGTGGAGGTGCGGGACAGCTTCCCCATGACGGTTTCCGGGAAAATCCGGAAGGTTCAGATGCGCGAGGAGGCCGTGGCCCGGCTGGGGCTGTGAGGGTCAGGAACTGCCTACCCCTCCGCTGCCGCTACCAGCTGGCCCAGCAGGCCGGCGGCATCGTAGTAGCGGCGTTCCTCCGTGACCTTACCGTCGGCGTCGAACCTGGAGAAGACGGCGCCGTGGTTTTCGATGGACCGGCCGGTGGCGGCGATCTCCCCCTCAGGTGATGCCAGCGGCCCCTGGTGGGTTCCCCGCAGCGTGAATTCCGCCGCGACGGTGTCGCCGTCCTGCAGCAGGGGGCCGGTGGAGAACTGCATGTCAGGGAAGGCCCGGAGGAGTTCCACCATGTCCTGCTCCACGGCGTCCCGTCCTTTCAAGGGCTGCGGGTAGAGCGGATCGTGGACCACCGCATCGTCGGCATACGTGGCGGCGAAGCTCTTCGCGTCATGGGCGTTGATGATCTCCACTGCCTTGGCAAATGCTTCAATACTCATTGCTGGCTCCTTCAAGAGGTGTGCTGTCCGTTCGCCGGACACCTCCAGACTGCCGGGGTGCCGGACCAGGCGGATGGGGCAACTGACCCATCTTTTGGACCGGTCCCGGGCCGGACAGTCGGACGGGGCACCGGTCGGTGAATCCCTAGGGAACCCACCCGCAGAGTGCTCTAATTGAACCGTGACGCTGGAGGAATCAACAGCGAAGGGCCACGCTGCACTGGAAGCAGGACGGTGGGCGGAGGCGCGCACGGCATTCGAGGAAGCGCTGGCGGAATCGGGGTCGGCGGAGGCACTTGCCGGGCTGGGCGACGCCCTTTTCTTCCTCGGCGACGCCAGCGGCAGCGTCCACTGCCGAGAGCGTGCCTACGCCGCCAGCCGGCGGGCTGGAAGCGTACCCGACGCGATCGATTCTGCCATTTGGCTGTGCCTGGTCTATGGCATGTCCCTGGGCAACGAAGCCGCCGCGCGGGGCTGGCTGGCACGCGCCGAAAGCCTGGCCGAGCCCGACGACGCGCAGACCCTCGCCTGGCTGGACTATTGCGCGGCCCTGCTCTCCACCGATGCCCGGCGCTGCCGGGACCTGGTGGAGCGTGCGCTGGCGGCATCCCGGGAACTCGGCGACGCGGACCTGACGGTATGTGCGCTGGCGGAACGCGGGGTGATCCTGGTCAAAGACGGCGAGGTGCAGGCCGGCCTGCGGTGCGTGGACGAGGCCATGGCGAGCGCCCTCGGCGGCGACGGCACCACGCTCTACACAGTCATCATGGCCAGCTGCTCGATGCTGTCGGTCTGCGAGCTCCTGGGCGATCTGGGACGCGCCAGGCAATGGTCCCAAGCCGCCGATGACTGGATGAAGTCCTACGGCTGTCCCTACCTATACGCCCAGTGCCGTATGGTCCACGGCCAGGTCCTCCTGCTGACCGGGCACTGGGCCGAAGCGGAGGACGAGTTGCGCCGGGCCGCCGACGCCACCAGGGATGTCTTCCCCGGCATGTACCACCGGACCATTGCGGGCCTGTCCGAGCTCCGGCTCCGGCAGGGGCACTTTGATGAAGCAAGGGCCTTCATCGACAGCATCGGAGCCCCGGTGGAAACCAGCCTCGCCGCGGCCGGCCTGGCACTGGCCACCAACCAGCCGGCGTCAGCCGTTGCTCTGACCGAACGCTGGCTCCGCAGCAACCACGACGGCGCCTCCGTACCGCCGATGCATACCGGTGAACAGCGCTCGCCGCTGGAAACGGCAGGTGCCCGCGGCCTGCTGGTTGAGGCCCACCTGGCCGCGGGCGATTCCGCCGCAGCCGCCGCTGTTGCCCGGCAGCTGGCCGAACTTGACGCCGGCGCCGGGGAAGTCCGGCTGCTGTCCGCGCACGCCGCCCTGGCCAGGGGCCGTGTGGCGGCGGCTGCTGGCAGCTTTGAATCTGCCTGGGGCTGCTTCGAGGACGCCCTCCGCTGGTTCGGGATCCTGGACCTTCCGCTCGAGGCCGCGCAGACCCGTCTGGAACTTGCCCAGGTCATGGCCCGCGACGGCCAGTCCCCGCTCGCTGTAGCCGAGGCACGGGCGGCGATGACCGTACTGGACCGGCTGGGTGCATCCCACCACGCGGACGTGGCCGCGGCGCTGCTCCGGTCCTGGGGCGCCACCGGCCGCTCCATCCCCCGTGGGTCAGGGGTCCTCACCCGGCGTGAGCAGGAAATCCTGGGGCTGCTGGTACAGGGGTACTCGAACCAGGAAATTGCCGGGCGTCTGTTCATCAGCCGCAAGACCGCCGCCCACCACGTCAGCAGCGTCCTGGAGAAACTGGGACTCCGCAACCGGGCCGAGGCGGCTGTGTACGCCGCCAGGCGCGGTTACGAATGACCCGGCGCTGAGCACCGCACGCTATTCAGTGGTTGCCGGCGGCGCCGTTGATCGTGGACGGCGGGCGGGGAAGAACACGCCGTCGCGGGCCTGCACGCGCTCAAGTCCTAGCGGATGTCGCGGCTGATAGTCAGCGGATTGAACAGGCTGGCGGTCTTTCATCCAGGCAGGACCGGCTTCGATGGGCAGCATGATCCCGGACAGGATCATCAGCGGAAAGAGCAGGGTCTGCTGCACGCCCCAGAAGATCCGCTCCTTGTTCTGCGACACCAGCGCCAGGGAGTAGGAGAGTGCGCCCAGGCCGATGCCGAAGATTCCCAGGATCACCAGGCCCAGCAGCACATGCAGCGGGTGGAAGACGAACCCGAACGGGATGCAAACCAGGGCGACAAGGAGTCCCTGGAGCACCAGCGGCGCCCATTCCTTGGGCGCCTGGCCGATCATCAGTGAAGAGCGGGACAGGGGAGTGGCGAGGATCCGCTCGTAGGAACCGGTCATCGAAGTGCCGAACAGGGCGATCATTACCACCACGCCAGGCAGGAACCACTGCAGGGTGGATTGGCCGCCGAAGGCCGGGGCTCTCACCCAGGCACTGAGCAGCGGGCCGAACGGGCACTCGGGTACGGGTCCCTTGCGCCACGCTTTACCCGCCGGACCTGCCAGTCCACGCCCTCTACCCCGGAGGCAGTCCCAGTTTCCGGGTCAGTGCCGGCGGTGGTCCTGGATGGTCATCCGCGGACCGAAGGTGGGCTTGCGGAAACCGCTGGCTTGGATCATGCGGACCACGCGCTGCCGGTGCCCCGTCCACGGTTCCAGCAGCCGGAGCATCCCGGCGTCGTCGGTGCGCCGGCCGGTCAGCGCCGCACCCACGTACGCCGCCAGGTGGTAGTCGCCCACCGAGATGGAATCGGGGCATCCGTGGGTCCGCTGCACCACCTCGGCGGCAGTCCAGATGCCGATGCCCGGGATGGTCTGCAGCTTCGTCCCTGCCTCGGCGGCCGGCAGGGCTGCCAGCCGTTCAAGCGCGACGGCGGACCGCAGCGCGCGCATGACAGTCGCCGAACGCTGTGGCCCCACACCCGCCCTGTGCCACTCCCAGCTGGGAACCTGCAGCCACTGGGATGCGGTGGGTCCCACCACCAGCCCGGCAGGTGTGGAGGAGCCGGCCGCCGGTGCCGGCGTTCCATAACGGTGCACCAGGTACCGGTACGCCCGCCGCGCCTCGATCACCGTCACCTTCTGCTCCAGAATGAGGGGCACCAGCTGGTCCACCATCCGGCCGCTGGCGGGAAGGCGCAGCCCCAGGCTCCGGCGCCGCGCTTCACGGACCATGCGGGGCAGGGTTGCGCTAAAGTCCGCCTCGTCAAAACCCCGCCAGTCGTCGTCGGCGCCCAGGAGCCGGGGCGCAGTCTTCACGGCCGCGGCGGCACCGGGACCCCAAGCCTGGATATCCACGAAGGGGTCCACCCCTATCCCCGCGCCGGGCCCGCCCTCCGTGCCCTCCACGGAGGTCAACCGGAGCGTCACGGGGCCCTCCGCCGTCGTGAACGCGTTCCAGATGACACCGCCCTGGACACTGAAGGACGGATCGCTGTTGCCGCGCAGGAGCGGTCCCAGCGTCCTGCCCAAGTTGTACGGGCCGCCCGGATACCACCGGAGTGAGGCGTCCGCGGCGGCTGCCAGCCGGGGAGGTGCCTCAGTAATGGTCATGTCCCCAATCGTCCCACGCCCCTGCGACATCCGCCTGCCTTCAGCCCGCCCCGCGGTGGCCATCCCCGGGGCGGGAAAATGACCCTTAACCAGCACTGGTACCAGGACTAGACTCCAGCGTGTGGTGCGGAAAACACCGCGCCGGAAGCTCGAAAGACCAGGAGGAAAAAGTGGGTGGAGTAGTGCATTTCGAAATCCCCGCGGACGACCAGGAACGGGCCCGGAAGTTCTACCAGGAGGCCCTTGGCTGGCGGATTGACCCCGTCCCGGGCATGGACTACAACATGGTGGTCACCACGCCGATGGACGAATCAACAGGCGTGCCCACGGAACCCGGCGCCATCAATGGCGGCATGTTCGCCAGGGATCCTGACCTCAGGACCCCGGTGATCACGGTGGACGTGGCGGACATCAACGCCACCCTGCAGACAGTGGAGTCGCTGGGCGGTGCCGTGGTCAAGGGCAAGGAAACCATTCCCGGGATGGGCTCCTTCGCCTACTTCAAGGACACCGAGGGCAACGTGATGGGCCTCTGGGAGAACCTGCCGGCAGACAAGGCAGGCCAGGCCGCGGACACCGGGGCCACCGCGGACGGCGCCCCCGCCTAGCCGTCAGGCAGCCGGGGCAAAGCGTAGCTATGAGTATCCCCGTGCAGGTGCTGGCCGTCCTTACCGGGCTGGTCCTGATCACCGTCGGACTGCTGGAAGCCTTCCGCTACAAGGACCAGCGGCTCCACCCAATCTTCCTGATCAACCCGGAGGACACCGCTGCCGTCCGGCTCTGGACGGTCAACGTCGGGTTCTACAACATCGTCTGGGGCCTGTTCGGCATTGCCGGCGTGGTGCTCGCCAACGTTGGCGAGGTCACCGCGGGCCGCACCACGGTTACTTTGATGTGCATCGCGCACTTCATCCTGGGCATCGTGCTGATCATCAGCGAACCCCGGCTGTGGGTCAGCGGCATCGGACAGTCGCTCTTCCCGGCGGTGATCCTCCTGCTGATGTTTGCCGCCTGAAACCGGCGGGGCAGGAAGCGGTAGCTTTGTACCTATGAAGTACGCCCAGTCCATCCTGGACCTCATCGGCAATACCCCGCTCATCAAACTCAACCACGTGACTGAGGGCATCAAAGCCACGGTCCTGGTGAAACTGGAGTACCTGAACCCAGGCGGATCCATCAAGGACCGGATCGCCGCCCAGATGGTGGAGGACGCCGAGCGGGACGGCAAGATCCAGCCCGGCGGGACCATCGTGGAACCCACCTCAGGAAACACCGGCGTCGGCCTGGCGCTGGTGGCCCAGCAGAAGGGCTACAAGTGCGTGTTCGTGGTGCCGGACAAGGTGGGCGAGGACAAACGCGCCGTGCTCCAGGCCTACGGCGCCGAGGTGGTGGTGACGCCCACCGCCGTGCCCCCGGACAGCCCGCAGAGCTACTACGGCGTCTCGGACCGGATCGTCCGTGAAACTCCCGGGGCGTACAAGCCGGACCAGTTCTCGAATCCTGCAGCCCCCGAGAGCCACTACCGGACCACCGGCCCGGAAATCTGGCGGGACACCGACGGCAGGGTCACGCACTGCGTCATCGGCGCCGGCACCGGCGGCACCATCACCGGCACCGGCCGCTACCTGAAGGAGGTCTCGGCCAACCGGCCGGAGTCCGACGGCGGCGTGGTCCGGATTATCGGCGCCGATCCGGAAGGTTCGGTCTACTCGGGCGGCACCGGACGCCCTTACTTCGTCGAAGGCGTGGGCGAGGACATGTGGCCGGCGAACTACGACAAATCCGTCCCGGACCAGGTGATCGCCGTCAGCGACGCCGATTCCTTCGCCATGACCCGCCGCCTGGCCCGCGAGGAAGGCCTCCTGGTGGGCGGCTCCTCGGGCATGGCCGTGGTGGCCGCGCTGCAGGCGGCGCGGGACCTGCCGGAAAGTGCGGTCGTCGTCGTGATCCTGCCCGACTCGGGCCGCGGCTACCTTGCCAAGATTTTCAACGACCAGTGGATGCGCTCCTACGGCTTCCTGTCCGGCGGCGAGGAGACCTCCGTGGGCGAGGTGATCAAGTCCAAGAACGGCGAGCTGCCGGACCTGGTGCACATCCACCCGAACGAGTCCGTCCGCGACGTCATCAACATCATGAACGAGTTCGGTGTCAGCCACATCCCGGTCCTGTCACAGGAGCCGCCCGTGGTCATGGGCGAGGTCCTGGGCGCCGTGGACGAGCGCAGCCTGACCGCCAAGCTCTTCCGCGGCGAAGCCAGGCTGACGGACAAAATCTCCGAACACATGGGTCCCAAGCTGCCCGTGATCGGCTCGCTGGAAACCATCAGCGCCGCCCGCGAGCTGCTGTCGGACGTGGACACCGTCATGGTCACGTTCGTCGGCGCCCCGATCGGCATCCTGACCCGCCACGACCTTCTGGCCTACCTCAGCAACTAAAGGAGCACCATGTCAGCCTCTGCAAACCAAGGTTTCAACACCCGCGCCGTGCACGCCGGGCAGGATTTCGAGCCCCGCACCGGTGCCGTGGTGCCGCCCGTGCACTTCGCCACCACCTATGCCCAGGACGGCATCGGAGGACTCCGGGACGGCTACGAGTACGGCCGCGGCGGCAATCCCACCCGCGACTCCCTGCAGGAGCAGCTGGCCGCGGTGGAGCTCGGCACCCACGCCTACAGCTTCGGCTCCGGCCTCGCCGCGGAGGACGCGCTGATCCGGGCGCTGACCCGCCCGGGGGACCACATCGTGCTCGGCAATGACGCCTATGGCGGGACCTACCGTCTCATCAGCAGAGTGCTGGGTGAGTGGGGAATCGGCAACACACCCGTGGACATGGCCAACCTGGACACCGTCCGGCAGGCTGTCGCCGCGAACAAGACCCGTTTGCTGTGGGTGGAGACGCCCTCCAACCCGCTGATGAAGATCACCGACATCGCCGCGCTCGCCGGGATAGCGCACGACGCCGGCGCCCTCCTCGTCGTCGACAACACCTTCGCGTCCCCCTACCTTCAGACCCCGCTCGCCCTGGGCGCCGACATCGTGATCCATTCCACCACCAAGTACATCGGCGGGCACTCGGACGTGGTGGGCGGCGCCGTCGTCGTCAAGGACGCGGAGCTGGCCGAAAAGATCGGCTTCATCCAGTTCGCCGTTGGAGCGGTGTCCGGGCCCATGGATGCCTTCCTCACCACGCGCGGCCTGAAGACCCTGGGCGTGCGGATGGACCGGCACAGTGTCAATGGCCAGGCCGTTGCCGAGTGGCTGCTGGAACGCCCCGAGGTGGAGGCCGTCCTGTACCCGGGCCTGCCCACGCACCCGGGCCATGAGCTGGCAAAGCGGCAGATGCGCAGCTTCGGCGGCATGGTATCCGTCCAGTTCAAGGGCGGCGAAGCGGCGGCCCGGAAGGTGGCTGAGTCCACCAGGGTGTTCATGCTGGCGGAGTCGCTCGGCGGAATCGAATCCCTGATGAACTACCCCTCCGAAATGACCCACGCCTCGGTCAAGGGCACCGAACTGGCCGTTCCGGTGAACCTGCTCCGGCTTTCCTGCGGCATCGAGGACGTGGAGGACCTGATCGCGGACCTGGAGCAGGCGTTCACCTCCATCCCGTAGCTGCGGTTAGCTGGCTTTCTTCAAGGAAGCCAGCTAGGCTCCTTGCATGGCACTTCGATCCGACTGGTCCGGGCACAACTGCAGCATTGCCCGCGGCGTGGATATCCTGGGCGACCCCTGGACCATCCTCATCCTCCGCGAACTCTTCTTCGGCAACGGCCGCTTTGACGCCATCCGTGCCCGCCTGAACGTGGCGGACTCCGTGCTCACCAAGCGCCTGGCCGGCCTGGTGCAGGCAGGACTGCTGGAGAAAAGGGCCTACGACGACGGCGGCCGGACCCGCCAGGAGTATGTCCTCACCTCCATGGGGGAGGACGTCCTGCCGGTCCTGAACGCGGTGACCCTATGGTCGGAGAAGCACCTTGCGGCTCCGTCCGAGCAGGCCCACCTGCACGTCATCCACTCCGGCTGCGGCCAGCGCACCACATCCGCCGATACCTGCACCGCCTGCGGGGAGCGGCTGACTGCCGCCAACACCAGCTGGCACAGCGAGGCCAGGTCCGAGCACCCCATCAAACTTTCCACCGCTGTGTCCGGTGCGGGAGCCGCCGCGTGAGCACCCTTCCCGATGAGGCCGCTGTTCCTGATGAACGGGAAGCGGTAGCCGTTCCGCCACCGGCGTCCCGGCGCCGGCTGCACCCGGCTTGGATCGTCGCCGCCGTCGCGTTCCTGGCCCTGGTGGGGGCGGCAGGATTCCGGGCTGCCCCCGGCGTGCTGATGGTTCCGCTGCAGCAGGAATTCGGCTGGTCCACCACGGTGCTGTCTGCGGCCGTCAGCATCAACCTGGTCCTGTTTGGCCTGACCGCACCGTTTGCTGCCGCCCTGATGGAACGCTTCGGGATCCGAAAGATCACAGCACTGGCCCTGGTGCTGATTGGCATGGGCAGTGCACTGACCGTCCTCGTCAGCCAGTCCTGGCAGATCCTGCTGACCTGGGGCCTGCTTATCGGGCTTGGCACCGGGTCGATGGCCCTGGTGTTCGCCGCCACCATCGCCAACACCTGGTTCGTCAAGAGCCGGGGCCTGGTCATCGGCATCCTGACCGCCGGCAGCGCCGCGGGCCAGCTGGTCTTCCTGCCCTTCATTGCCGTGCTCGCGCAGGATCCCGGCTGGAGGCAGGCTTCGCTCCTGATCGCGGCCGGGGCCCTGGCGGTGGTCCCGCTAGTGCTGAAGTTCCTCAAAAACTCCCCGGCCGACGTCGGGGTCCTGCCATACGGCGCGGAACCCGGCACCACTGCCCAAGCTGCAGCCACCGGCCCCCGGGCCAATGCCGCCATCCGGGCACTCCAGGTGCTCCGCCGGGCGAGCCGGGTCAGGACGTTCTGGGCACTCGTGGCCGGCTTCGCCATCTGCGGTGCCACCACCAACGGGCTCATCGGCACCCACTTCATCCCCTCCGCCCATGACCACGGCATGCCGGAAACCACCGCCGCGGGCCTGCTCGCCGTCGTCGGCATCTTCGACATCGTGGGGACCATCGCCTCCGGGTGGCTCACTGACCGCTTCAACCCGCGCATCCTGCTGGCCGTCTACTACCAGTTCCGGGGCATCGGCCTGCTGGTGCTGCCCCTGCTCCTGAGCGCCGAGGTGCAGCCGAGCATGATCGTGTTCGTGGTGATCTACGGCCTGGACTGGGTGGCCACTGTTCCGCCCACGGCCGCCATCTGCCGGGAAACCTTCGGCGCCGACGGCAGCGTGGTGTTCGGCTGGGTGTTTGCGGCGCACCAGCTGGGCGCGGCCGCTGCAGCCCTCGCCGCCGGCGCGGTGCGCGATGCCACCGGCCACTACACGTACGCCTGGCTGGGGGCTGCCGCCATGTGCACCGTTGCCGCGGTCATCAGCGCGACCATCCGCCGGCACAGCGGGGCGCGGGACGCGGCACCGTCCGCGGCCGCCTAGCAGGGCCGCCCATTAGGCTGGCTGTATGGAGACCCCACAGCAAGGCGCCGCGCACAGCACTGCCCTGGTCACGGGTGCCGGCCGGCTGGCCTCGATTGGCGCCGGCATCGCCCGGCAGCTCGCCGCCGACGGCTGGGACCTGGTCCTGTCCTATTGGCAGGACTACGACGAGCGGATGCCGTGGGGGAGTGAGCCCGAGGACGTCGTCCGCCTGACCGCGGAGCTTGAGGCCATCGGCGCTCGCGTCCACGTCCTGTCCGCCGACCTGCAGGATCCGGGCGTGCCGGACCGGCTCGTGGCCGAGGCCGCGCAGCTGGCGGGCCCTTTGCAGGGGCTCGTGCTCAGCCACGCGGAGTCCGTTGACTCCGGAATCCTGGACACCAGCCTGGAATCCTTCGAGCGGCATTTCGCCGTCAACACCCGGGCCAGCTGGCAGCTGATTGCCGCGTTCGCCCGGCAGGCAACGGACGACGGCGGCGCGATCGTTGCGCTGACCAGTGACCACACAGCCTTCAACCTGCCCTACGGCGCCTCGAAGGGGGCGCTGGACCGGATCGTCATTGCCGCCGCCCGCGAGCTGGGCCCCCGGTACATCTCGGCGAATGTCCTCAACCCCGGGCCGGTGGATACGGGCTGGATGGATGACGCCATCCGGGAGGAGGTTCTCCAGCGCCAGCCCACCGGCCGGCTCGGGACACCCGCGGACGTCGCGGGGACGGTGGCCTTCCTGCTCTCGCCCGCCGGCCGCTGGGTGTCCGGCCAGCTCATCAAGGCCGACGGCGGCTTCTCGGCCTGAGCGCCCGGCCCGCCTTTTTCCCTTCCCAGTTGGGGGGATTGGTCAGCGGAAGGCGCCGAGGCCGGTAATGTGCTGGCCGAGGATGAGGGTGTGGACTTCGTCGGTGCCCTCGTAGGTGCGGACGGACTCCAGGTTCGCGGCGTGCCGCAGCGGTGGGTAATCCAGAGTGATGCCGTTGCCGCCCAGCACGGAGCGGGCTTCGCGGGCGATGGCCAGGGCCTCCCGGACGTTGTTCAGTTTTCCCAGCGAGACCTGCTCGGGCTTCAGCGTCCCGGCATCCTTGAGCCGGCCCAGATGCAGGGCCAGCATGGTGCCCTTCTGGATCTCCACCAGCATGTTCACCAGCTTCTCCTGCGTGAGCTGGTACCCGGCCAGCGGCTTTCCGAACTGGAGCCGCTCCTGCGAGTATGTCAGGGCCGCCTGGTACGAATCCCGGGCAGCCCCCATCGCGCCCCAGGCGATGCCGTACCGCGCCTCATTCAGGCAGGTGAGGGGAGCGCGCAGACCACGCGCAGCCGGCAGGAGGGCCTCCGGTCCCAGCCTGACACCGTCGAACACCACATCGCACTGGATGGAGGCCCGCATGGACAATTTCTGCGTGATGGGCGTGGCCGTCACGCCCGGGGTGCCGGCAGGCACCAGGAAACCGCGGACGCCGTCGTCCGTCATGGCCCACACCACCATGACGTCCGCCACCGAGGCCAGTCCGATCCAGCGCTTCGCACCGTCCAGCACCCAGCCCGCCTGCTCGCCGGTGCGGTCACGGCGGGCGTAGGTGGTCATGGACGACGGATCCGAGCCCGCTGCCGGCTCGGTCAAGGCGAAGCACCCGATCACTTCGCCGGCAGCCATCCGGGGCAGCCATTCCTGTTTCTGTTCCTCGGAGCCCCACTTGTGGATGGCTGTCATCGCGAGGGACCCCTGCACCGACACGAACGTTCGGATCCCGGAATCGCCGGCCTCCAGCTCCATCGCCGCCAGGCCATACTCGACGGCGGAGCGGCCGGGGCAGCCATAGCCTTCCAGGTGCATCCCCAGGACGCCCAGCTCGCCGAGTTCGGGGGCAAGCTCCAGCGGGAACACCGCCGCGTCATACCAGGCGGCGATGCCCGGCCTGATCCGCTGGTCGGTGAAGTCCCGGATCCGCTGGCGAAGGGCAAGCTCGTCCGCGGACAGGAGCCTGTCGAGGGCCAGCACATCCGAGGGATCGGGGCCCGGCACCTCTGCAGCGTCGCTCATCGGAGGGCCTACGCCTGGTTCCGTGCGGTGGCCACGGCCGCGGGATTGCCAATGAAGTAGCCGCGGGTCGAGGGCAGGAAGCGGCACACCACAGCCAGGACCACGCCAAGCGCGAGCAGCACCACGCCGCTGATGAACGCGCCGCCGACGCCGAAGATCTCGGTGTCGCCATAGGCGGGGTCCCACATCTGCACCGCGGAGATGAAGAACGCGGCGGTCAGGAGCAGCGCGCCGGCCAGGGGCAGGATGCCGCGGAACCACAGGTTGCGGGCCGACGTCCGCAGGGTGCCCCGGAAGTACCAGAAGCAGGCGAACCCGGTGAGGGCGTAGTAGAAGGCGATGAACAGACTGATAGCGCTGATGGAGTCCGAGAGCAGGTTCTCGCTGAGGAAGCTCATGGCCACGTAATAGGCGATCGCCGCCGCACCCATCACCTGGGTGGAGAACCCCGGGGTCTGGTTCCGCGGGTGCACCTCGCCGAACTTTGCCGGCAGGGCTCCATGGACGCCCATGGACAGTGTGCCGCGGGCGGTGGGCAGGATGGTGGTCTGCGTGGAGGACAGCACCGAGGCCAGGACCGCGACGACGATCAGCCAACCCCAAGGCCCGAGCACCACGTCCTTCATGGCCACGAACACGTCGTCCTGGTTTGCCTCGTTCCCCAGGCCGATGCCCTCGCTGCCCACGGTGGCGTACATCATCACCAGCAGGGCGACAGACACATAGATCGCCACCAGGACGAACGCGGAGATCACAGCGCCGCGGCCCGGCGTGGTTCTCGGGTTTTCGGTTTCCTCGTTCACCGCCAGGCAGGTGTCCCAACCCCAGTAGATGAACAGGGCCAGGAGCGCGCCGTGGACCACGGCCCCGGGATCGGTGAAGGCGCCCACCGGATTGAACCACTCGAAATCGAACGCCTGGCCCTCGGGCGGGCCCCCGACAATCCGGACAATGATCGCCAGCGCAAAGATGCCGAGCGCGATGTACTGCACATAGGTCAGTACCCGCTGGACGTGTTCGCCCAGCCGGATGCCGCGGTAGTTGACCAGGGTCATCACGGCGATGAACAGCACCCCGGTGGCGGTGACCAGCACCTTGTTTTCCGCCAGTGAGCCGTCGCCGGCCAGCAACCACAGGTACTGGCCGGCCACCTGGGCCAGGTTGGCCAGGACCACGATGCCGGCGAGTGCCACGCCCCAGCCTCCCAGCCAGCCCGCCCAGGGGCCGAAGGCGCGGCGGGACCAGGTGAACGTGGTGCCGCAGTCCGGGATGGCGCTGTTCAGCTCGCGGAAGGCGTAGGCGATGAACAGGACCGGGATGAAACCCAACAGCAGGATCAGGGGAGTGTAGTTCCCGTTCACCGCCACAATCAGTCCGAGTGTTGCCGCCAGCGAGTACACCGGCGCCGTCGAGGCCAGGCCGAGCATCACGGAGTCGCCAAGGTCGAGGATCCCGGCGCGGAGGCCCTTGGCCGGGACCGGGGCGCCGGGCCCGCCTGCCGGGCCTCCCGCCGTCGTCATGTCTGTGCTCATGCTGTCACCGGATTCATAATGCGATACCTGCTTTGCTGGAGGAGGCCGCGGCCGAGAGCGGCGCCGGCGCGTCGATGGTGTTGGGCACGAAGCGGCAGAAGTAGTCCGTGACGGGGCCGTCCGATTCGCGGATGCCGCAGCCCACGGACTCGCCGTCCACCACCCATAGGCCAAGGACCGGGTGGTTGCCGTCGAAGTCGGGCAGCTGGTGGTACTGCTGGTAGCACCAGCCCTCGCGGCCGTACCCGCCGGGCTGTTCCAGGCTGACGCCGTCGGCATGGATCCGGATGTTGTCGCCTTCACGGCCATGGAGCGGCTTGGCCACCCATTCCTTCAGCGGCCCCGGCCCGTCAAGGTATGCCGGGAGCAGGTTGGGATGCTCCGGGTACAGGTGCCAGAGGGCGGCGAGGAGGGCCTTGTTGGAGAGCAGCATCTTCCATGCCGGCTCCACCCAGCGCGGGTTGTGCGCGCGTTCCAGGAGGCGGGGACCGAACGGTTCCTTCATCATCAGCTCCCAGGGGTAGAGCTTGAAGATGGTGCTGATCATGAAGTTGTCCAGGTCCACGAAGCGGTTGAGGTTGGGGTCCCAGCCGATATCGGACATGTTGATCCCGATGGTGGTCCACCCGGCCTGGCCGGCCACGTCCCGCATGTAGGCGGCGGTCATCCAGTCCTCGCCGGACTCCTCCACCTCGGAGTGGGCCACGTGCAGGGTGCTCATGCCGGTGCGGTACTGTAACTTCTTCCACTGCCGGATCAGTGCCTCGTGGATCCCGTTCCACTGGTCCCTCCCCGGGAAGACGTCCTGCAGCCAGAACCACTGGGCCACGGCTGCCTCGATCAGGCCTGTGGGGGTATCGGCGTTGTATTCGAGCATCTTGGCCGGGCCGCCCTGCCCGTCATAGATGAAGTCGAAGCGGCCGTAGACGTCCACGTCGCCGGCCTGCAGGGATTCGGCGGCCAGTTCCAGCGCCTGCGGTCCGATCCCGATGGTGCCCATGGCCCCGGTGGCAAGGAACTTGGCCGCCTCCAGGCACATCCGGTGCATTTCCTCGGCGGTCTCCTCGAGGGTTTCCACCTCGTCCATGCTGAACTCGTAGTAGGCGGATTCGTTCCAGTACTCGATCTTCCGGCCGTCATCCATGGTGGTGGTGGAAAAGACCAGGCCCTGTTCCTCGATCTTCTGCTTCCAGTCGGGGCGGGGTTCGCTCAGCAGCCGCTTCACGTTCAGCCCCCCGAAACCTTGCCGCCGCCGCCGCTGGTCCCGCTTTTGGCGCTGGTACCGAAGCCGCCGCGGCTGACGGTTCCGCCCTGGGTGCTGTATCCGGTGGAGGCCTTCGCGCCGCTGGGAACGTTCTTGGTGTAGTTGGGGGCGGTGGACCGGTTCTGCCCCAGCGGCGGGACATAGGCGCCGCGGGAAAAGAAGTACCAGGCGTATACGCCGCCGGCCCGCCCGGCGGAGCTGTCGCAGTTGCGGTCTTCCACGCGCTCGCCGGTTTCGTCGTTGAAGCACACCTGCGCGTATTCGGGCTCATCCTGGTTGCTGGCCACAACGGCGGTGATGGTACCCGCGAGCAGCGCTGTCACGCCCAGGCCGACGACGATGGTGCGCCGCTGGGATCGCTTCTTGTGGGCGGCCGCCTCGTTCAACTGCCTCTCCCGGTCACGGGCGAACGGATCCACCGGGGTGACGGGTTCATTGAGCAGTTCGGGGCGGAGTTCAGGCTTGGGTACCTGCCAGGGGGGTGGCTTCGGACTGTCCCCGGCCGGTTGGGCGCCGCCGGTGGGCTGGCGCTTCGGATCCGGCTTGTTCGGGTCCTGCTTGTCTGGGTCCACGGCGTCCCCCTCAGTTATCCACGTGAATTGGGCACAGCGCTGCACCCCCAAATGCAATCCTCGAATCAGCGTAGTCCCTGCCGGCCCCGGCGGCGAGCACGCCGCAGGGGAGAGCTGCCCATCTCTTCCGCGCGCGGAGCGTGACCCTACACTGGAGCCATGGAAACCGCGTGCCTGCTGGCCGTCTGCCGTGTTCACCAGTTGCTTCCGGATGCCTCGAGCGTGGGAGTGACCGCCATCGACAAGCGCCCGGTGGAGGGGCCGGTCAAGGTGCACCGGCTGGGCCTGCAGGGCGACATCCAGGCGAACCGGGTCCACCACGGCGGCCCGGACCAGGCCATTTACGCGTACTCGCAGGCCGACGCCGACTACTGGGCCGCACAGCTGCAGCAGGACCTGCCGCCGGGCTCGTTCGGCGAGAACCTCCGGGTGGCCGGGATAGACGCCACGTCCGCCATTATCGGGGAGCGCTGGAAGATCGGGCTCGACGTCGAACTTGAGGTCACCTCGCCGCGGACACCCTGTGCCACCTTCCAGCGGCGGCTGGGGGAGCGCCAGTGGGTCAAGCGCTTCACGGAAGAGGGGCGCGTGGGGGCATACCTGAGGGTCATCAGGACCGGCAGCATCCAGGCCGGAGACCACATCCACCGGACCTACGTTCCAACACACGGCATCACGGTGGGGCAGTGGTTCAGCGAGCCCAGTGTTGAGCTGATGGAGGCGCTCAAGGACGCGGACGCCGACGGCGAAATCCGGCTGCAGCAGCCCGAATTCAACAATAAATTCGAGGCCCTGCAGCGGCAGCTGCGCGGCTGATACGCAAGGGAATTCCGACGGCGGAGGTGCCGGATGTGCCCAAGCTCACCGCCGCCGTCGGGCCCCTGATTTAGGGGACGCGGCCCCGGTGCCTTACACTTGAAACATCCCCCACTCCGGAAATCCCTTATTCCTGCCCAATTTTTGAGGCAGGACTGGCAAGTGTTGGGGCCCGCAACTGTGATGCGGGCAGTTTCATAGGGAGAGCCGGCTGAAGAAAACGCTGTACAGACTGCTGGGATAGCAGCCAAGAGATGCAGCGCGAAGTCCTGCCACGGGATTGCGAAAGCGCCGGACTTCTGTGACCGGCCGGTCAATGTTTGCCCGGCATCCACGGCACATGTACTGCGGCTCCGCTCACCCTGGGTAGTGCCGCCTGGCCCCCTATGGATGAGGAATATTTCCCTATGCCCGAAAACCAGAACGAAACCATCGACGCCGCGACTTCCGAAACCGTCGCCGTCGAATTCACTGAGGCCGCTGTCCCCGCAGCAGAGCCCGCTGCCACTGACTCCGCAGCCGAAGCTGCTCCCGCGGGCAAGGCCCAGGAAACCGAAGAAGACGGCGTCAAGTTCGCCGACCTCGGCATCGACGGCCGCGTCCTCGCCGCCCTGCAGGATGTCGGCTACGAGAAGCCGTCACCCATCCAGGCAGCCACCATCCCGCTGCTGCTCGAAGGCCGCGACGTGGTAGGCCTGGCACAGACCGGCACCGGCAAGACTGCAGCATTCGCAGTGCCGGCCCTGTCCCGCCTGGCCGAACTGCATGACCTGAACGGCCCGTCCCGCAAGACCCAGGCCCTGGTGCTCGCCCCGACCCGTGAGCTGGCGCTCCAGGTTGCCGAGGCCTTCACCTCCTACGCCAAGCACATCGACGACTTCACCGTCCTCCCCGTCTACGGCGGCTCCGCCTACGGACCCCAGCTCGCCGGCCTGCGCCGTGGTGCCCAGGTTGTCGTTGGTACCCCCGGCCGCGTGATCGACCACATCTCGAAGGGTTCCCTGGACCTGTCCGAACTCCAGTACCTGGTGCTGGACGAAGCTGACGAGATGCTGCGGATGGGCTTCGCCGAGGACGTGGAGCAGATCTTCCAGCAGACCCCGTCGGAGCGACAGGTGGCGCTGTTCTCGGCAACCATGCCTAGCCAGATCCGCCGGATGTCCAAGCAGTACCTGAACGACCCCGCCGAGATTTCGGTCAAGTCCAAGACCACCACCGGCGCCAACACCCGCCAGCGGTACCTGCAGGTCATGGGCCCGCACAAGCTCGATGCGATGACCCGCATCCTCGAGGTTGAAGAGTTCGACGGCGTCATCGCCTTCGTGCGCACCAAGATGGCCACCGAGGACCTCGCCGACAAGCTGAAGTCCCGCGGCTTCCAGGCCGCCGCCATCAACGGTGACATCCCGCAGCAGCAGCGCGAACGCACTGTGGACGCACTGAAGGAAGGCCGCATCGACATCCTGGTGGCCACCGACGTCGCGGCCCGCGGCCTGGACGTGGAGCGCATCAGCCACGTCATCAACTACGACATCCCGCACGACACCGAGTCCTACGTCCACCGCATCGGCCGCACCGGCCGTGCAGGACGTTCCGGTGACGCCATCCTGTTCATGACGCCGCGCGAGAAGTACCTGCTGCGTTCCATCGAAAAGGCAACCCGCCAGCCGGTGGAACAGATGCACCTCCCCACGGCCGAGACCGTGAACACGCTGCGCCTGGGCAAGTTCGCCGAGCGCATCACGGAGACCCTCGCCTCCGAGGATGTGGCTCCATTCCGCGACCTCATTGCGTCCTACGAGGAAGAGCACAACGTTCCGGCCTCGGAGATCGCTGCCGCCCTTGCCGTGATGGCGCAGGGTGGACAGCCGCTGCTGGTGAAGGAACTGCCGGCAGCTCCCGAGTTCCAGAAGCGTGAGCGCTCCAAGGACGGCTTCGGCTCCCGTGGACCCACCCGCGCCCTGACCGAGGGCAACGCCACCTACCGGATCGCGGTGGGGCGCCGCCAGCGCGTCATGCCCGGCTCCATCGTGGGTGCCATCGCCAACGAGGGCGGCATCTCGTCCTCGCAGATCGGCGGCATCGACATCCGGTCGGACCACTCCCTGGTGGAGCTTCCGGCGGACCTGAGCGCCGAGCAGTTGCGCGCCCTGTCGCGCACCCGGATCGGCGGCGAGCTGATCCACCTCGAGCTGGACAACGGCCGCAAGCCCTCCGGGGAACGCGGCGCCTACCAGGGCAACCGTGGCGGCGAGCGCGGCGGGAACTTCAAGGGCAGCGGGGGGTTCAAGAAGGAGTTCCGGAAGAACGACGGCGAGCGGTCCTCTGCTGACCGCGGCGGCCGCTCCTACAGCGAGCGCTCGGAGCGCAGCTTCAGCGACCGCGGACAGGCCGGCGACTCCCGCTTCGGCGGCCACGGTGATGGCTCCCGCAAGCCCCGCCACGGCAACGACGGCGGACACCGGGACTACAACCGCAAGGGCAAGTGGTAAACCCTCCGTTGAGTGATTGCCACCCCGGGTAATTGACGACGGCGATGGGCCGGCTTTCGAGCCGGCCCATCGGCATTTAACCTCCTGGCGTTTTTGTCCAGATATGGCGACTTCAGGGCCGTCCAAGTCGCCATATCTGCCCAATAACTCCAGAGGTGTGGGGCTTGCCACATTTTCCATTCAGCTGTGGCGCCGCGGCCAGTGTGACCCTGCCTGTTTCGCCTCTGGATGGTGCCCGTAACCCCAGTAATGGCGCAGAAACCGGGGCTAGGGAGGCGGCGAAAAGCAAGTGTTTCACAGCTTGCCGGGGCCGCCTTGTGCCGATTTGTTGGGAGCTGAATCTTCCGGTAGAGTATTTACTCGTTGCCCCCCTAGCTCAGTGGTAGAGCGCGTTCTTGGTAAGAACGAGGTCACCGGATCGATTCCGGTGGGGGGCTCTGAATGAGGGCCTGTGTCAAGGCGGTTTGACCGGCTTGACACAGGTTTTTCTCATTCGTGGCGGTGTAGCTCAGTTGGTTAGAGCGCACGACTCATAATCGTGAGGTCGGGAGATCGAGCCTCCCCACCGCTACAGGACAAGCCCCCGGAATCCCCGAGATTCCGGGGGCTTTTTGTTGCCTGCTGAGAAAGTCCTCACCCCCTGCGATCCGGATCCCACCCTAGCCTGCGGCTGAGCTCCACAGCCGCGCGTTCCAGGGCAGCCAGGATTAGGTCCTCCTGTGTGCCTTCTATGGCGGGCGGAGCTGGGGCTGCTTGTGTGTCGTAAGTGTGGGTCACGGCAATTGAAGCCACTACCCGCCCGCTCCTGTCGCGGACAGCTTTGGCTACGGACGTCAACCCTTCAGTCACCTCCCCAAACTCGCGCGCGAACCCCTGCCTGCGGACAGCAGCCAGCTGCTGGGCCAGCTCGGCGTAGGTCCCCGGGCCCCGGCCGGTCCGTTGGATAAAGGCAAAATTAGACGGGAACAGCGCCCTCAGCTGGTCATGACCGAGGCTGGCGAGAATCGCCCTTCCCGACGCCGTCAGGTGCGCCGGCAGGCGGACGTCCTTCGCGGTGACTAGCGGCGCCCGCAGGGGAGCGGTCTGTTCATGGATGTAGAGCGTTTCGTGGCCATGAAGGACCGCCAGGTGTGCCGTTTCACCAACACTGGCAACTAAACGGGCCAGGACGGGACGGCCGTACCTTGCCAACGGGGCCTGGATCGCAAAGGCCTGGCCGATTTCCAGGGCCGCGACACCCAAGGCGTAGGCCTGCTCCTCAGGGATGTGGGCTACGTAGCCCAACGTCTGCATTCCGCGGAGAAGCCGGAAGGTGGAGGACCTTGGTGAGCCAACAGCCTCGGCGATCCTGGCGGCAGGAACAGGGTTTGCCTGCGTTGCGAGGTAGCTGAGGATCCGGAGCGATCGCAGAGAACTCTCTGGTTCACCCATTTAAAACACCACCCGTGACCTGAATCTCATATATGGGACTGCTATGCCGTGGATTCCATTGTCCTTGTCCTGGATTCACGGTGCGATGGTTCTATTCAAGAAAATGCCGCGCCGGTACGGGCCGGCAAGAATGTCAGGAGACAGACCCATGGCCATCACTTCTGAGGCCCCACGCACTGCATCACGCCACATCTGGAAGCTATTCGTGTACAGCGGCATAGGTGCATTCATGTTTTTTGTGCCGGTTACGATAGCAGGAAAAAACACGATCATGCTGGACCACATCGTCTCCTTTCTCCAGGCGAGCATCGGCCCGGTTTTGCCCTTCTATGCCCTGGCCGTGATCGTTGCGGGCGCCGGTTACCCGTTCGTTGCCGGAACGTGGAAGAGGTCTGCGGTGGAGGTGGTTTTCTCGCTACTGAAAGTGGTGGGGATGGTGGTGGGTTTCATGATGGTCTTCCGGGTGGGGCCGGCGTGGCTGTTTGAACCCGGCATGGGGCCGTTCCTGTTTGAAAAGCTGGTAATCCCCGTTGGGCTCCTTGTCCCCATCGGTGCCGTGTTCCTTGCCCTGCTGGTCAGCTATGGCCTGCTGGAGTTCATTGGTGTCCTCGTCCAGCGCGTGATGCGTCCGATCTGGCGGACGCCGGGGAGGTCCGCGATCGATGCGGTTGCATCCTTCGTGGGCAGCTATTCGCTTGGCCTCCTGATCACCAACCGGGTCTACAAAGAGGGCAAGTACACGGCCCGTGAGTCTGCCATCATTGCCACAGGATTCTCCACTGTTTCCGCCACCTTTATGGTTATTGTGGCCAAGACCCTGGACCTGATGGGCCAGTGGACTGCCTACTTCTGGATCACCTTCCTGGTCACATTCGCGGTTACGGCCATCACGGTCCGGATCTGGCCATTGAACAGCATCCCGGACGAATACCACCCCGAAGCCGTACCGCAGCCTGAAGAGGACGTTTCCGGACGCCGCCTCTCGGTCGCCTGGCGTGAAGCCCGCCAAACTGTGGAAGCAGCACCTTCGCTCGCGGTCAACGTATGGACCAACGTCAGGGATGGCCTGCTGATGGCGATGGCTATCCTCCCCTCCATCCTTTCCATTGGCCTGCTGGGGCTGATCCTTGCGACCTACACCCCGGTCTTCGACTGGCTGGGCTTCCTCTTCTATCCCTTTACCTGGGCGCTGCAGCTGCCCGAACCCATGCTCGTAGCAAAGGCCAGCGCCGTTGGTGTTGCAGAAATGTTCCTTCCCGCTCTCCTTGCGGCGGAGGCGGTCCCAGTGGTCAAGTTCGTGGTAGGCGTTGTGTCCGTGTCCGGGATCATCTTCTTCTCCGCCCTGGTTCCCTGCATCATGGCT
The DNA here is from genome assembly GCF_059089885.1 of Arthrobacter sp. Y3221159. Lineage (NCBI taxonomy): Bacteria > Bacillati > Actinomycetota > Actinomycetes > Micrococcales > Micrococcaceae > Arthrobacter > Arthrobacter sp. Y3221159. The sequence goes on from NZ_JBNHFC010000001.1 coordinate 203,561, forward strand.
ACGGATATTCCCATCCCGGTCTGGAAGCTGGTTGTTATCTGGTTCCAGCGGGTCGCTCTGACGCTGATCCTTGTGACCCCCATAGCGTTCCTGCTGTTTCCGTCCTAGAGCACGGTCCCGGCTCCATCCGCAGCTTCGGTTGGGGCCGGTGACCCTCGCCGGCCCCGCTTCCCATCCGTGACAACTTCCCCGTTTCGCCGTAGTTTTGCAGCAGGCGGCGGACGGGGGACTGTGGTGGACTTTTTCAATGAGGTGATGGAACCCTTCCGGTGGCTCGTTTCCGTCATCATGCTGGCGTTCCACGGCGGCCTGACCGCCATCGGAATGCCGGAGGGGAGCGGCTGGACGTGGACACTGTCCATCATCGGGCTGGTACTGGTCATCCGCGCGGCCCTGATCCCCGTGTTCCTTGCGCAGGTCCGGGCCCAGCGCCGTATGCGGCTCCTGCAGCCGGACCTGAAGGAGCTCCAGGAAAAATACCGGGGCAAAACTGACCAGCTGTCCCGGCAGGCCATGGCCCAGGAACAGATGGCCCTCTACAAGAAGCACGGCACCAATCCGTTTTCTGCCTGCCTTCCCCTGTTGATCCAGGCGCCGTTCTTCCTGGCCCTGTTCCAGGTCCTCTCCGGCATTTCCGGCGCGGCGGCCAGGGATGAGGGCATCGGAACCCTGAACTCCGCCCAGGCCGCCCAGTTTGACGCCTCCAGCATTTTCGGCGCATCGTTGTCCGCGTCCCTGCTGCACGGCGGAGGCGGTAACCAGGCCGCAGTGGCCATCCTCGCCGTCGCCATGATCCTGGCCATGACGGCCTGCCAGTTCGTCACCCAGAAACTCGTCATGGCACGCAGCCTGGCCGGCCAGGACCCGGAGAATCCCTTGCTCCGCCAGCAAAAAATCCTCCTCTACATCCTGCCGGTGATCTTCGGAGCCGGCGGGATCATCTTCCCCATTGGTGTCCTCATCTACTGGACTGTCTCCAACCTCTGGACCCTGGTACAGCAGTACCTGGTGACGCGCAAAGCGTGAGGAGGCGCCCGGACCGCCAGACTCCTGTCTTGGGACGGAATTCACGGGCAGAATGACTCCATGGCCCAGCTGATCTATTCCGGCATCACCTCCTTGGACGGCTACGTCGCGGACCGGAACGGCAGGTTCGACTGGAGCGCACCCGACGAGGAGGTCCACGCCTTTGTGAACGACCTCGAGCGCGACGTCGGGACGTACCTGCTCGGCCGCAGGATCTACGAGGTCATGTCCGTCTGGGAAACAATGGGCACCGCCGGTGACCCGCCGGTAATCCAGGACTACGCACGCATCTGGCAGGGGGCAGACAAGATTGTCTACTCCACCTCCCTGGTCGGGGTGTCCGCGGCGCGGACCCGGGTGGAACGGGCATTCAGCCCCGACGCCGTCCGCGCCCTGAAAGCGAACACCGACCGCAATATCGGCATCGGCGGCCCCACCCTGGCTGCCCGGGCGCTCGAAGCCGGACTGGTGGACGAATGCCAGCTCTTCCTGAACCCCATTGCCGTAGGCGGCGGCCTGGGCTTCTTCCCCGACGGACTGGAGACAAGGCTCGAACTCCTGGATGAGCGGCGGTTCCGCAACGGCGTGGTCTATTTGCGCTACCGCTGCCTAGCTTGAGGGGCAGAATGGGTCCATGACCCGAATCGCAATCATCGGCGGCCACGGCAAAGTGGCCCTCCGCCTGTCAGCCCTCCTCACGGACGAGGGGCACAGCGTCACCTCGTTCATCCGCAACCCGGACCACGCCGCGGATGTGGCGCAGACGGGAGCAACGCCGTCGGTCCTGGACGTGGAACATGCGACGACGGCGGAACTCGCCGAGGCGCTGCAGGGCCATGACGTGGTGGTCTGGTCCGCCGGTGCCGGCGGCGGCAACCCGGCGCGCACCTATGCCGTGGACCGGGACGCGGCCATCCGCTCCATGGAGGCCGCAGCCCACGCCGGGGTGGACCGGTACGTCATGGTCTCCTACCTGGGGGCAGGCAAGGACCACGGAGTGCCCGAAACCAACAGCTTCTTCCCCTACGCGGAGGCAAAGGCGGCAGCTGACGACTACCTGCGTGGCACGGGGCTGGCATGGACCATCCTGGGACCGGGGTCGCTGACGGACAATCCGGGCACCGGCCGCATCGACGTGGACCCGCCCCGGGACGGCAGCGCGGCAACGTCCCGTGACAACACTGCCAGCGTGGCCGCAGCCGTGATTGAGATGCCGGAAACGGCCGGCCGGACCATCGAGTTCCGCGACGGCTCGCTTCCGGTTGCCGCCGCCCTGGGTTCTTCCTAGCCGGCGGCCGTGAGCTCCAGGTCCAGGGAGTTCTGCTCCACGTAGTCGAGGGCCCGGCGTACGGCGCCGACCGTGACCATGGAGTCGCCCAAGGGTGAGACGGCCACCCGCGGGGGAGTGGCGGTGAACTGCACCAGGCGTTCGGTAATGGCCTCAAGCAGCATGTCCGCCGAATTGGCCACGGCCCCGCCGATCACCACGAGCTCCGGGTTCAGCAGCGTGGCGACGGCGCCCACTACCCGTGCCATCCGGTCGGCGAGGCGGTCGAGGATCTGCCGGGCGACGGCGTCGCCGGCAGCGGCCGCGGCGAACACCTGTTCCGCCTCGACGCCGCCCGCTGCGTACTTCCGCAGCGCTGTCCCGGCTTTGCCTGCGAGCGCCTCCGCGGCCCAGTTCCGGGCGAGGAAGGCGATACCGTAGGTGTCGCCAACGCCTTCCACCCACTCCAGGAAGGCAAGTTCGCCGGCGCCCCCGTCGCGCCCGTGCAGCAGCCGCCCGTTGTCGATGATGCCGGCACCCAGGCGTTCGCTGGCCAGGATCACCACCACGTCGTCCACTCCGGCTGCCGCTCCCTGCCAGCGGTCCCCAAGTGCGGCCAGGTTGGCGTCGTTTTCCAGCAGTACAGTCCAGCCCCGCATCTCCAGCAGCGCTGTCTTCAGGCCGACGTCGAACAGTTCCCAGAAGTGCTGCTTCACCAGGACGTCCCCGTGGCGGTCCACCGGCGCGGCGATGCCGGCGCACACGGCAAGGACTGCATCCGGGGAGGCGCCGCTGCCCTCCAGCGCCAGCAGGGCGGCCCGGTCGACGACGGCGACGCGTTCTTCGGCTGGGATGTCCGCCCGGGAAAACGCCTGGGTAGCCCTGCCCAGCATCCTGCCGCGGAGATCGGCGACCACCACCGTGGCCTTGGAGACACCCACATCCATGCCCAGGACGTAGCCCGCGCGCTCGTTAAGCTCGAACCGGCGGGCGGGGCGGCCCTTCTGGTATCCGCCAAAGGCGCGCTGGTTCTCCAGCTCCCGGATCCAGCCCCGCGTCATCAGATCCTCGCAGACGGAGATGGCGGTGGCCCGGGTCAGGCCGGTGGCCTCCATGACCTCGGTGACGGTCACCGCCTGGGATGCGCGCAGGAATTCCAGGACTGCTCCTGCGCTGACGCGACGGAGCAGCTGGGGTGTGGCCGGCGTGGGTTCCGTCATGGGTGTTGACCTCTCTGTGCGTTGCCCTCCATAATACTTGGGGTACTAAATTTAGATTCAATATAAAAATGTTCCGATTGGGGGCCTCGTTTGCAATGGCACCCATACTGGTGGTTTACATCCTGGCGCGACGGTGGGTACTGTCCGAAGTAAATGCGCGGGGCCGCCAAGTAGACCCAAAAGACCTTGACCAGCCATAACCCAACGCACAGAAAAGGAAGATCCCTTTGTCCACCACCGCCACGCTGGCAACCCTCTCCGACTCCGACCGCCTCGCTGATCCGAACTGGTGGCGCCAGGCAGCGGTCTACCAGATCTATCCGCGCAGCTTCGCCGACTCCAACGGCGATGGCATCGGCGACCTGAAGGGCATCACCGCGAAGGTTCCGTACCTGAAGGCGCTGGGCATCGACGCCGTGTGGCTGAGCCCCTTCTACCCCTCGGCACTCGCCGACGGCGGCTACGACGTGGATGACTACCGCGACGTGGACCCCAAGCTGGGCACGCTGGCGGACTTTGACGAGATGGCCAAGGCCCTGCACGGCGCCGGGATCAAGCTGATCGCGGACATCGTCCCCAACCACTCCTCCGACAGGCACGAATGGTTCAAGGAGGCTCTGGCCGCGCCCAAGGGTTCACCCGCCCGCGATCGGTACATCTTCCGTGACGGGAAGGGCCCCAACGGCGAGTTCCCGCCGTCGGACTGGGACTCGGTGTTCGGTGGCCCCGCCTGGGAGCGCATCACAGAACCGGACGGCACTCCCGGCCAGTGGTACATGCACATCTTTGCGAAGGAGCAGCCGGACCTGAACTGGTCCAACCGGGAAGTCCGCGACGACTTCCTCAAGACCCTCCGCTTCTGGTCCGACCGCGGCGTGGACGGCTTCCGCGTGGACGTGGCTCACGCCCTCACCAAGGACCTCACCGAACCGCTGCTGTCCAAGCTGGAACTGAGCGCGGCCAACACCGGCGTTGACGGGTTCGACGACGGCACGCACCCGTTCTGGGACCGCGACGAAGTGCACGAGATCTACGCCGAATGGCGCGAGGTGTTCAACGAGTACAACCCGCCGCGGACCGCCGTCGCCGAGGCCTGGGTGCACGCCACCCGGCGCGCCCGGTACGCCAGCCCGCAGGGCCTGGGCCAGGCTTTCAACTTCGACCTGCTGCAGGCCGATTTCGACGCCGCCGAGTACAAGGAGATCATCACCCGCAACCTGGCCGAGGCAGCCGCCACCAAAGCGTCCTCCACCTGGGTGTTCTCCAACCATGACGTGGTCCGGCACGCCACCCGCTACGGACTGCCCCAGGTGTCCAAGGGCAAAGCGGGCAGCAAGGGCCAGGACGGCAAGGACTGGCTCCTCGCCGGCGGTCCCAAGGACCAGCTGGACGTGGAACTCGGTGAACGCCGCGCCCGCGCCGCCACGCTGCTGATGCTGGCCGTCCCGGGTTCCGCCTACCTGTACCAGGGTGAGGAACTGGGGCTCCAGGAAGTGTCAGAGATTCCCGAATCCGAGCGCCAGGACCCGTCCTTCTTCCGCAACAAGGGCGTGGAGATCGGCCGTGACGGCTGCCGCGTGCCCCTGCCGTGGAAAGTGGAGGGAACGTCCTTCGGCTTCGGTGAGGGTGGCTCACACCTGCCGCAGCCGGACTGGTTCAGCAAGTACGCCGTGGAAGCCCAGGACGGCACGCAAGGTTCCACCCTGGAGCTGTACCGTGCGGCCCTGAAGCTGCGCCGTGAGCTGCAGACGGACGAGGAACTCGAGTGGGTGGAGACCGGCAACCCTGAGGTCCTGCACTTCCGCCGCCCCAACGGATGGCAGTCCGTCACCAACTTCGGCGGCACCGCCGTCGAGCTTCCCGCGGGGGAGGTGCTGCTCAGCAGCGGGCCGCTGGAAGACGGCAAGCTGCCCGCCAACACCACCGCATGGCTGCGCTGATGCCCGCACCCGGCACAGGCCGGCAGGCCTTGCAGAAACAGCCCTGATGCAGGAGCTCATCTACGGCTGCATGGGATTGGGCGGCAGCTGGTCCGACGAGCCGCATGGCAGTGCCCATGTGGACGAGGCCGCTGCCGCCGTCCAGGCAGCCCTGGACGCCGGCATCACCCTGTTCGACCACGCGGACATCTACCGAAGCGGCAAGTCCGAGGCCGTCTTCGGCGAGGTGCTGGCCGGAACGCCGGGCCTGCGGGACCGGATCCGGCTGCAGACCAAATGCGGGATCAGGCTGAACGAACGCGGCCTGCAGACGCATTACGACCTGAGCCGGGAAGCCATTCTGGAACGGGTCGACGGGAGCCTGAAACGGCTGCGCACCGACTACGTGGACATCCTCCTGCTGCACCGCCCGGACCCGCTGGCAGACCCCGCAGAGGTGGCGTCCGCCGTCGGGCAGCTGATGGCGGAAGGCAAGGTCCGGCAGCTGGGCGTGTCCAACATGTCCGGGGCGCAGATCGAGGTGCTGCAGGACCGGCTGGAAACGCCCGTGGTGGCCAACCAGCTGGAGATGAGCCTGTTGAAGCGGGCCTGGCTGGAAAGCCAGGTGCTGGTGAACCATCCGGAACACCTGGACTACAGCTTTCCGCACGGCACCGTGGAGTACTGCACCCGCCACTCCATCACCCTGCAGGCCTACGGTTCCCTGGCCCGGGGCGTCTACACCGGCGCGGAACCGGAAAGCCCCACGTCCGCGGACGCTTCCACCGCGGAGCTCGTGGCGCAGCTGGCGGGGGAGTACGGGACGTCCGGTGAGGCGGTCCTGCTCGGCTGGCTGATGAAGCACCCGGCCGGCATCGCACCGGTGATCGGCACGGTCAACCCAGGCCGCATCCGCGCCTGTTCCGACGCCGCGAAGGCCGCCGCCGCCATGTCCCGCGCCGACTGGTACCGGCTCTGGGTGACCGCGCGTGGCAGCAACATCCCCTGACCACCAGTTGCGCAGCAGCACAGGCCGTTCCGGCCGCCGGAACGGCCCGTGCTGCTGCGTCTTTTCCACCCGGCGGGGTCACATCCCGTTTAGTTCGTATTGATCCTCACAAGCTGGCCATTTTCGTCGCCGCGCCGCTTGCAGGGCGGATACTGTAGAAAGCATGACGTCTACCATCGCCACCGAGACCGTAAGGCCGGAACGCAATATCCCCGCAGAAATCGCCCGCTCCTGGCTGCTGGTTAATGCCATGAAGACCGAGCTTTTTGACCAGTCGGCAGTTTCCCGCGCCGACTCGATCATCCTGGATATTGAAGATGCAGTGGACCCCTCGCAGAAGGACCAGGCGCGCGGCAACGTCGTCGACTGGCTGACCGCCGGCGGCAAGGCATGGGTCCGCATCAATGACGCCACCAGCCCGTTCTGGGCCGACGACCTCGCAGGCCTCCGCGGCACCCCCGGGCTCCTGGGCGTCATGCTCGCCAAGACCGAATCCGCGGACCAGGTCACCGAAAGCTTCCACCGGATGGACGGCAAGACACCCGTCATCCCGCTGGTGGAATCCGCCGTCGGCATTGAGGAAGCCAACAACATCGCCAAGGCCCAGGGCGCGTTCCGCCTGGCTTTCGGCTCCGGCGACTTCCGCCGCGATACGGGCATGGCTGCCACCCCGGAGGCCATGGCCTACCCCCGCGCCAAGCTCGTGGTCGCCAGCCGCGTGGGCAACCTCCCGGGCCCCATCGACGGACCCACGGTGGGCACCAACCACCCCATCCTGCGCGAACAGACCGGCATCACGGTGATGATGGGCATGACGGGCAAGCTGTGCCTTGCCATCGACCAGACTCCGGTCATCAACGAGGTCATCAGCCCCACCCCGTCCGACGTCGCCTGGGCCACCGACTTCATGACCGACTTCGAAGCCAACGGCCGCGTCATCCGCGACGGCTCAGATCTTCCCCGCCTGGGCCGCGCCGAAAAAATCATGAAGCTCGCAGTGGCCTTCGGAGTCCAGCCCGCGCTCTGATGCCCCACCCGCTTTCCTCCGGGACCCCGTTGGCCGATACCCGTTATCTGGTCCACGGGGTCTCTTGGGATGGGCCGCCGGCGTCAAGGGCAGCGGACGACGGCGGCGCGCCCGTCCTGCGCCTCCAGTCACCGTCCGGGGACTTCCGGCAGGTCAGCCTCCACCCGGAGGCCAGGCTCGGCTTTCGCGTCGAGGACCCGGCAAAATCCTGCCTGGGGCACCTGCGCGTCCACTCCTCGACACGCCGCGACCACGTCCTGTGCGCGGCGGGCGCCCCGGCGGCCCGGGGCAAGCAGTGCGAGCGCTGCTTTATGCTGGACGAATCGCGGCTCATCCACGACTTCCACCGGGGCGGCCGCGTCACCCCCGGGCTGCGCGAGTACCTTATGCAGGAACACTGGCTGTATGTGGCCACCTTCGCGGGCGGTGCCAGCAAGGTGGGAACAGCATCCGGACCGCGGAAGTGGAACCGGCTGGCAGAGCAGGGCGCCGCGGCGGCCCGGTATGTGGCCCGCGCCCGGGACGGCAGGGTGGTCCGGATCCTCGAGGACCTGGTCACGGCCGAAGCCGGCCTGCCCCAGCAAGTCAGGTCCGCCGCCAAAGCCGAGGCACTGCTCCGGCCGCTGCCCGATCCCGAACTGGATGCTACCAACGCCCGCCGCGCCGCCGAAGCCCGTGCACTGCTGGCGCATACCGCCGTCGACGGGTTCACCGTGGTGGACGAGCCCTGGATCCGTCCCAGGCAGGCGTCCGTCCTGCACGGCCCGGGGGCCCGGCACCCGTACCCGCACCCGCTGGACAGCGGTGGGCACGGCTTCGAGATCATGGGCCTGAGCGGGCACAACGCCCTGGCCCGGCTGGACGGCACGGATGCCGCCTTCGTGGTGAACCTTGCCCAGCTGGGCGCCCGCACCCTCATCCTGGGCGACTTCGCCTCCGAGGTCCCGGCCCTGCAGGAAGCCCTGTTCTGAACCGTTGCACCGAGGCCCGGTAAACTGGCTGGGTGCTGAACGAATTCTGGGCCACCGCGCCAACCCGCTACAAAGTCCTGGTTTTCAGCGCGATGGGGCTCATCGCCGTCGGCATCATCCTGAACCTGGTGGGCAACACCAGCGGCAACCAGGGGCTGGCCATGGCCTCCCTCCCGCTGATCGGGCTGGGCCTGGTCCTGCACGTGGCCGGAATGGTGGTCCGCGGCCAGGCCATCCGCAAGCGGCTGCGCCGGTAGGGTTCCCTGCCTCCTTGGCCGGGACCCGCTTTTCTGCCCTCCAGCAGGCGGGCGATAGGCTGGAGGCCATGACTATCAATCCGGACCTGCAGGGCCGCAGCTACCCTGCCGCTGAGGTGTACGACGTCGGCCGCGAGAAAATCCGCGAGTTCGCCCGCGCCGTGAAAGCCACCCATCCTGCGCACTTCGACGTCGACGCCGCCAAGGCCCTGGGCCACAATGACCTGGTGGCCCCGCCCACCTTCGCCATCATCATCGCCCAGCGCGCCGACGCCCAGCTCATCGAGGATCCGGAAGCCGGCATCGACTTCTCCCGCGTGGTCCACGCGGACCAGCGCTTCACCCACCACCGCCCCATCTTCGCCGGCGACCGGCTGGTGGCCGAACTCCACGTGGACGGCGTCCGTGCCATGGGCGGCGGTGCGATGATCACCACCCGTTCCGAAATTTTCGCCCTTGCCGCGGACGAGTCCCGTGAGCAGGTCACCACCACCACGTCATCCATCCTGGTCCGCGGAGAGGGACAGTAGCCATGAGCCCCAGCATCCACGAACTCAGCGCCGGCCAGGAGATCGGCAGCCGCACCGTCGACGTCACCCGCGCCGACCTGGTCAAGTACGCCGGCGCCTCCGGTGACTTCAACCCCATCCACTGGAACGAGGCCTTCGCCACCAGCGTGGAACTGCCCGGCGTCATCGCCCACGGCATGTTCACCATGGGCTCGGCCGTCCAGCTGGTGACCGACTGGGCAGGCGACCCGGCCGCCGTCGTCGACTTCCAGACCCGCTTCACCAAGCCGGTCCTGGTCACGGACACCACCGGCACGGAGCAGCCCGGGGCCACCATCGAGGTGAGCGGCACCATAGGAAAGCTCGACGCCGAGGCCGGCACCGCACGCGTCGACCTCACCGTTGTCTCGGCCGGCCAAAAAGTCCTGATGAAGGCCCAGGCCGTCGTCAGGCTTTCCTGAGCGGGCACGTTGACACCCAGGCAAGGCACAGGGGCAACTGTCACCGCCGGTGAAGTTACCCGCTGGCGCAACGCCGTGGTGGTGGCCTACGCCGCCAGCGGGCTGGCGTTTGCCTCCTGGGTGTCCCGCCTCCCGGCCATCCGGGACGCGCTGGACCTCACCCCGGGCAACGTGGGGGTACTCCTGCTCTGCATGACGCTCGGTTCCTTCGCGTCCGTTTCAGCCTCCGGGCTGATCGTGCTCCGCCTGGGTTCGAAGCGGACCATCCGGACCGGCAGCATCATGGTGGGCGTGGGCCTGCTGTTGACCGGTGCCGGTACCTCTGTCCTGGCCAGCCCGGTGGTCACCGCGCTGGGCCTGGCCGTCATCGGGCTGGGCACCGGCAGCTGGAACACCGCGTCCAACGTTGAGGGCGCGGCGGTTGAGCGGGCCGTTGGCCGGCACATCATGCCTCGGCTTCACGGCGCGTTCAGCCTGGGGACTGTGGCCGGCGCCGGGCTGGGTGCGGCAGCGGCCGCCGTTTCCCTGCCGGTGGCGTCGCATTTGGCCGCTGCCGGCGTGGTGGTTGCCGTTTCCGTAGCGACGGCGGCGTCCTGGTTCCGTGCCGACATCACCCCGGTTGCGGCGGAGCGGACGTACACCCCGGACAACTTCGAGGACCCCAGCACCGGGCCGATTCCCGTCATCTCTCCAGCCACTTCGGAGTCCGCCCACGAGCCCCTGGACAACAAACGCAAGATCGCCCAGGCCTGGCGGGACCGGCGCACCCTCCTCCTGGGGGTGCTGGTGCTGGGCCTCGCCCTGGCCGAAGGGGCGGCGGGGGACTGGGTAGCACTGGCACTGGCGGACGGCCACGGCCAGTCAGACGCCGCCGGTGCTGCCGGATACGGGCTCTTTGTCACGTTCATGACCATCGGACGGTTCGCCGGAACCCTGGTCCTGGACCGATTCGGGCGGGTGCCGGTGATGCGCTGGTGCGCGGCGATGGCGGTTGCCGGACTTGGCTTGTTCGTCTTTGCGCCGGTGCCCTGGCTGGCATTCGTTGGCCTGGCGGTGTGGGGCCTGGGCGCATCCCTGGGGTTCCCGGTGGGCATGTCCGCTGCGGCCGACGACCCCGCCAAAGCTGCCGCCCGGGTCTCCGTGGTGTCCACCATCGGATACGGGGCCTTCCTCTGCGGGCCGCCGCTGCTGGGGCTGCTGGCCGAGCACGTGGGCATCCTGCACTCGCTGCTCGCCGTCATGGTGATGCTGGTGGTGAGCTTCCTGCTCTCGCCCGTGGCCCGGAAGCTTGCCTGACTTTCCCTTGTATTGTGGACGGGTGACTTCCACCCTGCTTTCCTCCCTGACCACCTCCGCCGTCGGCGGCCCTGCCGGCACCTTCATCGAGGCGCGCACCGAGGCCGAAATCATCGAGGCCATCCGCACGGCGGATGAGGCGGGCGAACAGGTGCTGGTCATCAGCGGCGGGTCCAACCTCCTGATCTCGGACGACGGGTTCCCCGGCACGGTGGTCAGGATCGCCTCCGAGGGCTTCACCGTGAACGCCGAGGACTCCTGCGGCGGTGTTGCCGTGGTGGTGCAGGCAGGCCACAACTGGGACCAGCTGGTGGAGCACGCCGTCCGCCATGCCTGGTCCGGAATCGAAGCGCTCTCCGGCATTCCCGGTTCCACAGGCGCCACTCCCGTCCAGAACGTGGGTGCCTACGGCGCCGACGTCTCCCAGACCATCGCCGCGGTGCGCACCTGGGACCGCGATCGGAACGCCGTCAGGACCTTCACCAACTCCGAGCTGCAGTTCGGATACCGGGACTCCATCCTCAAGCGGACCACCGTCAACGGTTCGCCCCGCTACATCGTGCTCACCGTCGAATTCCAGCTTCCGCTCGGCCGGATGAGCGCACCCATCCGCTATGCCGAACTTGCCCGTGCTTTGGGGGTCGAGCCCGGCAAGCGTGCTTACGCCACCGACGTCCGCCGCGAGGTGCTCCGGCTCCGGGCTTCGAAGGGCATGGTGTGGGACGCCGCGGACCGGGACACCTATTCCACAGGCTCGTTCTTCACCAACCCCATCGTTCCCGCGGCGGTGGCTGAAGCGCTGCCTGAGTCCGCGCCGCGGTACCCGGCGGGGGCCGACGGGCTAGTCAAGCTGTCGGCTGCGTGGCTCATCGACCAGGCAGGCTTCGGGAAAGGCTTCGGCTTGGAGCGGGACAGCGTGTCAGGCGGACGGGCGTCGCTGTCCACTAAGCACACGCTGGCAATCACCAACCGCGGCGCAGCCCGGGCGGCGGACGTGGTGGCCGTGGCCCGTGAGGTGAGGGCCGGCGTCGAACGCCGCTTTGGCATTGAACTGCACCCGGAGCCGCTGCTTATCGGGCTGGAGCTGTAGTCCGCTCAGCGTCCGGCGAGCCCTGCCGGAGCACTTCCGCAGCGCCCATGAGGGCTGACGCCCAGCCGGTGAGGGCCAGGTAGATGCCCATGAACAGCCAGACCAGCAGGCCCGGTGCCTTCGGGTTTGCCGCCCCCGCAGCGATGCAGGTGCCCAGCCCGGCGACGGCCACGGCGAGTGACAGGATCCAGAGGAGACGGGCTGCCCGCGGGTGCTGCCGCCAGTCCCGGTGGATGCGGACGCCGTTGCGGCTGACCGCGATTGCGGGGAACAGGACGGCGTAGCCGCCTCCAAGGCTCAGGGCGAGGGAGGGGAGCAGCAGAAGGGGGTTTGACCGCCCCGCGCTGAGGAACGCGGAGAGGGAAATGAGTCCCAGCGCAGTTCCTGCCAGGACGCCCAGCGTCCCGCCGATCATCCATCTCCTGGTTTTACGCGCAGGCAACTGCCACAAACTCCCCAAAGTCATGGTTCTACCCTAGCCGCCGTGTTGCGTGCTCCGCCGCGACCGTAGGATGAGGGCATGGCTGCGCAGGCGGGTAACCGGATTGACGGCAGGACGCTGGGCCGGCTGCGGCTGGTGTCCCAAAGGCTGCTGGCCCAGGGCCTGCCGGCAGCCGGGGAGGCCACGGACTCCCCGGCAGGCGTGGTCCGTTGGATGACGGCCATGCAGGCACAGGACCTGCAGGCGGCTTTGTGGGCTGTTGGCGTTCGGCTTCCCGGCTCCGGTATTAGCGCCATGCGGGCCGCACTCGACACCGGAAGCGTGGTGAGGTCCTGGCCGATGCGGGGAACCCTGCACCTGGTGGCACCCGAGGACCTGGGCTGGATGCTGGAGCTCACCGCGGACCGGCTGACCAAGGGCATCGCCGCCCGGCACCGGGAACTCGGGATCACCTGGGCGGACGTCGAAAAGTGCCGGGATCTCGCGCTCGACCGCCTCGCAGCCGCCGGGCCAGCCAGCCGCAGTGAGCTGTTCAGTGTTTTCGATGCCGCGGGGCAGCCTACGCAGGGGCAACGGGGCGTCCACATCCTGGGAACGCTGTGCCGGCACGGCTGGCTGGTGCAGGGGCCGCTGTCCGGGAACCAGCAGCTGCTGGTGGCGTTTGATCAGTGGATTCCGCAGTCCCGGCGCCTGGAGCGGGCGGAGGCGGTTGCCGAGTGGCTGTTCCGTTACTTCCGCAGTCATGGCCCGGCCACCGTCCGCGACTTCGCCTGGTGGACCCAGATTCCCTTGACTGAAGTCCGGTCCGCTTTGGAGGAGATCCGCGGCGAGCTGGTGGAGCTCAAGTTTGACGGTACGGGCTACTGGATGTCCCCGGAGACCGCCGTGCTGCTGGAAGGCAGGGTCCCGGGCGGCCGCTCCGTCCTGCTGCTGCCCGGCTTCGACGAGTTCCTGCTGGGCTACACCGACCGGAGCCTTGTCCTGCCGCCCGAGCATGCCAACCTGGTTGTTCCCGGCGGCAACGGGGTCTTCAAGAAGACAGTTGTTGCGGCAGGCGAGGTGATCGGCACCTGGGCCGTTGCGGGCAAAGGCCAGCGCGCCGCCGTCGTACCCGAACTCTTTGACGGCGACCGCCCGCTTGGCCCGGCAGCGCAGGCAGCCTTCGACAAGGCTTCCCGGCGGTACCGGGATTTCCTCGCCACCTGAGCCGGCCCCACCCCCGCGACGCCCTCTCACTTGTGGCGGCTTTCCGGCCGACGCCCTCTCACTTGTGGCGGCTTTCCGGCCGACGCCCTCTCACTCTCGGCGAGGGACAGCCGGTTAAGCAGGAGCGGCCCCGCCCCAAACGGGGCAGGACCGCTGTGACGGCAGCTGTCTACAGGTTGCCGGTGGCGATGTTGAGCATGCGGCGCAGCGGCTCGGCGGCGCCCCAGAGGAGCTGGTCGCCCACGGTGAAGGCGCTGATGTACTGCGGTCCCATCTCCATCTTGCGGATGCGGCCGACCGGGATGTCCAGGGTGCCGGAAGCGGCCACCGGGGTGAGCTCGGCCATGGACGCTTCCTTCGTATTGGGGACCACCTTGGCCCACTCGTTGTCCTCGGCCAGAAGCTTCTCAATCTCGGCGACGGACAGGTCCTCGCGGAGCTTGAGCGTCAGCGCCTGGGAGTGGGAACGCATGGCGCCGATCCGGACGCACAGGCCGTCCATGATGACGTGGTTTTCCTCGGAGGTGCCCAGGATCTTATTGGTTTCGACCCCGGCCTTCCACTCTTCCTTCGACTGTCCGTTGCCCAGGTCGGCATCGATCCAGGGGATCAGGGAGCCGGCCAGCGGCACGCCGAACTGGGTGGCGTCGATGTCGGTGCGCTGGTGGGCCAGGACCTTGCGGTCGATGTCCAGGATGGCCGACGCCGGGTCGTCCAGTTCCGTGCTGACCTCAGCATTGAGCGTGCCGAACTGGCTGAGGAGCTCGCGCATGTGCCGGGCCCCGCCGCCGGAGGCTGCCTGGTAGGTCATGGAGGTGCCCCACTCGACCAGGCCGTTCTTGAACAGGCCGCCGAGGCCCATCAGCATGCAGGAGACGGTGCAGTTGCCGCCGATGAAGTCCTTGGTGCCGTTGACCAGGCCCTTGTCGATGACGTCGCGGTTGATCGGATCCAGCACGATGATTGAGTCATCGTTCATACGCAGCGTGGAGGCGGCGTCGATCCAGAGGCCGTCCCAGCCGCGGCTGCGCAGATCGCCGTGGACCTGCTTGGTGTAGTCGCCGCCCTGGGCGGTGACGATAATGGGCAGCTTCGCCAGGGTGTCGAGGTCAAACGCGTTCTCGAGTTTGCCGGCGCCGTCAGCAAAGGACGGCGCGGCACCTCCCGCGTTGGAGGTGGAGAAGAACACCGGGTTGATGTTGGCGAAGTCGCCCTCGTCCTGCATGCGCTGCATGAGGACGGAACCGACCATGCCGCGCCATCCGACCAGGCCGACGGAAGGGGTAGCTGCTGTAGTCATTCGTCCATTTTAGACGTCGGGACCCGTGGGGCGCAGTCGGTTACGTCACGTCGGGCGGGCGGCTACACGGACCTGAGGGCACGACGACGGCGCGCGGCTAACAAGGCAGGCCCCTTTTGTCAGGAGGGCTGCCCCTTACCGGTCGAACTGCCGGGCCGTCGGTTCCGGGATCCCCCGTTCCGCCCTCAGCCGTTTGGCCTTGGCGGCGACGCCCGCCATCCGTGCTGCGTAGAGGACGCCGGCGGCCCCGGCGACAGTGAGGACCAGGGCTCCCCACATCGGATCCTGGCCCCTGCTGGTGGGCCCGGCCACCAGCATGATCGAGAAAACCGCCAAGGCAGCGAAGAACACAGCCATCATGAGGAACCCTCCGGCGGACCGCACCTGCGGGTGGGAACTGGCGGTGACCACACCGAGTTCGTCCTTCTCATAGCTGTGGAGCGCGCCCTCCACCGTTCGGAACAGGACACGCTTTTCCCCGCGCGCCAGGGCCTGCTCGTGAAAGGCGCGGACCTGGTCGTCGGGCGTGGGTGCGCTGCCGGGAGTACTGCCCGGATTGCCGTTCTGCATGCTAGTCCTGTCGGATCGATCGGATGTGGTCCAACACCTGGCCGTCGCTGAGGCCTGAGATTTCCCGGATCGGCTCGGAAGGGGCATCAAGATGGCCGTAGCCCACGGTCCAGCCCTCCCCGCTGCGTTTGACCAGAAGTTGTTTGCCGTCGGAACCGTCGAGCAGGCGGATGGTGGCTCCGCCGTCGGGGTTGTCCTCAAGATGCTTGCGCAGGAGAAAGAAGTTGGCTTCTGCCGGTGTGGTGTCCGGCCGCTGCGCCATCGCGAACCAGCTGAGGTAGGCCCGTGGCTGCAGCAGGATCCGGTATTCGGGTGACTCGACGGACAGGACGTTGTCCACGGAGCCGGCCGTGAGGAGGTTGATCTGCACCAGCTTCTCGGTCATCGTCAGGGCATGCGTAACGGCTGCCACCGGACCCGCAACCGACAACTCCTTGTCCGCACCCACCGTGGCTGCACCGCGGGCCACCAGGGAGGACGCTCCCGCCGAGAGCAGGGAGGCGTCGTCGAGTTCGCCTTCCAGCCGGAGTGCCTTGGCAGAGGCTTCGGAGGCCGGTCCGCGCCGCAGGTTCAGGAGCACCAGGAGCTCGGCGAAGCCAAAACCGATCGCGTCCGGAAACCCTTGGCCGGGGCTGGAGGACCTGGCTGTGGTTGTTTCAGTCACTGGTTGTTCTCCTCAGTTCTCAGAAGCCAAAAAAGTCGCCGACAGCGTCCACGCCGTCACTGATAGCGCCGCCAACGGCCTCGGCCCCATCGGCGATCGTATCCCCGACGTAGTTCACGGAATCATGGATGACGGGGACGTTGTCGTAGAGGGCAAGGGCACCGCTGGCCACCATGCACGCAGTGCCGGCGGGCGGCGGAAGGAACGAGCCGGCGCCCAAAAGGGCCTTCGTGGTGGAGTAGGCGGCGGAGCCGTAATCGCCCTCTTGGAAGTTGTTGAAGGCGTCCAGGCTGTCCAGACCAACGCCCACAACGCCCAAACCCTTGCTGAATCCGTCGAGGTACTTGAAGGCGTTGGATCCCTCGGCGAGGTTCAGGACCTCGTGGAACTTGCCCTCGAACAGGCTGTTGGACATGTTGAAGAACTTGCTGAACTCGTTGGAGTTCTGGAAGGCCCGCCAGGCTGCCGGGTCCAGGAAATCAGAGATGCGGGACTTCTGCAGCATGGCGGCGATGTCGAACAGGCCCGCCCGGAGGTTCGGGAAGGCCTTGGTGAGGCCGTAGATGTCCCAGCCGTCACGGAACGGCGAATCAGGGTCTGCGAGCCAGTCCGGTCCCCAGGGGTTGTTGCTTCCCTGCCCCGGGACTTGTCTGCCCGGTCCGTTTCCGCCCGCTGTCCCGGTGCCGGGCCCGGAATTGCCGGCACCTCCGGTGGCAGACGCCTTCTCCTGCTCATCCGCGTGCGTGAGGAGGAGCTTCGACTCCTGCTGGAGCCGCGCCGCCGTCTTCTGCAGCAGTGCACGGTGGTTGCCGTTCCAGTCGGACCGGAAGCGCGACGCGTCCTGGCCTTTCCACGCGGGGCTGTTGTTGATCTGGCCGCTCAGCTGCTGCGACTGCTGTTGCAGCATGTCGGCGGTCTTGCTGAACTGCCGCGCCAAGGTGCGCAGCTGCTCGACGTCGGCACCCCACAAAGTTCCTGCCACCCGGCATCCCCCCAATATTGTCCAAACAGCAGTCCGTCAGGCTGCAGGCTTCAGCCTAGGCCAGGCCCCGCCAAGCCGCGATGGGGTGAGCTCCCCATGCAGAGCCGGCACAGCCACAATGAGCTAGCCCCGCTTGGACTCCTCCACCACAGCTGCCTTGCGGGCCCGCAGGGCAAAGAAGGCGCCGAAGGCGAAGACCTGCGTGACAACCACCAGCACGATGGCGCCGGCGATCTTGTTGCCGCCCAGGATCATGGTCAGCCCCACGATGGCGGACAGCAGCGCAAGCAGCGGCAGCAGCATGTACCCCAGGACAAAGAGGGTTTCCGGTTTCTTCAGCATGTTCCTAGCCCTCGGTCCTTGACCATTTGGTGAATCGGTAGCGTGTGCCGTTCGCGGCCGTCAGCCAGCCGTCCGGAGGAACGGAGGCGGTGGCCTCCCAGCTGGTGCCAAGCTCGGGGGCGAACGTGTCGCCGTCGGCCTCCACGTCGATGGTGGTGACCACCGCAACGTTGGCCAGGTCCGTGGACTGGCGGAAAATCTCCCCGCCGCCCAGGATCCAGACGGTGTCTCCGCCGTCGACAAACTGCGATTCCAGCAGCGCATCATCCAGCGACGGAACCACGACGGCGCCCTCCGCCTCAGGCGTGTCTGCCCAGCTCTTCTGCCGCGTGATGACGATGTTCGTCCGCCCGGGCAGCGGACGGTACTTGTCCGGGAAGGACAGCCAGGTCTTGCGGCCCATGATGACCGGGTGCCCGGTGGTCAGGCGGGTGAAATGCTTGAGGTCCTCGGGCAGGTGCCAGGGCATGTCCCCGTCCTTGCCGATGACGCCGTCGGGGGTCTGCGCCCAAACCAGGCCGACGCCCGTGATCGAGGCGGCCAGTTCCTCCGTGAAGGACTGCGGATCGGTGAAGTTCTCGGTGCTCATACGGCGATCGGTGCCTTAATCGTCGGGTGGTGCTTGTAGCCCACCACTTCGAAATCCTCCAGCGTGTAGTCGAAGATCGATGCCGGCTTCCGGTTGATCTTCAGCTGCGGGTACTCGTAAGGCTCCCGCTCCAGCTGCTTGAGGACCTGGTCCATGTGGTTTTCGTAAATATGCACATCGCCGCCGGTCCAGACGAACTCGCCGGGCTCCAGGCCCACCTGTTGGGCGAGCATGCATGTCAGCAGGGCGTAGGAGGCGATATTGAACGGCACGCCCAGGAACATGTCCGCGGAGCGCTGGTACAGCTGGCAGGACAGCCTGCCGTTGGCCACGTAAAACTGGAAGAACGCGTGGCAAGGCGGCAGGGCCATGTCGCTCAGCTCGGAGACGTTCCACGCCGAGACGATGTGGCGGCGCGAGTCGGGGTTGTTCTTCAGGCCCTCCACGAGCTCGGCGATCTGGTCGATGTGGCCGCCGTCCGGGGTGGGCCAGCTGCGCCACTGGACGCCGTAAACCGGCCCCAGGTCGCCATCCGCGTCTGCCCATTCGTCCCAGATGGTGACCCCCTGGTCCTGCATCCACTTCACGTTGGTTTCGCCGCGCAGGAACCACAGCAGCTCCACCGCGACGGATTTGAAATGCACCCGCTTGGTAGTGATCAGCGGGAAGCTCTCCGACAGGCCAAAACGCAGCTGCCGCCCGAAAACGCTGGTGGTTCCGGTTCCGGTCCGGTCGGATTTGTGCGTGCCGGAAGCCAGGACATCGCGCAGGAGGTCTTCATAAGGCGTTGGGATGTTCACGCCCCAAGTCTATCGGGGTTGCTTGTCGCCTTTCTGAATCCCGGCCGGGTCAGTCGTCGAACGGTTTGAACTGCTCGACGGCGACCACGTGGTTCTTTGCCCCGGGCGCCACATGGCAGACCACCACTTCGCCGGGGGAGAGGTACGGCTCCTCCGAGGGCAGGAGGCTGCTCAGCCGGCCCGGCATGTGCTTCGCCAGTTGCGCGAAGACCGTCGGCAGCGCGGGCCGGTGGGTGCAGACCACCACAGGCCGCTGCTTGTCGAACAGGGCCTCGACGACGGCGGCGGTCTTCTTCGGGCTGCGGTGGTGGCGGTGCTCAGTGAGGGCTTCCGCCATCCGAACCTTCGCCCCTGCTGCCTTCGCATAGGGCGCAACGGTCGCCACGCACCGGAGCCAGGGGCTGGTGACCACGCGCGGGGGCTGCCAGACCTGCAGCAGCCGTCCCACTGCCTGTGCCTGCCGTGTCCCGGTGGCGGCCAGTGGCCGTTCACCTTCGGCTTTGGTCCAGGAGGAGCGTGGCTTCGCTTTGGCGTGCCGGAGGACTATGAGCGGCCAGGTGTTCAGCTCGCCGTCCTCGTGGGCTTTGCGCAGGTATTCCAGCGGCACGACGTCGGTGGGGTTGGAGAGCAGCTTGGCCGCCTTCTCCGGGGTGCACCACATGACGCTGTCCACCTCCTTGCCGTCCGGAACCAGCCGTGTCCCATTGGCCTTCACCGCCCAGTAAAAAACCACCTTGAGGCCGGACGCGACGCGGTAGTGGATGGCCGGCAGCGGACGGCCCAAAGGCGCGTCCAGGCCGATCTCCTCCCGCACCTCCCGGAGGGCGCATTCGGGGATGGTCTCGCCGTCGTCAATTTTCCCTTTGGGCCATGACCAGTCGTCATAGCGGGGGCGGTGGATCAGCAGGACTTCAAGCCTGTCATTTGCCACCCGCCACGGGAGGGCGCCGGCAGCGGTAACTGCAACTGGTTCCCCGGGATGGTCTGTCTGGTCAGCTACGAGTGCATCGCTCGACAAAACGGCTGCCCTTACCGCCGGCTCAGGCTGCGCTGCCGGGGGCGCGAGGCGAGCAGCCAGGACTGCACGTCCTCAAGCGGCCTGCCGTCCTCGGCCAGATGGTGCCGGGACCAGTCGCCCTCGTTGTCCAGGTGCCAGCTGGCGGTTTCGGGTGCCATGTACCGCTTGAGCAGGTCCAGGACGTAGTTGATGTCGTCGGCGCTTGCCAGCTGGACCAGGGCCTCCACGCGGCGGTCCAGGTTGCGGTGCATCATGTCCGCGGAGCCGATGTACACCACGGGGTCACCGCCGTTGGCGAACGCGAAGACCCGGGAGTGCTCAAGGAACCTGCCCAGGATGGAGCGGACGGTGATGTTTTCGCTCAGGCCCGGTACACCCGGCCGGAGGGAGCAGATGCCGCGGACCACCACGTCCACCTTCACACCGGCCTGGGAAGCCCGGTACAGGGAATCGATGATTGCTTCATCCACCATGGAGTTCACCTTGATCTGCACCCGGCCGGGTACCCCGGCACGGGCATTGCGGATTTCGGTTTCGATCCGGTCGATCAGCCCTGACCGCACCGAGCGCGGCGCAACGAGCAGGCGTTTGAAGGTGGACTTCGGGGCGTAGCCGGAGAGCTGGTTGAACAGCTTGGACAGGTCCTCGCCCACCTGGTCGTTGGCCGTCAGAAGGCCAAGGTCCTCGTAGTACCGCGCGGTACGCGGGTGGTAATTGCCGGTGCCGATGTGGCAGTACCGGCGCAGCCCGTCCACTTCCTGCCGGACCACCAGCGACAGTTTGCAGTGCGTCTTCAGGCCCACAATTCCGTAGACCACGTGCACGCCGGCCTGCTCGAGCTTGCGCGCCCAGGAAATGTTGGCCTGCTCGTCGAAGCGGGCTTTGATCTCCACGAGCGCCAGGACCTGCTTGCCGGCTTCGGCGGCGTCGATCAGGGCGTCCACGATGGGGGAGTCGCCCGACGTTCGGTACAGCGTCTGCTTGATGGCCTGGACCTTGGGGTCCGCAGCTGCCTGCTCCAGGAACGCCTGGACGGAGGTGGAGAACGAGTCGTACGGGTGGTGCAGCAGGATGTCGCGGCGGCGCATGGCCGCGAAGACGTTTGCGGCCTTGGAGGTCTCGGACTCGTTCAGGTACCGGGAAGTGTGCGGGACGTGCTTGGGGTAGTGGAGATCGGCACGGTCAATGCCGGCAATGACGGACAGGCCGCGGAGGTCCAGCGGAGCCGGCACCGAGTACACCTCGGATTCCTCCACCCCCAGTTCGCGGATCAGCAGCGCACGGATGTTGGGGTTGATGTCATTGGTGACTTCCAGCCGCACGGGAGGACCGAAGCGGCGGCGCAGCAGTTCCTTCTCCAGCGCCTGCAGGAGGTTTTCGGCGTCGTCTTCCTCCACCTCCACGTCCTCGTTGCGGGTGACCCGGAAGGTGTGGTGTTCCAGGACCTCCATGCCGGGGAAGAGCTTGTCCAGGTGGACGGCGATGACTTCTTCGAGGGCGATGAACCGTGCCACCCGGCCTGCCACTGCGCCGGCGCGGGGACCGTCGATGGAGATCAGGCGCGGCAGCTGGTCCGGCACCTTGACACGGGCGAACAGTTCCTTGTCGCTGACCGGGTTCCGCACCACCACGGCCAGGTTCAGGGAAAGCCCGGAAATATACGGGAACGGGTGGGCCGGGTCCACCGCCAGCGGCGTGAGGATGGGGAAGACCTTCTCGGCGAACATTGCGCTCAGCTGCTGCTTGGCGGCGTCGTCCAGTTCGTCCCAGTGCATCAGGTGGATGTGCTCATAGGCCAGGGCCGGGCGGATCTGGTCTGCGTACACCTGCGCGTGCCGCTGCTGCAGCCGGTGTGCTTCCTCACTGATCCTTTCCAGAACCTCCACGGGGCTCAGTCCAGCAGGGGAGGGGACGGCCAGGCCCGTGGCGATGCGGCGCTTCAGGCCCGCCACACGGACCATGAAGAACTCGTCCAGGTTGGACGCGAAAATCGACAGGAAGCTGACGCGTTCCAGGAGGTGCAGGGAGGGATCTTCGGCAAGTTCCAGGACCCTGGAGTTGAAGGCGAGCCAGCTCAGTTCACGGTCCAGGAAGCGGTCGGGGCGGATGTCACCCTCGGGCTGCAGGTTCGGCGCAAATTCCGGAATGTCAATGCGGTCCTGGGTGGCGCGGGAAGCCGGTACTTCGGAGGAACCGAAGCGGGCGCGTACAGGAACCGCAACATCCTGGGACGTGGCTGTTCCGGAAGGTTCCGGGTTCATGGCATCTCCTTTACCTGGCGCTTGGTGCTGGTGCTTCCGGCCCGCGCGGTCTTGTTTCAACCTTACAAGCATTCATTGCCGCGAAACCCTCGATTTCCGGGTACTCCGGCGCACATGTCAGTCGACTGGACTAACCGGCCGCCACCGGCCCGTACATCACATCCATGTCCCAGCGGGTGAACCCCAGGCGGCGGTACAGGGAAACGGCGGGTGCATTCTCCGCGTCGGTGTACAGCATCACGGCGTGCAGCCCCTGCTCCTGGAGGTGCCGGATCCCCGCGACGGTGAGCGCCTTGCCCAGCCCCATGCCCTGTGCCTCGGGCGCCACGCCCACCACATAGACTTCGCCGATGGCAGGGTGCGGGCCGTGCTGCGGGTGCACCTTGGTCCAGTGGAAGCCCAGCAGCCGCCCGCCGGCATCCTCGGCCAGGAGGAAACCCGCGGGGTCGAACCAGTCCTCGGCCATGCGTGCCTCAAGGTCCGCCCGCGTGAGGTTGCCCTGCTCCGGATGGTCTGCGAAGGCCGCCCTGTTCACCTCCAGCCATGCCTCCTCATCCTGACCGGGCACAAAGGCACGGAGCGTTACCCCCTCCGGGAAGCCGGCGTCGGGAAGGTCAGCGCCCGCCGTCGTCATCCGCATCTTCCACAGTTCACGCACGGGCGTGTAACCGTACCGGGCGGCGAGATCCGCGGCGGCCTCGTGGTTGCCGTGGGACCAGGCCTTCAACCCGTCCAGCCCCCGGGTTTCGACCAGGGCGCCCACCAGGCGGTCGGCCACGCCCTGGTTGCGGTAGGAGGGGTGGACGGCGATCTCCAGGATTCCGCTGCCGTCCGCTTCCTCGACCACGACGGCGAAGCCCGCCAGATCCTGCCCCGTGGCGGGATCCGAGTCCTCATCAGGGGCGTACAGCGCCAAGGTCAGCAGCGAGTGTCCTGTGGAATCGCCGGCGCGCATGGTCACCAGGGTCTGTTCCGAGATGGACGGATTGCCGTCGGACTCTTCGGCCGCGGCAAGCAGGTCGCGGCAGTCTTTCAGGAGCTGCTGGTCAACGCCGCCTCGGACAACATGGACGGGCCACTTCTCAGGATGCGCAGGAGTCATGAAGCAAGGCTATACGGGTTGGAGGCCCACCACTCAGGCCTCGGTGAGCTCGTCTTCCTGCTGCCGCACCAGGGTGAGGCGGTACCCCACGTTGCGGACGGTGCTGATCAGGTTCTCATGGTCGGCGCCCAGCTTGGCGCGCAGGCGCCGGACATGGACGTCCACGGTGCGGGTGCCGCCGTAGTAGTCGTAGCCCCACACCTCGGTGAGGAGCTGCTGGCGGGTGAATACCCGGCCGGGGTGCTGGGCGAGGTATTTCAGGAGTTCGAATTCCTTGAAGGTCAGGTTCAGCGGAGCACCGTTTACGCGGGCGGTATAGCTGGCTTCGTCGATGACCACGCCGGCGGCGCGGATTTCGCTTGGCGCGTCTTCCTGTTCAGGTACGGCCCGGGCCACCGACAGTCGGATCCGCGCTTCCACCTCGGCGGGGCCGGCCGAATCGAGGACGATATCGTCCACAGCCCAGGCAGAGGAAACGGCCGCCATGCCGCCTTCAGTGAGGATCAGCACCAGCGGGGCGCTGAGGCCGGTGGCCTTCAGGAGCTGGGTGAGCGAGCGGGCGCCCACCAGGTCCTTCCGCGCGTCCAGCAGGACGATGTCGCAAGGGTCTGTTTCGAGCAGGGCCGTGGGCTCGGCGGGGAGGATATGGACCCGGTGGTTCAGCAATTCAAGGGCAGGCAGGATGTCGACCGAAGTGCCGGTGCTGTTCGTCAGTAACAGGATGTGCGACATTGTTCCTCCAAGGGCCGTCCGCGCATCATTGAGCGACTGAACCGGATTTCCACCGGCGGGTACTGGCTCCCGTAAGGGTTTCCGGCCGGCGTGGAAAGCTGCCGGCCAGCCACCCCGGCAGGGCGCTTAGCTGAACCTTGAGTATACCCGGCACCCTCTGCGGTACCAGAGCTTCACGCGCTGCAACGGGACGTTTTGCGACATATCCCGTTCATATAAGGCAGGATTGAGCCAGGGCCGGATGCCCTGCCAGGAAGGGGCTCTGCCCCAGGTCGACGCCAGGATGGGATTGCAGCGCAGTGAGTGCAGACGCTAAGCAGAGGCAGGGTCCCGCATGACGGCGGATCTGCAGGCACCCGTTCGTTCACTCGGCTCCTGGACCATCGGCCTCGTGGGAATCGCAGGTCTCGCGGCCATCATCGCCGGTGTCTACACCACCAGGGAAGCCCTGGTGGTCGTGGCGGTCCTGATCGCCGCCACGGTGGGCGTCGGCTGGCCCCACTTCCTGCGGATTCCGGCCAAGAAGACGCTCGCAGCAGTCATTGCCCTGCCCGGCGCAGCTTCCGCAATCGCCGCTGCGGTGGTGCCCGCACCCGGTTTCCTCGACTGGACGCCCGGATTCATTGCCTTGGGAATGATGGCAGTCTTCGTGGTGCAGCTCATCCGGGGAACCGGCCAGGCGCAGCGGCTTGAGTCCACGCTCGGCTGCTGCGTGGGCGTCCTGCTGTCCTGCCTTGGCTCAGGATGGGTTGCCGGAGCCAGGTTCAACGGTGTGCGCGAGATGCTCCTGGTCGCGGCCATCAGTGCCGCAGTGGCATTGATCACAGGACTCATCCGGTGGCCCGACAGTGTGGTGGCGCCGCTGGGCATGGTCCTGGCCGGGCTTGCCGGGCCGCTCGCGGGCCTGGTGCTCTCCGACATAGAAGTCCTTCCCGCCGCCATTTTCGGCGTCGTGGTAGGTGCCGTGCTGGCCAGTTTCCGCCGGATGGCCACCCTCCGCGGTGCCCCGCTGAACGTTCCTGCGGCGCTCAGCATGGGGCTGGCGCCCGTCTCCGCGGTGGGTTCCCTTGCCTACTTCATAGACAAACTACTCATCTACTAACGCGTTAGGATGGCATCATGTCCGTACTTGCTTTTGAAATCTTCTTCCTTGTCCTGCTCGGCATCGCCAGCCTCGCCATGGCCTGGTTTGCCGGCTTTGTGGTCTACCGCCTCTTCAAAGGCCAGAAGTAGACAGAACTTTCCGGAGCTAGCTGTATCTCGAGGTAATTGCCGTGCCCATTGAGATTCCTACGGATCTGACCCCTGAACTCGTTCCCCTTTCCTGGCTCATCGGCGAGTGGGAAGGCCGCGGCCGGCTCGGCAGCGGGGACGAGGACTCGGAGCATTTCCTGCAGCACGTTTCCTTCACCCACAACGGCCTGCCGTACCTTCAGTACCGTGCGGAAAGCTGGCTGACCGACGACGAAGGCACCCGCCTGCGGCCGCTCACCGTCGAGACCGGCTTCTGGGCGCTGGAGCGCAAGCAGTTGGACGCCGATGGCGGGCCGGGCCTGATCCCGGCGGACATCGTGCCTGCCTTGAAGAGTGCCGATGAGGTGGAGGCCCTGCGCAACAGCGAGGGCGGCTTCGACATCTCGGTGTCCATTTCCCATCCCGGCGGCATCTCGGAGCTGTACTACGGGCAGATCAAGGGCCCCCAGATCCAGCTCACCACCGACATGGTGATGCGGGGCAGCCATTCCAAGGACTACAGCGCCGCTACCCGCATCTTCGGGCTGGTGGACGGCAACCTGCTGTGGCGCTGGGACGTGGCAACCGGGGGAGAAGGCGGCAAGGGCCTGGAAGCCCACGCCTCGGCCTTCCTGAAACGGGTTTCGTAACCAAAGGAGCGCTGCCGTGGGAACAGTCGAAAGCCTGAAGGACTACAGCGACCTGAAGGCCGTCTTCTTCAACGGCACGCTCAAGAAATCCCCGCAAACGTCCAACACCGACGGCCTGATTAACATCAGCCGGCGGATCATGGAAAAGCAGGGTGTCAGCACCCGGGTGATCCGCACGGTGGACCACGATATTGCCAGCGGCGTCTACCCGGACATGAGGCAGTACGGCTGGCAGGCGGATGAGTGGCCCGAGCTCTACCCCGCGGTCCATGCGGCGGACATCGTGATAGTGGCCGGTCCCATCTGGCTTGGCGACAACTCCTCACAGACCAAGAAGCTCATTGAACGCCTGTACGCCCATTCCGGCGAACTCAACAGCAAGGGCCAGTGGGCGTTCTACCCGAAGGTGGGCGGCTGCCTGATTACCGGCAACGAGGACGGGATCAAGCACTGCTCCATGAACATCCTCTACAGCCTGCAGCACATCGGTTTCAGCATCCCGCCGCAGGCCGACGCCGGGTGGATCGGACCCGTGGGGCCCGGCCCAAGCTACCTGGACAAGGGTTCGGGCGGCCCCGAAAGCGACTTCACCAACCGGAACACGACGTTCATGACCTGGAACCTCCTGCACCTGGCCCGGATCCTCAAGGACGCCGGCGGCCTGCCCGCCTACGGCAACCTCCCGCAGGAATGGTCCGCCGGGACCCGGTTCGATTTCGAAAACCCGGAATATCGCTAGCCTCCAAGGACTTCTACTTCATATGACTATTCCCAGCCCACTGTTGTCGCGCCCTGGCGCCGTTGAGGCGGCCGGCGCGGACGCCGGCGTCGCGGCCCACTACGGCGAGCCCCTGCGCGAACAGCGCGCCCTGGCCGCCGGAACCGCCGTCGTCGACCTCTCCCACCGCGGCGTAGTGACCGTCACCGGTCCGGACCGGCTGAACTGGCTCAACACCCTCTCCTCGCAGCAGGTCACCGGCCTGACGCCGGGCGAGTCCAGCGAGTTGCTGCTCCTGAGCGTGCAGGGGCGGATTGAGTTTGATGCGCGGGTGGTTGACGACGGCGGGACCACCTGGCTGATTGTCGAGGGCGCCGAGGCAGCCCCGCTGGCGGAGTTCCTCAACAGGATGAAGTTCATGCTGCGGGTTGAAGTGGCGGACGTCTCCACCGGGTGGGCTGTTGTGGGCAGCACCAGGGCGGTCCCGGAATGGTCCGGCCTGCTCGCCTGGCAGGACCCGTGGCCGCAGGTCAGCGCCGGCGGCTTCTCCTATGCCACGGTTGCCGAGATCGACCATCCTGGACTGGAGCGTCCCTGGTTTGAATACCTTGTCCCCGCGGCAGCCCTGGAGGAGACGCTCGCCGGGCGCCCCCTCGCCGGTACCCTCGCAGCCGAGGCCCTGCGCGTGGCCGCCTGGCGGCCCCGGATCGGTGCCGAGACGGATGACAAGACCATCCCGCACGAACTTGACCTCCTCCGCACCGCAGTGCACCTGGCCAAGGGCTGCTACAAGGGGCAGGAGACCATTGCCCGCGTCCACAACCTGGGACATCCGCCGCGGCGCCTCGTGTTCCTGCAGCTGGACGGATCGCAGCACACCCTGCCCGCCGCCGGCAGCCCCGTCCTGGTGGGTGACCGGAAGGTGGGGACGGTGACCTCGGTGGCCCAGCACTACGAAATGGGCCCGGTTGCGCTGGCGGTCATAAAACGTTCGGTGGCCCCGGATGAGATACTGACGGTTCTGGACGGGGACGAGCCATACCCCGCCAGCCAAGAACTCATCGTCGCCCCCGACGCCGGCCAGGTGGTGGGGCGCCAGACCGGATTCCTCAGGGGGCCACGCTGATGACTGACAACGCCGCACCAACCGCCGGGACCGACGACGACGCCGTCGCCCTGGCCCACACCCTCTTCGAGGCGGCCAGGGAGGGCAACACCGACCTGTTGCGCGCCTACCTTGAGGCAGGCGCACCGGCCAACCTGACCAACTCCGCCGGGGACTCCCTCCTGATGCTGGCCGCCTACCACGGCCATGCGGATGCGGTGCGGCTGGTCCTCCAGCACGGCGCAGACGCCAACACGCCCAATGACCGCGGGCAGACACCGCTGGCGGGGGCGGCATTCAAGGGCTACCCCGAAGTAGCCCGTGTGCTGCTGGACGCCGGCGCGGATCCTGACACCGGTTCCCCTTCGGCCCGCGCCGCGGCACAGATGTTCGCGCGCCAAGAGATCCTCGACCTCCTCGGCTAGCCGTTTCCGGGTCTGCCCGGCCAACACCCTGAAAGATGACCGAGTGGAAAACGTAGCAAAGCCCTGGCCTGCCCTGTGGTCCCTGGTGATCGGGTTCTTCATGATCCTGATCGACAGCACCATCGTCTCCGTGGCAAACCCCGTGATCATGGAGGGCCTGGGCGCGGATATCAACTCGGTGATCTGGGTGACCAGCGCCTACCTGCTGGCGTACGCGGTGCCGCTGCTGATCACCGGCAGGCTCGGCGACCGGTTCGGACCCAAAAAGCTCTACCTTCTGGGCCTGGTGGTGTTCACCCTTGCCTCGCTGTGGTGCGGACTGGCCGGGAACGTGGAGACGCTCATCGCCGCACGCGTGCTGCAGGGCCTGGGTGCGGCCATCATGACGCCCCAGACCATGGCCGTGATCACCCGGATCTTCCCGCCCGACCGGCGCGGGGCGGCCATGTCGGTCTGGGGAGCCACCGCCGGGATGGCCACCCTTGTGGGACCTATCCTGGGCGGCGTCCTGGTGGACGGGCTGGGCTGGCAGTGGATCTTCTTCATCAACCTGCCCATCGGCGTCGTGGGCTTCATCCTGGCGCTGCGGAACGTTCCCGCCCTCAGCACCCACCAGCATCGGTTCGACATCCCGGGCGTGGTGCTCAGCGCCGTCGGACTCTTCCTCCTGGTCTTCGGCATCCAGGAGGGCGAGACGTACAACTGGGGCACCATCGCCGGACCCGTCAGCGTGTGGAGCCTGATCATCGCCGGCCTGGTTGTGCTGACGGGCTTTGTGGTGTGGCAGCGGTACAACAAGGGCGAGCCGCTGCTGCCGCTGGGGCTGTTCCACGACCGGAACTTCTCGCTCGCCAACCTGGGGATCACCATGGTGGGGTTCACCGTCACGGCATTCATGCTGCCGCTGATCTTCTACTACCAGATGGTCCGCGGCCTGACGCCCACGCAGTCAGCCCTGCTGATGGTGCCCATGGCCCTCATCTCGGGCGGGCTGGCACCGGTGGTGGGGAAGGTTGTGGACCAGATCAACCCCAAGTACCTGGCCGCGGCCGGCCTGACCCTGATGGCCGTTGCCTTGGCCTGGAACGCGCTCCTGATGCAGCCCGGAACGCCCATCCTGCTCTTCCTGCTGCCCAGCGCCGTCCTGGGGTTCGCGAACGCCGGCATCTGGGCGCCGCTCAGCACCACTGCAACCCGTAACCTTCCGCCGCGCCAGGCCGGGGCTGGCTCAGGTGTCTACAACACCACCCGGCAGTTCGGGGCGGTGCTGGGCAGTGCAGCCATCGCCGTGCTGATCCAGGCACGGCTCGCGGCTGAACTGCCCGCTGGGGGACCGGCCGGCACGGCCGGCGAAGGGATGGCCCTCAGCGGCACCCTGCCGGAAGCCCTCCACAGCGGATTCTCGACGGCGATGGGCCAGTCCATCCTGCTGCCCGCCGCGGTGGTCCTGGCCGGCGCTGCGGTTGCGCTGTTCTTCGCGAAACCCCAGCCGGTCCAGGGCTGGGGCATGGCAGCGCCCGCGTCAGCCAAGGTGGACGCTGGTCTGGATTCCGCCGGCTGAAAGGCCAAGTTTCCGGGCAAGCGCCAGCGCTCCGGTGTTGCTGACGTCCGTCCGCCACTGCAGCGTCAGCCCGGCTGCCAGTGCTTCATGGGCCGCGATGGAAGCGGCCAGCGTCCCGAGCCCCTGGCGGCGCCATTCCGGGTCCACCAGGACACCCAGGTGCGCCAGCAGGCCCTCCCACTCCGTGTAGGCCCCGCAGGCAAGGGGGATTCGCCGTCCCTCAACCTCGTGGACGAGGGTGTAGCGGTTTTCCAGGTCCGAGAGGCCAACCTCGTTGACGTCGTCCGGCGGGCACCGGCCCTCCAGTTCGATGGCCTCGGGGTTGCCGTGCGAAACGGTCATCTCCCCGGCCGGCTGCTTGAGCGGCAGGTCGTCGGCGAAGAATAGGGCTGCGGCGCCCAGGCCGTGCCCGCCGTGGGAGCGGGTCAGGGTCAGGAGGGTTACGTGCTGCGCCATCTCCTCGTCCGGGATGCCCGCCGCGGCGTCAATAACCCACTGCGGCGCCACCAGGGCGGAACTGCCGAAGAGGCGGAGGAACTCCACGGTCCGGGCCGATTCGTCAGCCCGGACCACGCGTTGGCCGGAAGCGAGGGCTTCCCCGAAGGCGTCGTCGTCCAACCCGAGGCGTCGTGCCCACGCAAGCTGGATGATGGCAGCGGAACCGGGGTCAAGTGTCATGTTCCCAGCCTAGGGCGGCCAGACCGCTCAACCGGGCAGGACAGCTCAGCCGAAGAGGACGGCGGCTTCGTCGTAGCGGCGCTGGGGGACGGTCTTGAGCTGGCCCAGGGCATCCTGGAAGCCGACGTGCTCGATGTCCGTTCCCTTCAGGGCCACCATCGTGCCCCAGTAACCTTCCACGACTGAGTCGATGGCGGCCATGCCGAGGCGGGTGGCAAGGACCCGGTCGAAGGCGGAGGGGACGCCGCCTCGCTGGATGTGGCCCAGGATGGTGGCGCGGGTTTCGATGCCGGTGCGGGCTTCAAGCTCCGGGGCCAGCTGGTCGGCGATCCCGCCCAGGCGGGGACGGCCGAAGGTGTCCAGGCCGCGTTCGGAGTGCGGGGTTTCCATGTGCTCCGGAACGAAGCCTTCGGCCACCACCACCAGGGGTGCGCGTCCGCGGGCGTGGGCTTCGTTCACCCACTCGGTGATCTGTTCGATGCTGACCTTCTGCTCCGGGATGAGGATGGCGTGGGCGCCTGCGGCCATGCCGGCGTGCAGCGCGATCCAGCCCACGTGCCGGCCCATGACTTCGGCGATCATGCAGCGGTGGTGGGATTCGCCGGTGGTGCGGAGCCGGTCGATGGCTTCGGTGGCGATTTGCACGGCGGTGTCGAAACCGAAGGTGTAGTCGGTGGCGTCGAGGTCGTTGTCCACCGTCTTGGGGACGCCGACGATCTTGAGGCCGGCGTCGGTGAGGCGCTTGGCGGCGGCGAGGGTTCCCTCACCGCCGATGGCGATGATGGCGTCGATGCCCAGCCGGTCCATGTGGGCCTTGATGACCTCGGGGCCGCCGCCGTTGTCGAACGGGTTGGTGCGGGAGGTGCCGAGGATGGTGCCGCCCTGCTTGGCGATGCCACGGACCATGGTGCGGGGGATGTCGATGATGTCGCCCTCCACCACGCCGCGCCAGCCGTCGAGGAATCCGACGAACTCGTGGCCGTGGATGGCGATGCCTTTCAGTACGGCGCCGCGGATCACCGCGTTCAATCCGGGGCAGTCGCCACCGCTGGTGAGGATTCCAATTTTCATGTTTGGCTCAAATCCTGGGAGAGGGTTTACAGGCAGAGCGCCACGCTGAGCTCATCTAGAAGTGTAGTGGGAGGTGTGGGGTACGACACAAACTGGTTACAAAGCGCCCGTCCGCCGGCAACACAACAGCCCCTGCCCGATGGGGGCAGGGGCTGCAGTGAGTCAGGGACGGTTCAGTGAGCGCCGGTCCAGGAAGGTCTGGAGCGGGATCACGTTGCGCTGGTCCGGAAGGACCGCCCACGCCAGGAGGTAGAAGACGACGGCGGGTCCTGGCAACAGGCAAAACACCAGGAAGGCGATCCGGACGTAGGCCACATCCACGTTCAGCTTTGCCGCGATGCCACCCAGGACCCCGCCGAGCCAACGCTGCGGGCCGCGTTTCAGGCCGAGGCCCCTGACGATGCTGAAAAACTTGTCCATGGTTCAAGACTTCCCTGTTGTTGGTTCGTTGTCACGTTTGCGGGCCGACAGCAGGCCGCCCACCACCAGCGCGGCGCCGGCTCCGATCATAAGGCCGATCAGGACGTAGGTGCCGTTGAGGGTCACGATGCCCAGCTGCGCAACGATGATCAGGGCCGCCAGGGCCAGGACAATGAGTCCCCACACCACCGTGCCCACCCGGGCCGGTGCCGTTCCTGCATCGGTGCTTGCCGCCGTCGGGACATCCGTGGAGTAGGAGCCAGGGGTCCGGGGCTCGGGGGCCTGGTTGCTGTTGCTCATTTCAGTTGCCTTCCTCGATGGTGACGTTGCTGAACGTGCCGTCGATCTGGACCACCAGGCGGCTGCCGGGCTCGTCTGTGTTGTAGCTGCTTTCGCGGGTGGTGGTGCCGCCGCGCTGTCCGGTCGCCTCATTGAGGTTTCCCATGGTCATGTCCGCTTTGATGTCCACGGGCACGTTGTCCGGGATGACCACAGTCACGTTGCTGGCGGTGATGTCCAGCGGGATGACGACGTCGGACGTAAGCGGTGCGTCGTCGGCCAGGTTGGTGAGGTCCACGGTTCCCCGTCCGGCCGTGACGTCGTACCCGTCCCGGGCCTCCGCGATGGTTGCCGGGCTCCAGTTGACCTGCTGGAACCGGACCCGGTCGCCGTCGCCCACCACGTTGTACACACCACCTGTGACCAGCGCGATGACGGCGAAGAGGCTCAGGACCCCTGCCGTCCTGCCGCGGATGCCGGCCAGCAGGATGCCCAGGCCCAGGACAGCGGCTGCACTTGCCCAGACGATCGCGTTGGCCGAATCGCCCAGGTCGATCACGTTAGTGACGTCCAGGGCCTTGAGGCCGCCGCCCACCAGCAGTGCCGCGCCGGTTGCGATGGCGACTGCCGGGGCGCCGGGACCCGCGGGCCGGGGCTTCGGCGGCCGCGGAGGGGTGGGGGTGCCGTAAGCCGGTGTACCGGTGCCGCCGCCATAGGTGCCGTCCCCGTAGGAACCGGTGCCCGAGCCGCCGCCGTAGGACGGCATGGAACCTGACCCGGGGGCGCTGCCGTAGGTTGTTCCGGCGGCGGAGAAGGTGGAGGTGGCGGCAGTTCCGGGGTACCCGGCGTCGTACGTGCCGCTGTAGGGATCCGGCTGCTGTCCGGCCATCGCCGGCCTTGCCCCCTTGTTGCGCTGGGACAAGTAGTAGACCAGGTAGATCGCGCCGCCCACCCAGAAGACGGTCCAGAGGAAGCCGCCGAAGCCGTTATGGCTCCAGCCCCAGAATCCGCCACCCAGGCCCGTCAGACCCATGATCGTGGCGATCAGGGCGCCGGTCATACCGGTGGTCCAGCGGCCCGCCCCGGCTTCCTGGACGTGGATCCGCCCGTCCGGTTCGGGGAGGAATGCCCACGCCAGGCCGTAGAGCAGCACGCCGATGCCGGCGAAGAGCGTGAGGACGATGAAGACGCCGCGGATGATCAGCGGATCCACGCCCAGCCGGTTGGCGATGCCGCTGGAGACACCGCCCACCCAGCGGTCGGTGCCCCGGTGGATGCCATGGCTCCGGACCCAGGTGAAGAAGTCCGTGGACTGGGAGGGGAGGGTGGAAGCGTACTGCGGGCCGGGAAGCGCGCCGGACGCGGCCGCATGGCTGCCGGAAGGATTGTTGGCTCCGGGCTGGTAGCCGGAACTGTTCCGGCCGTCGCCGGTCCCGGCGTCGTTCCTGTCCGCGTCCTGCGGGGCGGAAGGGCCCGCGGACGGGCCCGGAGTTGATGGCACGGAGGACGGCAGGGGCTCGGTGGGCCGCTGGCTGCCGGGACCCGGAAGGGGCTCGGTGGGCTGGCCGTCGTCGGGGGAGGGGGTCTGCGAGTTCATACCTAAATCCTCGCGTTTGGGCTGGTCGGCGCTCTACTGGGGGATACCCTGAACCGTCCCTGAGTCACCCCCGGTTGCCGCCGGAATCCGGTCCGGGGAACCCTGATCCGTGCTTGGATTGATCCATGACGATCCTTCCGGCACGGCCACCCCTGGCGCGCAGCAGCGACCGCGTGATCGCCGGGGTGTGTTCGGGCCTGGCGGTCCATCTGGGCTGGCCGGTGAAGAACGTCCGGGTTGCCATGGCGCTCGCCACCCTCGCTGGCGGCGCCGGACTGGTCTTCTACGCCTGGCTGTGGATCATGGTTCCCACCGCAGACGAGGCCGCCCGGCGCAATGCCCGCCGCCCGGCGTCGCCCATTGCGCCCGCGGTGAGCCAGCCGGCAGGTTCCCCGGCCGGGATGCCGGCTCCTGGTCCTGACCTTTCCGCCCGGGGGATCGGCGCCGGACTGGCGGCAGCGCCGGGCGCTGCTGCCGCCAGGGCTGCAACTCGGTTCGACGACGGTGGCCGCGGCAGCGGGGCCTCCGGCCCCGTCCAGCCCCCGCCCTGGTTCCGCTTCGGCACGATGAAGTACGGCAAGGAAATCCTGCTGGGCTCCGGCCTGCTGCTGGTGGCCGGCATCATGATCGCGCAGCTGCTGGGGGTGGACGTTCCGCTCGGAACGCTGATCCCGGCAGCGGCGGTCCTGGGGGGCGCCTCTATTGCGTGGATTCAGCTGGATGAGACAAGGCGGGCCGGCCTAATGGACAAGACGAAGGCCGACCAGGCCGGCGGCTGGGCGCGCCTGGCCGCCGGACTTGCCCTGGTGGTGGCAGGGGTGCTGGTGATGGTCTCCGGCTCCGGTTCCTGGGAGCAGACCTGGCTTGCGCTGTTGGCCTCGGTGGCTGTGCTGGGCGGCGTGGTGCTGGTCCTGCTGCCGTGGGCGCTCAAGTTCTGGCGGG
This sequence comes from Arthrobacter sp. Y3221159, assembly GCF_059089885.1. Lineage (NCBI taxonomy): Bacteria > Bacillati > Actinomycetota > Actinomycetes > Micrococcales > Micrococcaceae > Arthrobacter > Arthrobacter sp. Y3221159. Next base: position 238,300 of record NZ_JBNHFC010000001.1, read on the forward strand.
ACCTGGAGGCCGAGCGGGCCGGCAGGATCCGTGAAATGGAACGGGCGGAGATTGCTGCGCACCTCCATGATTCCGTCCTGCAGACGCTGGCCCTCATCCAGCGCCGGGCCGGCAACGAGCACGACGTCGTCCGGCTGGCCCGTGCGCAGGAGCGTGAACTTCGCGGCTGGCTGTTCCAGGACCCCGGCCGGGAAGCGGGGCAGTTGTCGGACCGGATCAAGGCAGTCGCCGCGGAAGTGGAGGACCTGCTGGGCAACGCCGTCGAGGTTGTCACCGTGGGGGACACCTCGGTGACGGAGGCGCACGAAGCCCTGGTCCAGGCCAGCCGTGAGGCGATGCTCAACGCCTCCCGGCACGGCGGCGGCACGGTATCCGTCTACCTCGAGGCCTCCGACGGGCAGGCGGAGGTCTTCATCAAGGACCGTGGCCCGGGCTTTGAACTCTCGGATGTTCCCGAGGACCGGCTGGGTGTGCGGGAATCGATCATCGGCAGGATGAAACGGCACGGCGGCACCGCGACCATCCTCAGCACCGGCACCGGCACGGAAGTGCGTTTGCGGCTGCAGGCGGCAGGCGCGGACAACTCGGAAGGAAACTCATGAACACCAGCCAGGGGGCGGCCTCCCGTCCGGCGAACTCCGTCCGCGTGGTCATCGTGGACGACCACGCGATCTTCCGGTCCGGGCTGAAGGCTGACCTTGACGCCAGCATCCAGGTGGTGGGCGAAGCAGCCACCGTGGAGCAGGCTATTGCTGTGATCGCGGAGCAGCGCCCGGACGTGGTGCTGCTGGATGTGCACCTGCCCGGCGGGCTGGGCGGCGGCGGACGCGAGGTGATCGCCGGTTCCGCCCCGCTGCTGGGTTCCACCCGGTTCCTGGCCCTCAGCGTCTCCGACGCCGCCGAGGACGTGGTGGCCGTGATCCGCGCCGGCGCCCGCGGGTACGTCACCAAGACCATTTCCGGCGCCGAGATTACTGATGCGGTGTTCCGCGTGGCCGGCGGCGACGCTGTGTTCTCGCCCCGGCTGGCGGGGTTTGTGCTGGACGCGTTCGGCACCGCCCCGGCCGAGATCGCCGACGACGAACTGGACAAGCTCTCGGCCCGGGAACTGGAAGTCATGCGCCTGATTGCCCGCGGCTACAGCTACAAGGAAGTGGCCAAGGAGCTGTTCATCAGCATCAAAACGGTGGAAACCCATGTCTCGGCGGTGCTGCGGAAGCTGCAGCTTTCCAGCCGGCATGAGCTCACCAAATGGGCCGCCGAACGCCGCCTCCTCTAACCGTGACGCCCTCTCACTTATGGCAGCGAAATCCCCAACGCCCGCTCATATCCCGCGGTCATTTTCCCGACGCCTGCTCACATCCGGCGGCTAAAACCAAAACGCCCGCTCACTTCCCCAAAGAAAGCGAGCGGGCGTTGGGATTTAAGCCGCCATAAGTGAGCGGGCGTCGGGGGAGGCTACTGGGCTTTGCCTAGGAAGTCCTGCAGGCGCTGCACGCCGGTAGCCAGGTCCTCGTCACCCAGGGCGTAGGACAGGCGCAGGTACCCGGAGGGCCCGAAGGCCTCGCCGGGCACCACGGCCACCTCCACCTCATCCAGGATCAGCGAAGCCAGTTCTGCGGAGGTCTGCGGCGTGGCGGTGCCGGATGCCGTCGGGAACTCCTTGCCCAGCAGTGCACGCACGTCCGCGTAGACGTAGAAGGCACCCTTCGGCGTCGGGCATTCCACGCCCGCGATCGCATTCAGGCCGGCGACGATGGCCTTCCGGCGGCGGTCAAACGCGACCTTCATCTCGTCCACGGCGGTCAGCGGCCCGGAGACTGCGGCGAGGGCCGCGACCTGCGGAATGTTGGACACGTTGGAGGTGGCGTGCGACTGCAGGTTGGTGGCTGCCTTGATGACGTCGGCCGGGCCGATCATCCAGCCCACGCGCCAGCCGGTCATGGCGTAGGTCTTGGCCACACCGTTGAGGATGACAACCTTGTCGCCCAGCTCGGGAGCGGCGGTGGCGATGGAGGTGAAGGGGACACCGTCGTACGTCAGGTGCTCGTAGATCTCGTCGGTGACGACCCAGAGGCCCTTCGCGGCGGCCCACTTGCCGATCTCAGCCACCTGTTCGGGGGAGTAGACCGAGCCAGTGGGGTTCGACGGCGAGACGAACAGCAGGATCTTGGTCCGGTCCGTCACGGCGGCTTCGAGCTGCTCAACGGTCACCAGGTAGTCCTGCTCCGGGCCGGCAAAAACCTCCACCGGAACGCCGCCGGCCAGCCGGATGGCCTCCGGGTAGGTGGTCCAGAAGGGGGTGGGGACAATGACCTCGTCACCCGGATCCACCAAGGTGGCGAACGTGTTGTAGACCGCCTGCTTGCCGCCGTTGGTGACCAGCACCTGGGACGGGTCGACGGCGTAGCCCGAGTCGCGGAGCGTCTTCTCGGCAATGGCCTTCTTCAGTTCGGGCAGCCCGCCGGCAGGGGAGTAACGGTGGTACTTCGGCTGGGTTGCGGCGTCGATGGCTGCCTGCACGATGTAATCCGGGGTGGGGAAGTCGGGTTCGCCTGCCCCGAAGCCAATCACCGGCCGGCCAGCTGCCTTGAGCGCCTTCGCCTTGGCATCAACGGCAAGGGTTGCGGATTCGGCAATAGCGGAAATGCGCTGGGAAACGCGGGCGGCAGACATGGCAGGTCCGTTCTTCGCTTGCAGCCGTGAGGCTGGAATGTGGGATTCGACGAGTTCTACTCTATGCTGTTCACCGGACCCTTCGGGTGGCCCGTTTTGAATTGTGACTGCCCCGGCAGCCGATCCCAGGACGCGGCGCTGATGGGCCGGAACGGGCTGGTTTTACGAACGTGCAGATGTTGCGTAGACTGGTTCACCGGTGTTGAAAACACGGATGATGGCGTGCGCCCCAGTTCAAGCTGGCGGATCGTCGTCGGAGGGTGAAATTCACTCCATAGGGTAGTGGCGCAATTGGTAGCGCAGCGGTCTCCAAAACCGCAGGTTGCAGGTTCGAGTCCTGTCTGCCCTGCGCAAGCTGCCCCGGGGCAAAATCCCGGGGCAAGCGCAGCAACCATGGTTCTGTTCAGGGCCGGGTAATCCAGCATTGCAAAGATGAGCGAGGACCAGGTGACCGAAACAGCTGCCAGCAGCTCCAAGGGCCGCCCAGCTAAGAAGGACGCCAAGGCAAACTTCTTCGCCCGCATTGCGCTCTTCGTCCGCCAGATCATCGGCGAACTGAAGAAGGTTGTTGCACCGACCCGCAAGGAACTGATCAATTACACGCTCGTGGTGCTGGTGTTCGTGGCCATCATGATGGTCATCGTCAGCCTGCTGGATATCGGGTTCGGATCCGCTATGGGCTGGCTCTTCGGCGGTACCGGCTCCACGGACAGCTAAGGCTGCAGGGTCCGCAGGCCGCGTGTTCTATTCCGGATAACCGGAAGGAAACAGCGGCGTGCGGAATTGAGCCATTTAAATAGGCATGTTAGGCAATGAGGAAGCAGGAGACCAAGTGTCTGAGCAGGAGCTCGGGGTAACCGAGACTGAGCTGGAAGAGTCCGCGGACATCACGGCAGAAGCCGGTGACGAGTCTGAGGTTGAGTCCGCCGCGCCCGAATCCGACGCCGCCGGCTCCGACGTTGCCGAGACCGAAGGCGGGGAGGGCGACGACGAGCCCGCCGACGCCCTCGCTGCTGCCGCCGCCACCGCGGCCGCCGACCCGGCCGAGGAGTTCAAGGCCAAGCTGCGCCGCCAGGAAGGTGACTGGTACGTCATCCACTCCTACGCCGGCTACGAAAACCGCGTGAAGGCCAACCTCGAGACCCGCATCCAGACCCTGGACATGGAAGATTACATCTTCGAGATCCAGGTGCCCATGGAAGAAGTCGTTGAGATCAAGAACGCCCAGCGCAAGATCATCAACCGCGTCCGCATCCCCGGCTACGTCCTGGTCCGCATGGACCTGACCGATGCCTCCTGGGGCGCCGTCCGCCACACCCCCGGCGTTACCGGCTTCGTGGGCAACGCCCACAACCCCGTGCCGCTGCGCCTGGACGAGGTCTTCTCCATGCTGGCCCCGGTCTTCGAGGAAGAGCAGGCCGAAAAGGGCAAGCCGGTCAACAAGCAGAACCAGGCTCCCGTGGCTGTCGACTTCGAAGTCGGCGAGTCGGTCATCGTCAAGGAAGGCCCGTTCGAGACCCTTCCGGCCACCATCTCCGAGATCAAGCCCGAGTCCCAGACCCTCGTGGTGCTGGTCTCCATCTTCGAGCGCGAAACGCCGGTCACCCTGGCGTTCAACCAGGTCACCAAGATCTGACCACCCAAGAATTCGTCCCGGCGCTGCCCGCTTAGCGGCACCGGAACGGCCGGCCGCCTTGCCATGGCGGCCAAAAACCTGAGGCACGCTCCTGTGCCCCAGGACGTTATTGAGAGAAGGACCCTACATTGGCTCCCAAGAAGAAGGTCACCGGCCTCATCAAGCTGCAGATCCAGGCAGGTGCCGCTAACCCGGCCCCGCCGATCGGTCCTGCGCTTGGCCAGCACGGTGTCAACATCATGGAATTCTGCAAGGCGTACAACGCTGCGACGGAAGCCCAGCGCGGAAACGTCATCCCCGTGGAGATCACGGTCTACGAAGACCGTTCCTTCACGTTCATCACCAAGACCCCGCCGGCTGCAGAGCTCATCAAGAAGGCTGCAGGCGTTGCCAAGGGTTCCGCCACCCCGCACACCGTCAAGGTTGCAAAGCTGACCCAGGCCCAGGTCAACGAGATCGCCTCCACCAAGATGGAAGACCTCAACGCCACCAGCCTCGAGGGTGCAGCAAAGATCATCGCCGGCACCGCCCGCTCCATGGGCATCACGGTCGAGGGCTAATAGCCCATCCAGCCATCCGGGATCGGGCACTTGACGACGACGGACGGCGCCGCCGGGAAACCGGCACCATCAAAAAACTGAAATGTCGGGCATCCGGTCCGAATAACGAGACCGGACCACCGACTGTGGCAGGGCCCAGCGCGGTCCGCAGACCACAACTGCACAAGGAGAAACAAGCAGCATGGCAAAGCGCAGCAAAGCATATGAGGCAGCAGCCGCCAAGATCGACGCGGAGAAGTTCTACGCGCCGTTCGAGGCAGTAACGCTCGCCAAGGACACCAACCCGTCCAAGTTCGACGCCACGGTTGAGGTTGCCTTCCGCCTCGGCGTGGACCCCCGCAAGGCTGACCAGATGGTCCGCGGCACGGTCAACCTGCCCCACGGCACCGGCAAGACCGCCCGCGTCCTGGTGTTCGCCACGGGCGACAAGGCTGAGGCAGCAATCGCCGCCGGTGCCGACTTCGTTGGTTCCGACGACCTGATCGAGAAGATCGCCGCCGGCTGGACCGACTTCGATGCCGCCGTCGCCACCCCTGACCTCATGGGCAAGGTTGGCCGCCTCGGTAAGGTCCTGGGTCCGCGTAACCTGATGCCGAACCCGAAGACGGGCACCGTGACCCCGGACGTCACCAAGGCCGTCAACGACATCAAGGGTGGCAAGATCGACTTCCGCGTCGACAAGCACTCCAACCTGCACTTCATCATTGGCAAGGTCTCGTTCGACGCCGTCAAGCTGGCCGAGAACTACGCCGCAGCCCTGGAAGAGGTGCTTCGCCTGAAGCCGTCCGCTGCCAAGGGCCGCTACATCCAGAAGGCAACGGTCGCCACCACCTTCGGTCCCGGCATCTCCGTCGACCCCAACGTCACCAAGGTGCTCATCGAGGCCTAGCCTTACAAGCATTCCCGTGCCAGTCCGGCACACAGGAAGGGACCGTCCGGCAGCAGCCGGGCGGTCCCTTCCGCATTAAGCCGCACCTTTCCCTTACACCGCCCTCGACAGCCGGCCAGGGCTGGCTAGGCTATGGTCATGACGCAGCCGAATGGCCTGGTGATAACCGCCGTCGCGATGCCCGGGTCCCTGGCCGCGGCGCAGGATGCCCGGGACTTCCTCGACTGCCAGGCAATGCGGCAGGCGCACGAACTGGAGACCTGGGGGAACCTTGACCGCGGGTACACCCTGGCCGAGGAACTGGAGCATTGGCGCGGCACTCCCTATGAGGCCCGCCAGCTCTTCGTGGGCCGGATCGGCGGGGAAACCGTGGGCATGTGCTCGGTGACGCTGCCACTGCGGGAGAACCTCTGGACGGCGGGCATCAACGTCCTGGTATCACCCGGGCACCGGCGGCGCGGACTGGGCCGCCGGCTCCTGCAGTTTGCCGAGGACGTGGCGCAGCAGCACAGCCGTACCTCGCTGGATGGCTATTTCGAACTGCCGGCACAGGCGGTGGAAGGCGCCGGACCGCTGCTGCCCGCAAAGTCCGGGGCGGGCGGGCTGCCGGCAGGGGAGCCTTCCACCGCCTTCGCGGCAGCCGGCGGCTACGAGCTCGAACAGGTGGAGACGTCCAGCCGCCTTGGCCTGCCCGTGCCGTCTGATCGGCTGGCCGTACTGGAAGCAGCGGCGTCTGCCCATGCCGGGGACTACGCGCTGATGGGCTGGGCCGATGCCTGCCCCGAAGAGCTGGTGGACAACTACGCCATCCTGAATGCCCGGATGAGCACTGATGTACCCACGGCAGGCCTGGATTGGGAAGGCGAAATCTGGGATGCGGCCCGGGTCCGCCGCGACGAGGAAACCCTTGCCCGCAGCGGAATGCAGTCCGTGGTGTCAGCGGCGATGCACCGGCCCTCGGGCCAACTGGTCGCGTATACGGTTCTGAACTGGCGCCCTGAAGTTCCGGCTACCGTGCTCCAGCAGGACACCCTTGTGTCCGCCGAACACCGGGGGCACCGCCTGGGGATGCTGATCAAGATCAGGAACCTGCGCATGGCCCAAGCCAGATGGCCCGCGGCGCGCTCGGTGCTGACATGGAACGCCAGCGAAAACCAGCATATGCTGGCGATCAATATCGCGCTTGGATTCACACCTGCAGGCTATGAGGGTGAGTGGCAGAAACGGCTGGGATGATGCCCAATATGGCAAAAGACGTGAAGATCGAGCAGCTCTGGATCCCCGACTCGCTGGACTCTCCGGACGCGGCGGACTTCCTGGCTGCCGTCGAGGTGGGGCGCAAGGTAAGGATGCAGACCTGGGGGAGCGACGACCTCGCCTATGGGCCGTTGGAGAAGCTCCTCGAGTTTGAGGACCCGTATGAGCGCCAGCTCATCCTGGTGGCAAAAGTCGACGGCGAAATCGTGGGTACCGTGGATATCGCCCTTCCCATGACGGACCACCTGGACCTTGCGGAGTTCACCCTGGACATCCTGCCCGAGTTCCAGCGCCAGGGCGTGGGCCGCCGCCTGCTCGAAGCCGCCGAACATCTGGCGCGGGCGGAGGGGCGCACCATGATCCTGGTGGACACCAACCATCCGGGTGCTTCCCTGCACGAGTTTGAGAAGGCGCAGCTGGTCCCGGGTTCGGGGCTGGGGTTCGTTCCGCTGGAGAGCCGTGAAGTGGAGTTCGCCCAGAAGACGGGCTACACGCTGCAGCACATCGAGCAGTTCAGTTCGTGTTCACTCCCGCTGGATTCGAAGCTCGTGGCCGACCTTCAGGCAGAGGCCGATGAGGCAAACAACGGCCGGTACCGGCTGCACCACTGGACCGACCGCTGCCCGGACCGGTGGCTGGAAGCTGTCGCCGTCCTTGAGAACCAGGCGGGCGCGGACGTCGACCCCTCACTGGACGTGCCGGTGGAGCAGGACATGGTGTTCGACGGCGGCATCCTCCGGGAAGCCGAGGACGTTGCCATCGCGCAGGGCCGGCGGACGGTGGTCACCGCCGTCGAGCACCTCGCCACCGGTTCGCTGGTGGGGCTGACCACCATCACGGTGCTGGCGCACCGCACGGACGTGGTGTTCCAGGACGACACACTGGTGCTGCAGGAACACCGGGGCAACAAGCTGGGGCTGCTGATCAAGGTGGCCAACATGGAACGGCTTACAGAACAGTTTCCCGATGCCCGCGTGATCTACACCTGGAACGCCCCGGAAAACCGGTACCTGCTGACCGTCAACCAGCAGCTGGGCTTCCGCACCGCCGGGGTGACAGGCATCTGGCAGAAGGAGCTCCCCAAGCTGCACACCCGGAACAGCTAGGGATCCGCCACACCGGGCCTGCGGGAGGGCCCGGGGCACGATTTGGTGGTCCGCCATGCCCTCCCGTAGACTGGGATGACCAAAGACCGTCGGTTATTGGAAATCCACTCTCCCGGACATGACGCAACTCTGCTGTCCTGCGCGGGAGGTGCCGTGGTTTTCCTTACGAAGGACCCTGAACATAGGGCGGCCGGCGCAGGTGAACGAAGCAAAGCTCCATGGAGAACCGTGTCGAGCCAAGCCCCGTGCATCTGCGCGGGGCGTTTTTAGTTTTAGCTCACCTGAGCGGGGACCGTCGAATACCCGGCACTATCCCCGGAAGGAGGGTTATGGCAACGCCTACCAAGGTTTCAGCAGTAGCTGAGATCACTAACGATTTCAAGGAATCGAACGCCGCTGTCCTGACCGAATACCGCGGGCTCACCGTTGCACAGCTCAAGCAGCTGCGTGTTTCTCTCGGCCAGGACACCAAGTTCGCGGTCGTCAAGAACACCCTGACCGCCATTGCAGCCAAGGAAGCCGGCGTCGAAGCATTCGACGGCCAGCTTGCCGGCCCCACTGCAATCGCGTTCATCAAGGGTGACGCAGTTGCCGCTGCCAAGAGCCTGACGGATTTTGCCAAGGCCAACAAGCAGCTGATCATCAAGACCGGCTACTTCGAGGGCAAGGCTCTGAACGCCAGCGAGGTTGCCGAACTGGCAGCGCTCGAGTCCCGCGAGCTGCAGCTCGCCAAGGTTGCAGGCGTCCTCAAGGCTCCCGCCGCCGCAGCTGCACGCATCATTGACGCACTGCGCCTCAAGCTTGAAGAAGAGAACGGTGCTCCGGCTGCTGCCGAGGCGCCCGCCGCTGAAGAAGCTCCCGCCGCCGAAGCCGAAGCACCTGCTGAGGCTCCCGCAGCCGAAGAGAACTAATTCTCTTTACCCCACAAGACTCAGGTGCACGGCCGGGCGATGAGCCTGCCGGACACCACAACAGGAAGGACGCCTACCATGGCGAAGCTCAGCAACGAAGAGCTCATTGAAGCTTTCAAGGAACTGACCATCATCGAGCTCTCCGAGTTCGTCAAGCTCTTCGAAGAGACCTTCGAAGTTACCGCTGCTGCTGTTGCAGTTGCTGGCCCCGCTGCCGGCGGCGCCGCAGAAGAGGCTGAAGAGAAGACCGACTTCGACGTCATCCTCGAAGCTGCTGGCGACAAGAAGATCGCAGTCATCAAGGAAGTTCGCGCCATCACCTCCCTCGGCCTCAAGGAAGCCAAGGACCTGGTTGACGGTGCCCCCAAGGCTGTCCTCGAAGGTGCCAACAAGGAGGCCGCCGAGAAGGCCAAGGAGCAGCTCGAGGCTGCAGGCGCCACCGTTACCCTCAAGTAACAGCGCATACTCCTGGAAAACCCCGTCCACTCCGGTGGGCGGGGTTTTCTGCGTTTAAAGGGGGTCGGAGATGTCCGCCACCACGGCGTCCAGGGCGGATGTCAAGGCATCGGCGTCAACGAAGGCACTGTAGCCGTGGGCCCCGGCACCCATGGAGATCCGCCTGCCGGTGATGGTGGCATCCGCATAGACAGGCCACGGGGTGGTGCTGCCCAGCGGGGTGATGGTGCCGCGCTCATACCCGGTCGCATCCAGGGCCATGTCCGCCGGCGGCAGTGACAGCTTGTTGACTCCCAGGAGGGTGCGCAGCTTCGGCCAGGAGATCTGCCGGTCACCCGGAACCAGCGCGAACAGGAAAGTCCCGTCCTTGTGCTTGACCACCAGCGACTTGACGATGTCCGCGGGGCTGATTCCCAGGATGCCGGCCGCTTCCTCGAGGCTGCGGGCGGCCGGGCGTTCCACAATTTCGACTTTCAGGCCGCGGGCGGCGGCGTCGGCCAGGAACCGTTCCTGCCCGGCGCCGTCCGCACCGTTTGAGGCTGCCACAGCCATCAGTCGCGGTAGAGCAGGAGCGCCTCGCCCTGCCCGCCGCCCCCGCACAGGGACACGGCGGCCTTTCCGGCTCCCCGGCGCTTGAGCTCGTGGGCGGCATGGACCGCCAGGCGTGCACCGGAAGCTCCGATCGGATGCCCCAGGGCAATGGCCCCGCCGTGGATATTGCACTTCTCCAGCGGATAGTCCAAGTCCTTGAGGGACTGCACCGCTACGGATCCGAAGGCCTCGTTGATCTCTATGAAGTCCAGATCCGCCGTGGTCCACCCTGCCCGGCCCAACGCGTTCATGATGGCGTTCGACGGCTGCGAGTGCAGTGAGTTGTCCGGCCCGGCCACCTGGCCCGGCTTGCCCACCACGGCCAGGTACTCCAGGCCGTGGGCCTCGGCATAAGCGCGCGAGGAGAGCACCAGGGCGGCGGCGCCGTCGGACAGGGGCGACGAGTTGCCGGCGGTGATGGTGCCGTCAGTGACGAACGCAGCCCGCAGCCCGGCCAGGGACTCGATGGAGGCGTTGGGGCGCACGCCCTCGTCCGTGTCCACCACCAGGGGATCTCCCTTGCGCTGCTTCACGCTGAGGGGGACGATCTCGTCGTCGAATGTCCCGTTCTTTGCCGCCAGCGCCGCGCGCTGGTGCGACTGCGCAGCCACGTTGTCCTGTGACGTCCGGTCGATGCCCAGGCTCAGGTTCCGGGTCTCCGTGGACAGGCCCATCGACTGGCCATCAAAAGCGTCGGTCAGTCCGTCGTGGGCGGCGGCGTCCAGGGCCTGGATGGAGCCGTAGGTCCAGCCCTGCCGCGAGCCGGGCAGCAGGTGCGGCGCCCGGGTCATCGACTCCTGGCCGCCGGCCACCACCACGGCGGCCTCGCCGGCCCGGATCATCCGGGCGGCGTCAATGACTGCCGTCAGCCCTGAGAGGCACACCTTATTGACCGTCACGGCCGGAACGTTCCAGCCGATGCCGGCACCGACGGAGCTCTGCCGGGCGGGATTCTGGCCGGCACCCGCCTGCAGGACCTGGCCCATGATCACCACTTCGACATCGCCCACATCCACCCCGCTGGCATCCAGCGCGGCCCGGATCGCGTGGGCGCCGAGGTCCACCGCGGAGAAGCCCGCCAGCTGGCCGTTGATGCGGCCGGTGGGGGTACGCGCTGCCCCGAGGATAACAACGTCATTGCTGTCATGAGAGTTGGCCATGGTTGTCTCTTCCACTCTGATTCGATGTAAGCCACCAAGGCTATCGTGACCCTGGTCACCTAACTATTCAAACGCCGGGGCCGCTATGTGCATTCCGGCCTTTGCGTTTTGCGGCAGGAGAGAAGTCCCCATCGGTTCGGGATGCACGACGGCGGCGGCGTGCGTAGGGTGGGCGGCGGACAGTTTTTGCCGGTGAGCACCCCCCGGACGCGGGGCGGACGGAGAAGTAACGTGAAGAAGACCCTGGCCCTTGTAGGCGCTGCCGGCCTGGCGGCCTTGACCGGGTGCTCCGTCTCATCCCCGGCACCCGCCGGCGCGTCGCCGTCGGAATCCCCCGCGCAGTCTGCCGGCGGGATCAAACCGGCGCCATCGGCTTCCGGCACTGCAGCCGGAGGCGCGAGGGAGGCGTGCGAGCGTTTCAACTCCCTGTTCGCCGAGTATGGAGCCGTCCCGGCCGACGACCCCGGCGGCTATGAGGAAATCTACCTGCAGGCGGAGGATGCCAAGGACACGGTGGCGGGGGACCTTCGGGGCCTGTTCGCTTCCCTCAGCCTTCTGGCTATCGACCATTCTTCGGCCGCCGAATCGGGCAGCGCGCCGGCCCAGGAATCCAAGGACGCCGTGCGCGACGCGGTGTTCGCGAACTCCGGAACCTGCACGGCGGAAGGGGTCACTCTCCGGCTCTGAATGGTCCCGGGAGGGTATCCGGCGCCCCTAAAAACAAGTGCTTGCATTCCGGCCGGATGTGGGGTAGACACGTAGGATATTTTGCCGTATCGTAGATATTTGCGTCTTCCCTGTTTACCTTCAGCCTTCATATAGCGGTGGGCTTTGCCTGGCAGCTGACAATCAACGTGCCGTAACAACGTCACAGCATAGTCGGTGCCGGCCCCGGGTCATATAGCGGAACCGGATGGTAGCGCTGCGGACTCTGTCTGCAGGGTGCACAGCGGGGGAGATCTGAAAACGCCTGAAGGTCTGTGGAAGGATCCCTCTTGGTCGCCTCGAGCACCTCTAATAACGAAACCGCTAACACCGCCGACAGCACTGATGGTGCCACTCGCCGGCTTTCATTCGCAAAGATTCACGAACCTCTTGACGTTCCGAATCTGCTTGCCCTGCAGACGGACAGCTTTGACTGGCTGGTCGGCAACGAACGCTGGCAGGCACGCGTAGCAAAGGCTGTCGAAGAAAACGATCTCAGCGTCGCCACCACGTCCGGCCTCTCGGACATCTTCGAAGAAATCTCCCCGATCGAGGACTTCCAGGGCACCATGTCCCTGAGCTTCTCCGATCCGGAGTTCGCCGACCCCAAGTACACCATGGCCGAGTGCAAGGACCGGGACGCAACGTACTCGGCTCCGCTGTACGTCAAGGCCGAGTTCATGAACAACAACACGGGCGAAATCAAGCAGCAGACCGTGTTCATGGGCGACTTCCCGCTGATGACCGAGAAGGGTACCTTCGTGGTCAACGGCACCGAGCGTGTGGTCGTCTCCCAGCTGGTCCGTTCCCCGGGCGCCTACTTCGAGCGTGCCGCTGACAAGACCAGCGACAAGGACATCTTCACTGCCAAGATCATCCCGTCCCGCGGTGCATGGTTCGAGCTCGAAATCGACAAGCGCGACCAGGTCGGTGTCCGTCTCGACCGCAAGCGCAAGCAGTCCGTCACGGTCCTGCTGAAGGCCCTCGGCTGGACCGAAGGCCAGATCCTCGAAGAGTTCGGCCAGTACGACTCCATGCGCGCCACCCTGGAGAAGGACGCCACCGAGACCCGCGAAGACGCGCTGCTGGACATCTACCGCAAGCTGCGTCCGGGCGAGCCGCCCACCGTCGAGGCTGCCCAGTCCCTGCTGGACAACCTGTACTTCAACTCCAAGCGCTACGATCTGGCCAAGGTCGGCCGCTACAAGATCAACCGCAAGCTGGGCATCGACCGTTCCCTTGGCGACAAGGAAGCCTCGGTCCTGCACGTTGAAGACATCGTCGCCATGATCAAGTTCCTCGTCGCGCTGCACGCCGGCGAGAAGACCATCAAGGGCGTCCGCGACGGCCAGGAAGTTGACCTGCGCGTCGAGATCGACGACATCGACCACTTCGGCAACCGCCGCATCCGCGCCGTCGGCGAGCTCATCGAGAACCAGGTCCGCACCGGCCTGTCCCGCATGGAGCGCGTTGTCCGCGAGCGTATGACCACCCAGGACGTCGAGGCCATCACGCCGCAGACGCTGATCAACATCCGCCCCGTGGTTGCAGCCATCAAGGAGTTCTTCGGAACTTCCCAGCTGTCGCAGTTCATGGATCAGAACAACCCGCTCTCGGGCCTGACCCACAAGCGCCGCCTGTCGGCCCTTGGCCCCGGTGGTCTGTCCCGTGACCGCGCCGGCATGGAAGTCCGTGACGTGCACCCGTCCCACTACGGACGTATGTGCCCCATCGAAACCCCTGAAGGCCCGAACATTGGTCTGATCGGTTCGCTGGCATCCTACGGACGCATCAACCCGTTCGGCTTCATCGAGACCCCGTACCGCAAGGTCAAGGACGGCGTCGTGTCCGACGACGTCCAGTACCTGACGGCCGACGACGAGGCCGAGGTGCTGATCGCCCAGGCCAACGCGCCGCTGGACGAGAACAAGCGCTTCGCCGAAGAGACCGTCCTGGTCCGTGCCCGTGGTGGTGGAGGCGAGCCCGTCCTGGTCCCCGCTGAAGACGTCGAGTTCATGGACGTTTCCCCGCGCCAGATGGTGTCCGTGGCTACGGCCCTGATCCCGTTCCTCGAGCACGACGACGCCAACCGCGCACTCATGGGTGCCAACATGCAGCGCCAGGCCGTGCCGCTCGTCCGTTCCGAGGCCCCGTTCGTGGGCACCGGCATGGAGCGCGCCGCTGCCGTGGACGCCGGTGACGTGGTCATCGCGAAGAAGGCCGGTGTGGTCACCGAGGTCTCCGCCGAGCTCGTCATCATGCTTAACGACGACGGCACGGAAACCAACTACCGCATTAACAAGTTCGCCCGCTCCAACCAGGGCAACTGCTACAACCACCGTGTCCTGGTGAACGAAGGCCAGCGCCTCGAGGTCGGCGGCATCATCGCCGACGGCCCGGCAACGGACCAGGGTGAGCTTGCCCTCGGCAAGAACCTGCTCGTGGCATTCATGTCTTGGGAAGGCCACAACTTCGAGGACGCCATCATCCTCTCGCAGCGCATCGTTGCCGAGGACGTCCTTTCCTCCATCCACATCGAGGAGCACGAGATTGATGCCCGCGACACCAAGCTTGGTGCCGAGGAAATCACCCGTGACATCCCCAACGTGTCCGAGGAAGTCCTGGCAGGCCTTGACGAGCGCGGCATCATCCACATCGGTGCCGAGGTCGAAGCCGGCGACATCCTGGTCGGAAAGGTCACCCCGAAGGGTGAAACCGAGCTGACCCCGGAGGAGCGCCTGCTGCGCGCCATCTTCGGTGAGAAGTCCCGCGAAGTGCGCGACACCTCCTTGAAGGTGCCCCACGGCGAGTCCGGCACCGTCATCGGCGTCCGCGTCTTCGACCGCGACAACGACGACGAGCTGCCCCCGGGCGTCAACCAGCTGGTCCGCGTCTACGTGGCTGCCAAGCGTAAGATCACCGACGGCGACAAGCTCGCCGGCCGCCACGGCAACAAGGGTGTTATCTCCAAGATCCTCCCGGTCGAGGACATGCCCTTCCTTGCCGACGGTACCCCCGTTGATATCGTCCTGAACCCGCTGGGTGTTCCGGGCCGTATGAACGTCGGCCAGGTGCTCGAGACGCACCTTGGCTGGGTCGCCAAGACCGGCTGGAAGATCGAAGGCGAGCCCGAGTGGGTCAAGCAGCTGCCCAACCTGCCGCGCGAGAGTGGCCCCACCACCGTTGCCACGCCGGTGTTCGACGGCGCCCGTGAAGAGGAAATCACGGGCCTGCTGGACTCCACCAACGTGACCCGCGACGGTGAGCGCCTGATCAATTCGTCCGGCAAGACCCGCCTGTTCGACGGCCGCTCCGGCGAGCCGTTCCCGGATCCGATCTCGGTCGGCTACATGTACATCCTGAAGCTCCACCACCTGGTGGACGACAAGATCCACGCCCGCTCCACCGGCCCGTACTCCATGATCACGCAGCAGCCGCTGGGTGGTAAGGCACAGTTCGGTGGCCAGCGCTTCGGTGAGATGGAAGTGTGGGCGCTTGAAGCCTACGGCGCCGCCTACACGCTCCAGGAACTCCTCACGATCAAGTCCGATGACATTCACGGCCGCGTGAAGGTCTACGAAGCGATCGTCAAGGGCGAGAACATCCCGGAGCCGGGTGTTCCCGAGTCCTTCAAGGTGTTGATCAAGGAAATGCAGTCGCTGTGCCTGAACGTGGAAGTCCTCTCCACGGACGGAACCACAATTGAAATGCGTGACTCTGATGACGCAGTCTTTACGGCTGCGGAGGAACTGGGCATCGATCTGTCTCGTGCAGAGCCCAGCTCCGTAGAAGAGGTCTAAGGAGTCCGACGACGGCGGGCCCCGTCCGCCGTCGTCCTCCTTCCTTCTCCCGCACCCAAGACTTCAGAATTTAGAGAACAAGAGAGAACAGGGACCATATGTCCAGCGAATCCTCCTTCGGCCTCATGCAGATCGGCCTCGCCACCGCGGAAGACATCCGTGGCTGGTCTTACGGCGAGGTTAAGAAGCCGGAAACCATCAACTACCGCACGCTCAAGCCCGAGAAAGACGGCCTCTTCTGCGAGAAGATCTTCGGCCCGTCCCGCGACTGGGAATGCTACTGCGGCAAGTACAAGCGCGTGCGCTTCAAGGGCATCATCTGTGAGCGCTGTGGCGTCGAAGTCACCCGCGCCAAGGTCCGCCGAGAGCGCATGGGCCACATCGAGCTGGCCGCACCGGTCACGCACATCTGGTACTTCAAGGGTGTTCCGTCCCGCCTGGGCTACCTCCTTGACCTGGCACCGAAGGACCTCGAAAAGGTCATCTACTTCGCTGCCTACATGATCACCAGCGTCGACGAGGCTGCCCGCCACGAGGAACTGCCCAACCTGCAGGTTGAGCACGACATCGAGAAGAAGCAGCTGATCGACAACCGCGATTCCGATATCGCGGCGATTGCCCGCGACCTCGAAGGCGAAATCGCCCGCCTGGAGGCCGAAGGCGCCAAGGCTGCCGACAAGAAGAAGGCACGCGACTCCGCCGACCGCCAGATGGCGAACGTGCGTAAGCGCGCCGACGCCGACATCGAGCGCCTCGAGCAGGTCTGGGACCGCTTCAAGAACCTGAAGGTCGCCGACCTCGAGGGTGATGAGGGCCTGTACCGCGAACTGCGCGACCGCTACGGCATGTACTTCGAAGGCTCCATGGGTGCCGAAGCCATCAAGAAGCGCCTTGAGAGCTTCGACATGCAGGCCGAGTCCGATCTGCTGCGCGACGTCATCGCCAACGGCAAGGGCCAGCGCAAGACCCGCGCCCTCAAGCGCCTCAAGGTGGTCAACGCGTTCCTGACCACCAACAACAGCCCGCTTGGCATGGTCCTCGACGCCGTCCCGGTGATCCCGCCGGAACTGCGCCCCATGGTCCAGCTGGACGGTGGCCGCTTCGCGACCTCCGACCTCAACGACCTGTACCGCCGCGTGATCAACCGCAACAACCGGCTCAAGCGCCTGCTTGACCTGGGCGCCCCGGAGATCATCGTCAACAACGAGAAGCGCATGCTTCAGGAAGCTGTTGACAGCCTCTTCGACAACGGCCGCCGCGGCCGTCCGGTCACCGGTCCGGGCAACCGGCCGCTGAAGTCCCTGAGCGACATGCTCAAGGGCAAGCAGGGCCGTTTCCGCCAGAACCTCCTCGGCAAGCGCGTCGACTACTCCGGCCGTTCGGTCATCGTCGTCGGCCCGCAGCTGAAGCTGCACCAGTGCGGCCTGCCCAAGCAGATGGCGCTGGAGCTCTTCAAGCCGTTCGTGATGAAGCGCCTGGTTGACCTCAACCACGCCCAGAACATCAAGTCGGCCAAGCGCATGGTGGAGCGTTACCGTCCGCAGGTCTGGGACGTGCTCGAAGAGATCATCACCGAACACCCGGTGCTGCTCAACCGTGCACCTACCCTGCACCGCCTGGGTATCCAGGCGTTCGAGCCGCAGCTTGTTGAAGGCAAGGCCATCCAGCTGCACCCGCTGGTTTGTGGCGCGTTCAACGCCGACTTCGACGGCGACCAGATGGCAGTCCACCTGCCGCTGAGCCCCGAAGCCCAGGCTGAGGCCCGCATCCTGATGCTGTCCTCGAACAACATCCTGAAGCCCTCGGACGGACGCCCGGTCACCCTGCCTTCGCAGGATATGATCATCGGCCTCTACCACCTGACCACCAAGCGGAAGGGTTCGGCCGGCGAAGGCCGCATCTTCGGTTCGGTCTCCGAGGCCATCATGGCGTTCGACGCCCGCGAGCTGCACCTGAACTCGCAGGTCAAGATCCGCCTCGAAGGCTTCGTGCCGTATGCCGGCTGGGAAGCCCCCGAGGGCTGGGAGCCGGGCCAGCCCGCGCTTGTCCAGACCTCCCTGGGCCAGGTGCTCTTCAACGAGACTCTGCCTGAGGACTACCCGTGGGTTGAGGCTGTTGCCGACAAGGGCGAGCTGTCCCGCATCGTCAACGACCTCGCCGAGCGCTACCCGAAGGTCGTCACGGCTGCCACGCTGGACAACCTGAAGGATGCCGGTTTCTACTGGGCCACGCGTTCGGGCGTCACTGTCGCCATCTCCGACATCGAGGTCCCGGCTGCCAAGCCGGAAATCCTTGCCGGGTACGAGGAGCGGGCCGCCAAGATCCAGGGCCAGTACGACAAGGGCCTGATCGACGACGACGAGCGCCGCCAGGAACTGATCGAGATCTGGAACAAGGCAACCAACGAGATCGCTTCGGTGATGCGTGAGAGCCTGTCCCCGATGAACACCATCAACCGCATGGTGTCCTCCGGTGCACGTGGTAACTGGATGCAGGTCCGCCAGATCGCGGGTATCCGTGGCCTGGTGGCCAACCCGAAGGGTGAGATCATCCCGCGCCCCATCAAGTCCTCCTATCGTGAGGGCCTGTCGGTGCTGGAATACTTCATCGCCACGCACGGTGCCCGTAAGGGTCTCGCCGATACCGCTCTGCGTACCGCCAACTCGGGTTACCTGACCCGTCGTCTGGTGGACGTGTCCCAGGACGTCATCGTCCGCGAAGAGGACTGCGGCACCGAGCGCGGCCTGGTCACGCCCATCGCCGTCGCCGATTCCAACGGCGAGCTGGTGCTGGACGAGAACGTGGAGAACAGCGCCTACGCACGTACGCTGGCTGTCGACGTCGTGGACTCCGAGGGCAAGGTCCTCGCCGCGGCCGGCACCGACTGCGGCGACGTCGTCATCGACGAGCTGTTCAAGGCAGGCATCACCGAGGTCAAGGTCCGCTCCGTCCTCACCTGTGAGTCCAGTGTCGGCACCTGCGCCCTGTGCTACGGCCGTTCGCTGGCCACCGGCAAGACCGTGGACATCGGCGAGGCCGTGGGCATCATTGCCGCACAGTCCATCGGTGAGCCCGGTACCCAGCTGACCATGCGTACGTTCCACACCGGTGGTGCAGTCTCCGCCAGCGGTGGCGACGACATCACCCAGGGTCTGCCCCGTATCCAGGAGCTCTTCGAAGCCCGTACTCCGAAGGGTGTTGCGCCGATTGCCGAGGCAGCGGGCCGCATCACCATCGAAGAGTCCGAGCGCCAGATGCGCCTGGTCATCACCCCGGATGACGGAACCGAAGAGATCGCGTACCCGGTCCTGCGCCGTTCACGCCTGCTGATCGAAGACGGCGACCACGTCACCGTCGGCCAGAAGCTGATCAACGGTCCTGTGGATCCCAAGCAGGTCCTGCGCATCATGGGTCCCCGTGCCGCTCAGAAGTTCCTGGTGGACGAGGTCCAAGGCGTGTACCGCAGCCAGGGCATCGGTATCCACGACAAGCACGTCGAGGTTATCGTCCGCCAGATGCTGCGCCGCGTCACGGTCATCGAGTCCGGCGAATCGGACCTGCTCCCCGGCGAACTCGCCGAGCGCAGCCGCTTCGAGGACGCCAACCGCCGCGTTGTATCCGAGGGCAAGACTCCCGCATCCGGACGTCCCGAGCTCATGGGTATCACCAAGGCGTCGCTGGCCACCGAGTCCTGGCTGTCCGCGGCTTCCTTCCAGGAGACCACCCGCGTCCTGACGCAGGCGGCCATGGAAGGCAAGAGCGATCCGCTGCTTGGCCTCAAGGAGAACGTCATCATCGGTAAGCTGATCCCGGCCGGCACGGGCCTCCCGCGCTACACCGAGGTCACCGTCGAGCCCACTGAAGAAGCGAAGGCCAACCTGTTCACAGGCCCCAGCGCGTTCAGTGACTTCTCGTACGACTCCCTGGGCGGCGACGGAGCTCCTGAGTTCCACGCCATCCCGCTGGATGACTACGACCTGGGCAACGACTTCCGGTAGCGGGCAGGGCGGTCCCTTTCGTGTCGCGTTCCGCGCCACGTAGGGACCCTCCGCCCTGCCCTTAGGCATTAAAAGGGATGGTCCCGCACCCCACGGTGCGGGACCATCCCCGTTTAACGGGCCGATTAAGGCAAGGAGGCCGTCCATGCTAGACTTGTTACCAATTGTTATTGTGGCAGTGGATGAGTGCGCCGGCCCCAGCTGAGAGGCTGAGCCAGAGCGACGTTTCCGGTTTGCAGGGTTCTTGTGCAACGTATGCCACATTTTCGCATGCCTAGGGACATTTTGACGCGAGTCGGGTCATGGGCATGGGATCCGACTATTAAGGCTTCGCCTTCGCCGCCTTCGGAGATTCCTCCAAGGGCCCGGGCGGCGGGGCAACGCAACAAGAGAGCGGCCGGAAGCGGCTGTTCCGGATAAAACGGAGAACACGAGAGTGCCTACGATTAACCAGCTGGTCCGCAAGGGCCGCACGCCTAAGGTCTCAAAGACCAAGGCTCCCGCGCTTAAGGGCAGCCCGATGCGCCGCGGTGTTTGCACCCGCGTCTACACCACCACCCCCAAGAAGCCGAACTCGGCTCTGCGTAAGGTGGCACGTGTGCGCCTCAACGGCGGCGTGGAAGTAACCGCCTACATCCCCGGTGTTGGCCACAACCTGCAGGAGCACTCCATTGTGCTCGTTCGCGGTGGTCGTGTTAAGGACCTCCCGGGTGTCCGCTACAAGATCGTCCGTGGCGCCCTCGATACCCAGGGCGTGAAGAACCGTAAGCAGGCCCGCAGCCGCTACGGCGCAAAGATGGAGAAGAAGTAATATGCCTCGCAAGGGTCCGGCCCCCAAGCGGCCGCTCGTTTCGGATCCGGTTTACGGCTCCCCGCTGGTAACCCAGCTCATCAACAAGGTGCTCGTTGACGGCAAGAAGTCCACGGCAGAGCGCATCGTCTACGGTGCCCTCGAAGGCGCACGCGCCAAGTCCGGCGGCGACCCCGTTGCAGCCCTGAAGAAGGCCATGGACAACGTTAAGCCTTCCCTCGAGGTCCGCTCCCGCCGTGTCGGTGGCGCAACGTACCAGGTTCCGGTTGAGGTTAAGCCGGGACGCTCCACCGCACTCGCCCTGCGGTGGCTGGTGGGCTACTCCAAGGCCCGCCGTGAGAAGACCATGACCGAGCGCCTCCAGAACGAAATCCTGGATGCCTCCAACGGTCTCGGTGCCGCTGTGAAGCGTCGCGAAGACACCCACAAGATGGCCGAGTCCAACAAGGCCTTCGCACACTACCGCTGGTAATACTCCCCGGACGCCGCCGGCTCAAAAGAGCCGGCGGCGAACGCGTAGTCCATCCCAAAAGGAGACCCCGTGGCACAGGACGTGCTTACCGACCTTAGTAAGGTCCGCAACATCGGCATCATGGCCCACATTGATGCCGGCAAGACCACCACAACCGAGCGCATCCTGTTCTACACGGGTGTGAACCACAAGATCGGCGAAACGCACGACGGCGCTTCGACCACTGACTGGATGGAACAGGAAAAGGAACGCGGCATCACCATCACGTCTGCCGCCGTGACCTGCTTCTGGGAGAACAACCAGATCAACATCATCGACACCCCCGGCCACGTTGACTTCACCGTTGAGGTAGAGCGCTCTTTGCGCGTCCTCGACGGCGCCGTTGCCGTCTTCGATGGCAAGGAAGGCGTTGAGCCGCAGTCCGAGACCGTGTGGCGCCAGGCTGACAAGTACAACGTCCCGCGTATCTGCTTCGTCAACAAGATGGACAAGCTGGGTGCTGACTTCTACTTCACCGTAGACACCATCATCAGCCGCCTCGGTGCCAAGCCGCTGGTCATGCAGCTCCCCATCGGTGCCGAGAACGACTTCATCGGCGTCGTGGACCTGCTCTACATGCGTGCACTGGTGTGGCCCGGCGATGCCAAGGGTGACGTGACCATGGGCGCGAAGTACGAGATTCGTGAGATCCCGGCTGACCTCCAGGAAAAGGCCGAAGAGTACCGCGCGAACCTGGTTGAGACCGTCGCGGAGTCCTCCGAGGAACTCATGGAGAAGTACCTCGAAGGTGAAGAGATCTCGATCGACGAGCTCAAGGCCGGCATCCGCAAGATGACGATCAACTCCGAGCTCTACCCGATCTTCTGCGGTTCCGCGTTCAAGAACCGTGGCGTTCAGCCGATGCTCGATGCAGTTGTCGATTACCTGCCGAACCCGCTCGACGTCCCCCCGATGGTCGGCCACGACCCTCGCGACGAAGAGAAGGAACTGACCCGCAAGCCTTCCGCCGAAGAGCCGTTCTCCGCACTGGCCTTCAAGATTGCTGCGCACCCCTTCTTCGGCCAACTCACCTTCATCCGCGTGTACTCCGGTCACGTGGAAGCAGGTGCCCAGGTGGTCAACTCCACCAAGGGCAAGAAGGAGCGCATCGGCAAGCTGTTCCAGATGCACGCCAACAAGGAAATGCCTGTTGAGGGCGCTACCGCCGGCCACATCTACGCAGCCATCGGTTTGAAGGACACCACCACGGGTGACACCCTGTGCGATGCCAACCACCAGATCGTGCTCGAGTCCATGAGCTTCCCCGAGCCCGTGATCTCTGTCGCCATCGAGCCGAACACCAAGGGTGACCAGGAGAAGCTGTCCACAGCCATCCAGAAGCTCTCCGCTGAGGACCCCACCTTCCAGGTGTCCCTCAACGAAGACACCGGCCAGACCATCATCGCCGGCATGGGCGAGCTCCACCTGGACATCCTGGTGGACCGCATGCGCCGCGAGTTCAAGGTCGAGGCAAACGTGGGCAAGCCCCAGGTCGCCTACCGCGAGACCATCAAGCGGGCCGTGGAACGCCACGACTACACCCACAAGAAGCAGACCGGTGGTTCGGGCCAGTTCGCAAAGATTCAGATTGCGATCGAGCCGCTGGACACCGCCGAGGGCGAGCTGTACGAGTTCGAGAACAAGGTCACCGGTGGCCGCGTTCCCCGCGAGTACATCCCGTCTGTTGACGCAGGTATCCAGGATGCGCTGAACGACGGCGTCCTGGCCGGTTACCCGGTTGTGGGCATCAAGGCCACGCTGGTTGACGGCGCGTACCACGACGTTGACTCCTCGGAAATGGCGTTCAAGATCGCTGGCCGTATGGCTTTCAAGGAAGCTGCACGGAAGGCGAACCCCGTCCTGCTCGAACCGCTGATGGATGTTGAAGTCCGCACCCCTGAGGAATACATGGGTGAAGTTATCGGTGACCTCAACTCCCGCCGTGGCCAGATGCAGTCCATGGAGGATGCACAGGGTGTCAAGGTTGTTCGTGCGCACGTTCCGCTGTCCGGCATGTTCGGCTACATCGGCGACTTGCGCTCGAAGACCCAGGGCCGTGCTGTGTACTCCATGACGTTCAACAGCTACGCCGAGGTCCCGAAGGCTGTTGCCGACGAGATCATCCAGAAGAGCCGCGGCGAGTAGTCCTCACGGATTCTCAAAGCGAACATCCCGGGTGCGCGGGCCGGAAACGGAAAGCGCAGCCAGTACAGGTGGCCGGCTTGGTCCCGACCGGATCCGGCCACCTGTACGAACAGGCTCAAGGGACTAGTATTAGTTCCTGAATCTGCAATTTCACCAATCCAAAGCCCCCAAGTAGACTTGCCTGAGTTTCTGCCGCGAGAAGCGCGGTTAGAGGGCAAGCCATTTGAAATCGTTCTAGGAGGAACCTGTGGCAAAGGCAAAGTTCGAGCGGACTAAGCCGCACGTCAACATCGGCACCATCGGTCACGTTGACCACGGTAAGACGACGCTGACGGCCGCCATTTCCAAGGTGCTGTACGACAAGTACCCGGATCTCAACGAGAAGCGCGACTTCGCGTCGATCGACTCTGCTCCCGAAGAGCGTCAGCGCGGTATTACCATCAACATCTCCCACGTGGAGTACCAGACCGAGAAGCGTCACTACGCACACGTTGACGCCCCCGGTCACGCTGACTACATCAAGAACATGATCACCGGTGCTGCCCAGATGGACGGCGCAATCCTCGTGGTTGCTGCTACCGACGGCCCCATGGCACAGACCCGCGAGCACGTTCTGCTCGCCCGCCAGGTTGGTGTTCCCTACCTGCTGGTCGCGCTGAACAAGGCTGACATGGTTGAGGACGAGGAACTCCTCGACCTCGTTGAAATGGAAGTTCGTGAGCTCCTGAGCTCGCAGGGCTTCGATGGCGACGACGCTCCGGTTGTTCGCGTTTCCGGCCTGAAGGCCCTGGAAGGCGATCCCGAGTGGGTCAAGTCCGTTGAGGACCTGATGGCTGCTGTGGACGAGTCCGTTCCGGACCCCGTTCGTGACCGCGACAAGCCGTTCCTGATGCCGATCGAAGACGTCTTCACCATCACCGGTCGTGGAACCGTTGTTACGGGCCGCGCCGAGCGTGGAACCCTCGCCATCAACTCCGAGGTCGAGATCGTCGGCATCCGCCCGGTCCAGAAGACCACGGTTACCGGTATCGAGATGTTCCACAAGCAGCTCGACGAAGCATGGGCCGGCGAGAACTGTGGCCTCCTGCTCCGCGGTCTGAAGCGCGACGACGTCGAGCGTGGCCAGGTTGTCGTCAAGCCGGGTTCCATCACCCCGCACACCGACTTCGAGGCCAACGTCTACATCCTCTCCAAGGACGAAGGCGGACGCCACAACCCGTTCTACTCGAACTACCGCCCGCAGTTCTACTTCCGTACGACGGACGTTACCGGCGTTATCACCCTGCCCGAGGGCACGGAAATGGTTATGCCCGGCGACAACACTGAGATGACCGTTGCGCTCATCCAGCCCATCGCTATGGAAGAGGGCCTCGGCTTCGCTATCCGCGAAGGCGGCCGCACCGTTGGTTCGGGACGCGTCACCAAGATCATCAAGTAGTCCTTGCTGATCAACGGATCATCGGGGCACCGCCCCGCATAATCCACAGAAAGCCCCGCTGCCATGTGCAGCGGGGCTTTCTCTTGCTAGAACTTATCCAGTCATTGGATAAATTGCAGTCGTACAGCACTGCCTAGCGGGAGGTCGCGGCATGAGGGATGCATCCTATGAGGCGGGGTACCGGGACGGCCACCTCCAGGGGTGGCGGGTTGCGATGGCGAAGGTCACCCAGGAGCAGCAGTGGAAGTCGGCGCCGCCGGCCCAGCCCGTGCCCCGGATGTCCGCACCAGTCATTGGAGGGACGCCGCCCCCGCCCCAGCCGCCTGCCCGGCAGCAGCCTGCCGGGAAAGTGTTGCCGCCGGCCCGGCAGCGGGCATATCCTGCCAGGCCGGCACGTCCCGCCGAGTCCGACGAAGAACGCAAGGCCCGCCGGGAGCGCCGGGACCGGCAGAACATCAACGTCACCCTATACGTTGCCAGCCTCCTGCTTGTTGCGGCAGCGGCGCTGTTCGTGGGGACCGGGCTGGCGCCGCTGTTCCGCTTCGCCGGCGTCTGCGCGGTGGCGGCCCTGTTCTATGCCTCGGGACTGGTCCTTCACCGCAGGGTTCACCGGCTCAGGCCAGCCGCCGTGGCGTTCACCGGTACGGGCCTCGCGCTGATTCCCGTGATCGGCCTGGCCCTGTATAACTTCGTGCTGTTCCACGGACCCGCGGTGTGGCTGCTGACGTCCCTCGCCGGAACCCTCGCCTACATTGCCGCCGCCCTTCGGCTCGAGAGCAGGGTCCTGGTGTACCTGTCCTTGACATTCGTCGTTTCCACAGCGTGGTCTGGCATTGCCGTGCTGGGCGGGGCCCTCGTTTGGTACTTCGTTGCACTAACGGGCGTGGCCGTGCTGTTTACCGTGGTGTCGCTGCTGCGGCCGGGATGGCTTCCTCCCGTCTTCACCGGACCCTTGTCCAGACTCCACCCTCTAGTGGTTCCGGCGGTTGCCCTGGCATCCACCTTCTTCCCGCTGCTGCTGGCGAGGTGGGACTACGCCCTGGTCCTCGGTATCTGCGGGGTGTACTTCGGGGTGATGACCGCCGTCCGGAGCGCCCCGTTCAGGCTGTTACATTTCTATGCTGCGCGGGTGGCACTGACTGTGTCCGGCAGCGTGGTGGTGTGGGAACTCACGGGCCACGGGGCAGATGCGTTGTTCGCCGCTGGACTGCTCCTGGCGCTGCAGTCCACCGCAACCGCGTTTGGCGGCCGCGTCCTGGCCGACTGGTTTCCAAGCGAGGCCGCCGGGACAGGACGGCCGGTCAGGCAACCAAAGGTGCCCGACGACGGCACTTTGCGGGGTGCCGGGTGGTGGCGCTTTGACGCGCTCCTGACACATGCAGCGCAGTTCGCGGTAACGGCGGCAATCGCCTCGGTCGCAGCGCTTCGGGGGACGGCCGCTGCCTCCGGGCCGGGCGACGGCCCGGTAGCGCTATGGCTGCCGCTCCTGATTCTGCTGCTGGCCAGCTTCGTGCTGGCTGCAAGGTTCCGGGGCGGCGCTGAACTGGCACCGTTCGCCCCCTTGGGGCTGGCATGGTTCTTCAGCCCGGTGCTGGGGGAGTGGGCGTTTGCGGCGGTGCCGTTGCTGGCGTCGCTCATCTGGCTTGGGAGAGCGCTCCGGAAGGGGGAGGAACGGCGGGGGCTGCTGGTGCTGAACGGAAGGGTTGCCGCTACCGTGGCAGTTCCTGCAGCGGCCGCGGCGCTCACCGAGGGGGCTCTGCAGAACCACGCAGTGTGGTTCGGCGTCGCTGCGGCGGCCGTTTGCCAGCAGCTGCTGTCCGCGGCACTGCAGCGCCTGGGGCACAGTGTCCCCGCTTCCCAAGCCACACTGGCCGTTTTTTCAGACCTCGGTGTCGTGGGGATCGCCGTCCTGGCGTCGGTCGACGCCACCCGCGGAAATCTCCTGACCATGGTGGCGATCCTGTTGCAGTTGCTGGCAGCTGTCGCCACCGGTCTGATGTTGATCCGGCGTCCTGCCAGTCCAGGCGGCTGGCGTCCCGCCGTTGGGGAGCTGCTGCCGCTGGTGGTCTCTGCCGTCATGGTGGAGTTCGCCTTCCGGTTGGTTTCCACCGGCGCGGGAAACATTGCGCTGGTGCTGATGCTCGCGTATCTGGCCGCTATCGCATTGACGCTGCCCGGCCGCCTGCACCGCTGGAGTTACTGGTGGCTGGCGAGAGTTACGGGCACGATCCTGGTGCTGACGGTGTTCGGGCAGCTGGCGCAGAGTGGGGCCGTACCGGTCCTGGCCGGGGAGCAGGTTCTGCCGGCCACCGTGCTGGCCGTGGCTCTGGGACTCCAGCTGGCCCTTGTCCTGGGTGCATACCTCCTGCGGCGCACGCCGGGCGGTACAACCGCTGATGTCGGCCTGGTGCTCGTGGTGCAGCTGATAGGCGCCATGATGGCTCCGCTGGGAGAAGGCAGCTGGCAGGCCGTCTTGGTGCCGGCCGTAGCAGCCGGATCGGCCGTGCTGGCCGGGTACGTACTGCGGCGTGAAGGTGGTGCTGAATGGTTTGCGCCGGCGTTATTCGTTGTCCTCGTCTACCTCTCGTCCGGCAACCTGCTCCTCATAGAGGTGTTGGTGGGCATTTTCGCGCTGTTCGCTGCGGTCATGGTGCCGGTTGCGTCCTCCCCGCTGCAGAAAGGGTGGTACTTCGTAGCAGCCCGTGTGTTGACGGCTGCGCTGGCGGTGGTCCTCAGCTACGACATCACTGCTTCGCCGGCAGCGGTGTCCCTGACGTTCGCCTCAGTCCTTGCGGCCCAGCATGCGGTGCGGTGGGTCCTGCGGTCCAGCCTGCAATCGGTGCCGTTCCAGCAGGCAGCCGTGTGGATTACGCTGGCCGGGCAGGCCCTGCTGCCCCTGGGGTACGCCCTCCGCTACGGCCAGGCGGGCGAAAGCGGGGGCCGCGGCGTCCTGTTCCTGGAGCTGGCGCTGCTGCTGGTATCCGCTGCGCTGGCCCGCCGTCTGTTTGTTGCCCCCGGTGCGCTGTACTTCGGCCTCTACGCCCTGTTGTTCGGGGTGCTTGCGCTCGGTCCGTTCGCTACCTTTGGGGCAGTGCCACTGCTCGGATACACGGAAACCTCAGTGGTGCTCATGCTCCTGGGCCTCCTGGCAGCGGGGGCAGGCGTGGTGGGGAACCGGCGCAACGCTGCACCTGCGGGGGTGGAGCACTGGCTGTGGCTTGTTGCAGCAGTATCTTTCACGGGCACTGCCCTGCTGGTTGCACCGGAGGCGGCGGGCTGGGTTTCCGGGGCCGCCGTCCTTGCCCTGGCCGCTGTCCTGTTTATTGCCTCGCATGTTGAACGGATCCCGGCACTGTACCCGCCCGCGGCGGCAGCGCTGCTCACCGGCGCGTTCATGCTTGCAGGCTCAGTGTTTGACGGACTTGGTGGGGACTGGGGCCGCTATCTTCCGTGGCTGGCCGGCCCGGGACTGGCGGCCGCAGCCCTGTATGCGCTGCGGCAGGCCCGGGCCTCCCGCCGGGTCGAGGAGCCGTTGCGCCGCTGGTCTTTGGCGGGCGCATCCTTCCTGGGATTCGGCACCGCCGCGCTGGCCGGGCTCCCGGCGGATTCAACAGCGTGGTGCGCTGCTGCCCTGCTAACCTGTGCTGCCGGAGTCGCCGTGTGTGAAGTGCCGGCAACAGTGCGCCGGGTAGCGGCGGAAATTGGGTCGGTGGCAGTGGCCGCCGCGGTCCAGAGGGCGGCCCTCTTCCGCCTGGACACGGGGAGCCTGCCGGACCCCTTCTGGGCAGCCCAGTGGTACGTGGCGCTGGGAGCCTTGCTCGCCGCCTTGCGGTACCGGGCAGGGCAGCACGGGCCTGGCCGGGCATATGCAACGGCATCGGCTGTCCTGCTCACCCTGTCCGGCGCCGGCGTGGTTATGAGCGGGGCTGGGGGCCAGCAGTTGTGGCTCGTGCTCCTGCTGGCCGCGCTGCTGGTGGCAGGCCTGGTCCTTGGGGACCGGTTCTTTGTCCGTTGGGGTGCCGGCGGCATTGCTGCCTGCATCTTGTGGGCCATGCGGGAGTACACCTTCGCGCTGCTGGCGATTGTCGCCGTCGGACTGATTGCCTTTGCCATGTGGCGCCTCAACCTCAGCGCGGGCACTGAATCGGCTGGCGGGCAGGACGGCCCCGCACAGAAGCTCCCCTGATAATGTGGCAGCATCGAGAGGAGATCATCATGGGATGGCTTATTTTCCTGATCATCGTGGTCGCGGTGGTGGCAGGCGTGTTCTGGGCCAAGAGGCACTTCCGCCACGAGATCGACCGGGCCAAGCGAATCAACCGGGCAAACAAGAACCAGTAGCAGGCCGCTCTGCCGGCCTCGGCTGATAAGGAAATACCGTGCGGGCCCGGGCTACTGGCCGGCCCGGGTTTTCCGCGCCCGCGAAAGGGCCTGGTACCAGTAGAAGGACTGTTTCGGGGTCCTCTGCTGCGTCTCAAAGTCAACGTGGACCAACCCGAACCGTTGGGAGTAGCCGGCAGCCCACTCAAAGTTGTCCATCAGTGTCCACACGTAATAGCCCCGCAGGTCAACGCCTGAAGCCATGCCGCCCGGGGAGGTTGCATCGAGGGCAGCGCGCAGGTGGGTGGCCAGGTATTGCACCCGCTCCTCGTCCTGGAGGGTGCCCTCAACCTTGTCCGGCTCCGGAAAACTCGCACCGCCTTCCGTGATGTAGACAGGCGGGAGGGCGTCCCCGTACCGGTCCTGGAGTTCCTTGAGCAGGATGCCCAGATGTTCGGGGGCCACCGGCCAGCCGAATCCGGTGTGGTCAAGTTCCGGATAGCCCACCTCGTGATACGGGAGGGTGACAACTGCTTCGTCCGGTTCGGCAGGGATGGGTGTCACACCGCGGCCAATAGCTACCTTGACCGGGAAGTAGTAGTTCAGTCCGTAGAAGTCCAGCGGCTGGTGGATGGTGCGCAGGTCGGTGTCGGAGATGCGGCCAATCGAGCGCAGCCACGGCCGGGCGTACAGGGGAAGGTGCGGGTAGCGGCCCAGCAGGACAGGGTCGGCGTAGATCCGGTTCATCAGCAGGTCGTACATCCGGGCCACCATCCGGTCGCCGATGCTCCGGCTGGCGGGCCGGACGGGGGCATGGAGGTTGGTCACCCCAACGCCGCCGGTTACGCCGGCAGCCCGGAGTGCCTGTACGCCCAGCCCGTGCGCCAGCAGCTGGTTGTGGATGGACGGGAGGGCATCGAACATCAGCGCCCGGCCAGGGGCATGGACGCCCAGGGCATAGCCGTTCAGGGTTACCGAGAGAGGCTCGTTGAGCGTGACCCACTGGGCCACGCGGTCGCCGTAGCGCCCGGCGGCTGCAGCGGCGTACTCGCCAAAGCGTTCCGCGGTCTCCCGGTTGAGCCAGCCGCCGCGGTGCTCAAGGGGCAGGGGCGTGTCCCAGTGGTACAGCGTGGCCATGGGGGAAATGCCAGCCTCCAGCAGCTGGTCGATCAGCCGGTCGTAGAAGTCCAGTCCTTCCGGGTTAAAACTGCCCCGGCCGTCCGGCTGGATCCGCGGCCACGAAAGCGAGAAGCGGTAGGAATCCACGCCCAGGTCCTGCAGCAGCGCCACATCCTCCGGCAACCTGTTGTAATGGTCGCAGGCCATGGCGGGGGAGTGGCCGTCCACAATGGCGCCGGGCTTCTCCGCGAACGCGTCCCAGCCGGAGGGCCCCCGGCCCCCTTCACCGAGGGCGCCTTCAATTTGGAAGGCGGCCGCCGCCACGCCAAGGGTGAACGACGGCGGCATCCGGCCGGCCAGTTCCGTCACCGATTCAGTGCTTTCCAGCGTCATGTCCTTATCATCCATTCGGATGCAGCCAAGGGCAATGATCCCGCCATGCCCCGGCCCCACGAGGGACGATTCGCATCTGCCGGGGATTTCCGGCATACTAGATGAGTTGTTCAAGCGCTTCTTCGCGTCCCGATCCGGATAATGCCGGATGCAGGGTCCAAGTTGAAGACCAAACATAACCCACCCCAATGGAATTGCGGATTTGTATGCGTGTTGAGCGCGACACGCCCGACCGCGGGGGTCGGTTACGCCGGCAAGGTGAGGAACCCGGATCCATCCGGATTCAGTTTGTGCGGCGGGTGGTAGTTACGACTTCAAATGCTTCGGCAGCCACATACAACAGGAAAGTGAACAGGGCAGCCCTAAACCGGGGAAGCACAGACTGAAAGAGAGTCAGGCGACATGGCGGGACAAAAAATCCGCATCCGGCTGAAGTCATACGACCACGAGGTCATTGACGTTTCAGCACGGAAGATCGTTGAGACGGTCACGCGCGCAGGCGCAACGGTAGTGGGCCCCGTGCCGCTGCCGACGGAGAAGAACGTGTACTGCGTTATCCGCTCTCCGCACAAGTACAAGGACAGCCGCGAGCACTTCGAAATGCGCACGCACAAGCGTCTTATCGACATCATCGATCCCACGCCGAAGGCTGTTGACTCGCTCATGCGTCTCGACCTGCCGGCTGACGTGAACATCGAAATCAAGCTGTAGGGAGGTGCTGAGAAACTATGACCGCAACCCGTAACGTAAAGGGCCTGCTGGGCACGAAGCTCGGCATGACCCAGGTCTGGGACGAGAACAACAAGCTCATCCCCGTCACTGTGGTCCAGGCAGACTCGAACGTCATCACCCAGCTGCGCAACGCAGAAGCTGATGGCTACGTCGCCGTTCAGATCGGCTACGGCCAGATCGATCCCCGCAAGGTCACCAAGCCGCTGGCTGGTCACTTTGAAAAGGCAGGCGTCACGCCTCGCCGTCACGTCGTCGAACTTCGTACCGCAGATGCTGCCGAGTACGAGCTGGGCCAGGAGCTCTCTGTAGAGCTCTTCGAAGCCGGCCAGAAGATCGACGTCGTAGGCACCACCAAGGGTAAGGGCTTCGCCGGTGTTATGAAGCGTCACGGCTTCCACGGCGTTGGAGCTTCCCACGGTGCCCACAAGAACCACCGTAAGCCCGGTTCAATCGGTGGTGCATCCACCCCGAGCCGCGTCTTCAAGGGCATGAAAATGGCCGGCCGCATGGGCGCCGTTCGTCACACCACGCTGAACCTGACGGTTCACGCGGTTGACGTCGAGAAGTCGCTGCTCCTGATCAAGGGTGCCGTTCCCGGCGCCCGCGGCCAGGTCGTACTCGTACGCACCGCCGTGAAGGGAGCCTAGTTCAATGGCTAACACTGTCCAGGTTGACCTGCCTGCAGAGATCTTCGACGTCCAGACCAACGTGCCGCTGCTGCACCAGGTTGTCGTTGCCCAGCTCGCTGCTGCTCGCCAGGGTACCCACAAGACCAAGACCCGCGCTGAAGTTTCCGGTGCAGGACGCAAGCCGTTCAAGCAGAAGGGTACCGGCCGCGCCCGCCAGGGTTCGATCCGTGCTCCGCACATGACCGGCGGTGGCATTGTCCACGGTCCCACCCCGCGTGACTACAGCCAGCGCACCCCCAAGAAGATGATTGCTGCTGCCCTGCGCGGCGCACTGTCTGACCGGGCCCGCAACGGACGCATCCACGTTGTCTCTGAGCTGGTTGCAGGCGACAAGCCTTCGGCCAAGACCGCACTGGCAACGCTCCGCGGTGTTTCCGACCGCAAGAACCTGCTGGTTGTCATCGAGCGCGCCAACGACGTTGCTGCACTGTCCGTGCGCAACCTCGCCGGTGTTCACGTTCTGTACGCAGACCAGCTGAACACCTACGACGTTCTCGTGTCTGATGACGTTGTCTTCACCAAGGCTGCCTACGACGCATTCGTTGCCGCCAAGGCAGCTAAGAACGAGGAGGATGCCAAGTGAGCGCAGCCACCATCAAGGATCCCCGCGACGTCGTGCTTGCACCCGTCGTGTCGGAAAAGAGCTACGGCCTGATCGACGAGGGCAAGTACACCTTCCTGGTGGACCCCCGGTCGAACAAGACCGAAATCAAGCTGGCCGTGGAGAAGATCTTCTCCGTCAAGGTCGAATCGATCAACACCATCAACCGTGCCGGTAAGCGCAAGCGCACCAAATTCGGATGGGGTACCCGCAAGAACACCAAGCGTGCGATTGTCACCCTCAAAGAAGGCACCATCGACATCTTCGGCGGTCCGCTCTCGTAGCGGAGACCACTTTAACGAGGAAATAAATTATGGGAATCCGTAAATACAAGCCGACTACCCCGGGCCGTCGTGGCTCGAGCGTAGCGGACTTCATCGAAATCACGCGGTCGACGCCGGAAAAGTCGTTGGTACGTCCGCTGCCCAAGAAGGGCGGCCGTAACAACACCGGTAAGATCACCACCCGTCACAAGGGTGGCGGACACAAGCGCCAGTACCGTCTGATCGACTTCCGTCGCCACGACAAGGACGGCGTTGACGCCCGCGTAGCCGAAATTGAGTACGATCCGAACCGTACGGCCCGCATCGCGCTCCTGCACTACGTTGATGGCACCAAGCGTTACATCATCGCCCCGAACAAGCTGTCCCAGGGTGACTTCGTGGAAGCAGGTGCCAACGCTGACATCAAGCCCGGCAACAACCTGCCCCTGCGCAACATCCCCGTGGGTACCGTTATCCACGCAGTTGAACTGCGTCCGGGTGGCGGCGCCAAGATGGGCCGCTCCGCCGGTGCATCCATCCAGCTCGTTGCCAAGGAAGGCCGCTTCGCCCAGCTGCGCCTGCCTTCCGGCGAAATCCGCAACGTTGACGTGCGCTGCCGCGCAACCGTCGGCGAGGTCGGCAACGCCGAGCAGTCGAACATCAACTGGGGCAAGGCCGGCCGTATGCGGTGGAAGGGCGTTCGCCCGACCGTCCGTGGTGTCGCCATGAACCCGGTTGACCACCCGCACGGTGGTGGTGAAGGTAAGACCTCCGGTGGTCGTAACCCCGTCAACCCGAACGGTCAGCGGGAAGGCCGCACCCGGCGCCCCAACAAAGAGAGCGACAAGCTTATTGTGCGTCGCCGTCGTACTGGCAAGAACAAGCGATAGGAGCCTGGACACATGCCACGCAGCCTGAAAAAAGGTCCTTTCGTTGACCAGCACCTCTTTGTGAAGGTAGCCAGGGAAAACGAAAAGGGCACCAAGAACGTCATCAAGACCTGGTCCCGCCGTTCGATGATCATCCCCGACATGCTCGGACACACGATCGCCGTACACGACGGACGCAAGCACATCCCGGTGTTTGTCACTGAGTCGATGGTCGGGCACAAGCTCGGCGAATTCGCTCCCACGCGGACTTTCCGCGGCCATGTCAAGGACGACCGTAAGGGCAAGCGCCGCTAGGCGCCTGCGCTTACGTCATAGACGAGAGAAGGAAAGCAATGGAAGCCAAGGCAATTGCGCGCCACATCCGCGTAACGCCTATGAAGGCCCGGCGCGTCGTCAACCTTGTTCGTGGATTGCAAGCGAATGAGGCTCTGGCAATTCTGAAGTTTGCCCCGCAGGCAGCTTCGGAGCCGGTATTCAAGGTAGTACAGTCGGCAATCTCCAACGCCCGGGTCCTCGCGGACCGCGACGGCGTGGCGTTTGACGAAGGTGACCTCATCATCAGCGAAGCGTTTGTTGATGAAGGCCCGACCATGAAGCGGTTCCAGCCGCGCGCCCAGGGTCGTGCATTTCAGATCAAGAAGCGCACCAGCCACATCACCGTGGTAGTCGCTACCCCGGAGAAAGAGGAGGCTCGCTAAGTGGGACAGAAAGTAAACCCGCACGGGTTCCGACTCGGCATCACCACCGATCACGTATCGCACTGGTTCGCTGACAGCACCAAGGCCGGCCAGCGGTACAAGGACTTCGTTCGCGAAGACATCCGCATCCGCCAGCTCATGTCCACGGGCATGGAGCGCGCCGGCATCGCGAAGGTCGAGATCGAGCGCACCCGTGACCGCGTCCGCGTGGACATCCACACGGCCCGTCCCGGCATCGTCATCGGCCGCCGTGGAGCGGAAGCAGACCGCATCCGCGGCGAGCTCGAAAAGCTCACCGGCAAGCAGGTCCAGCTGAACATCCTCGAGGTCAAGAACCCCGAGATGGAAGCCCAGCTTGTTGCCCAGGGCGTTGCAGAGCAGCTGACTTCGCGTGTGGCATTCCGCCGCGCCATGAAGAAGGCCATGCAGTCCGCGCAGCGTGCCGGTGCCAAGGGCATCCGTATCGCCTGCTCGGGTCGACTGGGTGGCGCTGAAATGTCCCGCTCGGAGTTCTACCGCGAAGGCCGTGTGCCCCTGCACACCCTCCGCGCGAACATCGACTACGGCTTCTACGAAGCCAAGACCACCTTCGGCCGCATCGGCGTGAAGGTCTGGATCTACAAGGGTGACGTCACTGCCAAGGAACTGGCCGCCCAGGCTGCTTCCGCCCCGTCCCGCGGCCGCTCCGGCGACCGTCCGGGCCGCCCGGGTGGCGCTGACCGTGGCGATCGCCGCCGTCGCAACGACCGTCCGGCCGCTGACGCAGCTCCTGCTGCCGAAGCACCGGCAGGTGAGGCTGCACCCGCTGCAGCAGTAGAAGGAGGACAGGCTTAAATGCTTATCCCACGTCGAGTCAAGCACCGTAAGCAGCACCACCCGGGTCGTTCCGGCGCTGCCACGGGCGGCACCAAGGTCTCGTTCGGTGAGTACGGCATCCAGGCCCTGAGCCCGGCATACGTCACCAACCGTCAGATCGAGTCCGCTCGTATCGCGATGACCCGCCACATCAAGCGTGGCGGTAAGGTCTGGATCAACATCTACCCGGACCGTCCCCTGACCAAGAAGCCTGCCGAAACCCGCATGGGTTCCGGAAAGGGTTCGCCCGAATGGTGGGTCGCCAACGTCAAGCCGGGCCGGGTTCTCTTCGAACTCGCCGGTGTCAATGAAGAGGTAGCTCGCGAGGCCCTGCGCCTGGCAATCCACAAGCTGCCGTTGAAGGCACGCATCGTGCGTCGCGAGGGTGGTGAATAGAAATGGCAGTAGGATCCAAGGATCTGGCTCCCGCAAAGCTGGACGGTTTCGACAACGAGCGTCTCGTTGAAGAACTCCGCAAGGCCAAGGAAGAGCTGTTCAACCTGCGTTTCCAGTCCGCCACCGGTCAGCTGGAGAACCACGGTCGCCTGCGCGCGGTAAAGAAGGACATCGCCCGCATCTACACCGTTCTCCGTGAGCGCGAGCTGGGCATCCGTGCCGAGGTTGCCGCACCGGTTGTGGAAGCCAAGGAAGAGAAGAAGTCCAAGAAGGCTGCAACCAAGAAGGCCGAGAAGGCTGAAACGGTTGAAACCGAGGAGGATGCCAAGTGAGTGAAAAGGACCAGAACGTGACGGAAACTGCTACCGCAGCCACGGCTGAGCAGCGCGGTTACCGCAAGACGCGTCGCGGCTACGTGGTCTCGGACAAGATGGAGAAGACCATCGTTGTCCAGGTTGAGGACCGCGTGAAGCACGCCCTGTACGGCAAGGTCATCCGCCGTACCTCCAAGGTCAAGGCACACGATGAGAACAACACCGCCGGCATCGGCGACCTGGTTGTCATCGCCGAGACCCGTCCGCTGTCCGCCACCAAGAACTGGCGGCTCGTGGAAATCCTCGAGAAGGCCAAGTAGCACCTGCTGCTTCGCTGTTGCAGCCCCTGCTCCCACCGGGAGCGGGGGCTGCCTCGTTTAAGGCAACCCTGCGTCAGGCGGTGCACGCTTCTGGTGGGCTTACGACGGAAGGTGCCGCGGCTTTGCGGGGGAGCGGCACCTTCGGCGGGCCGAAAGACTGCCGTGCGTGACGCCGTCGTCCCTTTCCTTGTGACGCGCGCTCACTTGTGGTTGCTTCCAGACAGAGCCGCGCTCACTTTCTTTACGCGAGGGAGCCCGGGTTGGTGGGGTAACCGCCATAAGTGAGAGGGCGTTGGAAGAATGCGCACTATAAGTGGGAGAGCGTTGGTGGTGACGTCGTGTTGCTTGCGGGGGAGCGGCCTGCGGTGATATGGGGAACAGGCCAATCTGTGCTAGGATTTTGAGTTTGTATGGCGCCTTTCGTGCGCCGTTCACCAAACTCGTAAACAAGCGTGCCACAGCATAGTGCCCCT
The DNA here is from genome assembly GCF_059089885.1 of Arthrobacter sp. Y3221159. NCBI lineage: Bacteria > Bacillati > Actinomycetota > Actinomycetes > Micrococcales > Micrococcaceae > Arthrobacter > Arthrobacter sp. Y3221159. The sequence goes on from NZ_JBNHFC010000001.1 coordinate 275,013, forward strand.
GTGCGCCCGGGATCCGTCCTGGACAGATGGGAGCAACTGCTTCTGGCACGGGCGTTTAGGCCTGGTCTGGCAAAATCCAGGCAGGTCAAGAGACACCCCGATCAACCGTTCCGCAAGGCTCATTCCGTAGGAAGATTTTCGGTCTGAGAACCGGCGCGACGCAAGGAGTAAATAGTGATTCAGCAGGAGTCGCGACTCAAGGTCGCCGACAACACGGGTGCTAAGGAAATCCTTACCATTCGCGTTCTCGGTGGATCCGGCCGTCGCTACGCAGGCATCGGTGACGTCATTGTCGCCACCGTCAAGGATGCAATCCCGGGCGGCAACGTAAAGAAGGGCGATGTTGTCAAGGCAGTCATCGTCCGTACCAAGAAGGAACGCCGCCGTGCGGATGGTTCCTACATCAAGTTTGACGAGAACGCAGCTGTGATCCTGAAGGGCGACGGTGACCCCCGCGGTACCCGTATCTTCGGACCGGTTGGTCGTGAACTCCGTGACAAGAAGTTCATGAAGATCGTTTCTCTGGCTCCGGAGGTGCTCTAGTCCATGGCTGCAAAGATCAAGAAGGGTGACCTGGTCCAGGTCATCACTGGCGCCAAGGCTGAGCGCGGCGGCGACCGCGGCAAGCAGGGCAAGGTCCTGCGCGTCTTCACCGACACCAACCGCGTGTTGGTTGAAGGCATCAACCGCGTCACCAAGCACACCAAGGTCGGTCAGTCGCAGCGCGGCACCAAGACCGGTGGCATCGAGGTTGTTGAAGCCCCGATCCACATCTCCAACGTGGCGCTGGTTGACCCGTCGACCAAGAAGCCGACCCGCGTGGGCTTCCGCCTCGACACCGTAGAGAAGGACGGCGCCACGAAGACCGTCCGCATCCGCGTGTCCAAGAGCACCGGGAAGGACATCTAATGACTGAGACTCTCGAGACTCCGGCAACGAAGATCGTTCCTCGTCTGAAGACCAAGTACGCAGAATCCATCAAGGCCCAGCTCCAGGATGAATTCAAGTACGCGAACGTGAACCAGGTTCCCCGCCTCGTCAAGGTCGTTGTGAACATGGGTGTTGGAGATGCCGCCAAGGACTCCAAGCTGATCGACGGCGCCGTCCGCGACCTCACCCAGATCACCGGCCAGAAGCCGCAGGTTACCAAGGCCCGCAAGTCGATCGCACAGTTCAAGCTGCGCGAAGGCATGCCCATCGGTGCACACGCTACCCTGCGCGGCGACCGCATGTGGGAATTCGTGGACCGTCTGGTCACCCTGGCGCTGCCTCGTATCCGCGACTTCCGCGGCCTCAGCGGCAAGCAGTTCGATGGCAACGGCAACTACACCTTCGGTCTGACCGAACAGGTTATGTTCCATGAAATCGACCAGGACAAGATCGACCGCGTCCGCGGTATGGACATCACGGTTGTGACCACTGCCAAGACCGACGATGAAGGCCGCGCGCTGCTCAAGGCGCTTGGTTTCCCGTTCAAGACCGAAGCTTAATTACTACGTAAAAGGTCCGGCCGCCGGCTTCATCAGAAGCAGACGGCGGAAACCGTTACGAGGAAGGGCAAGAGCCCACCATGACAATGACAGATCCTGTCGCAGACATGCTTACGCGCCTGCGTAACGCAAACTCGGCATACCACGACACCGTGTCTATGCCTTACAGCAAGCTCAAGGCTCGCGTTGCCGACATCCTCAAGGCCGAAGGCTTCATCGCCGGCTGGAAGGAAGAGGACGCAGAGGTCGGCAAGAAGCTGACCCTCGAGCTCAAGTTCGGTCCGAACCGCGAGCGTTCCATCGCCGGTGTTCGCCGCATCTCCAAGCCGGGTCTCCGCGTTTACGCGAAGTCCACCAACCTGCCGCACGTGCTGGGTGGCCTGGGTATCGCAATCCTGTCCACCTCTTCCGGCCTCCTGACTGACAAGCAGGCCGGCAAGAAGGGCGTGGGCGGCGAAGTCCTCGCGTACGTCTGGTAACGGGAAAGGAAGAGAATAATGTCACGTATTGGACGTCTCCCCATCACCGTTCCTGCCGGCGTTGAGGTCAAGGTTGACGGCTCTGTCGTCAGCGTCAAGGGTTCCAAGGGCGAACTGAGCCACACTGTGGCCAGCCCCATCGAGGTTGCCCTGGAAGACAACACCCTGACCGTCACCCGCCCGAACGACGAGCGCGCCTCCCGTTCGCTCCACGGCCTGACCCGCACCCTGATCGCCAACATGATCCAGGGCGTCACCGCAGGCTACGAGAAGAAGCTTGAAATCGTCGGTACCGGTTACCGCGTTCAGGCCAAGGGATCTGACCTGGAGTTCGCTCTGGGCTTCAGCCACCCGGTCAATGTGTCGGCTCCTGCCGGCATCACCTTTGCAGTAGAGGGACCGACCAAGCTCTCTGTCTCAGGCATCAACAAGCAGCAGGTCGGCGAAGTTGCTGCCAACATCCGCAAGCTGCGGAAGCCTGACCCGTACAAGGGCAAGGGCATCCGTTACGCCGGCGAGGTTATCCGCCGCAAGGTCGGAAAGGCTGGTAAGTAACCATGGCCATCGCCATTAACAAGAAGCGCACGAACAAGAGCAAGGCTGCCGCCCGCAGCCGCCGCCAGCTTCGTATCCGCAAGCGCATTGCAGGAACGGCCGTTCGCCCCCGCCTGGTGGTCAACCGGTCCGCCCGCCACGTATTTGTCCAGGTTGTCGATGACAGCATTGGCCAGACCGTAGCAAGCGCGTCCACTCTGGAAGCCGACCTCCGTGCATTCGACGGTGACAAGACTGCCAAGGCCAAGCGCGTTGGCGAGCTCGTTGCCGAGCGTGCCAAGGCTGCCGGCGTCGAGGCAGTTGTCTTCGACCGTGGTGGTAACAAGTACCACGGCCGTATTGCCGCCGTCGCTGACGGTGCACGCGAAGGTGGGCTGTCACTGTGACCGAAGCAAACAAGGAAAAGGACACTGTGTCTGCAGATCAGAAGGCTCCCGAAGCCGCAGCTGCTGAGACCACTGCCCCCGCTGCCGACGACCGCCGTGGTGGCGCCCGTCGTGGCGAGCGTGGCGACCGCGGCCAGGGCCGCGGCGACCGCGGTGGCCGTGGCGGCCGCGACGGTGGCCGTGAAGCCGAAAAGAACCAGTTCGTAGAGCGCGTTGTCACCATCAACCGCGTTTCCAAGGTGGTCAAGGGTGGTCGTCGCTTCAGCTTCACCGCACTGGTCGTCGTTGGTGACGGTAACGGCATGGTCGGCGTGGGCTACGGCAAGGCCAAGGAAGTTCCCGCTGCTATCGCCAAGGGCGTTGAAGAGGCCAAGAAGTCCTTCTTCCGCGTTCCCCGCGTTGGCAACACCATCCCGCACCGCGTTCAGGGTGAAGCCGCTGCCGGCGTCGTAATGCTGCGTCCGGCTTCCGCCGGTACCGGTGTTATCGCCGGTGGCCCGGTCCGTGCAGTACTGGAGTGCGTGGGCATCCACGACATCCTCTCCAAGTCGCTCGGTTCCTCCAACGCCATCAACATCGTCCACGCGACAGTTGATGCCCTTAAGCGCCTCGAAGAGCCCGCATCCGTGGCAGCACGCCGCGGCCTGCCGCTGGACGAGATCGCTCCGCAGGCACTGGTGAAGGCCCTCCTGGCTCCGAAGGCAGGTGTTTAGTCATGGCTAAGAACCTGGTCCCCTCCGACGCGCAGTTGGAGATCACTCAGATCAAGTCCGCCATTGGCGGCAAGCAGAACCAGCGCGACACCCTGCGGTCCCTCGGCCTGAAGCGGATCGGACACACTGTTGTCCGCACCGCCGACGCCGTGACCGTCGGGATGCTCAACACGGTTCCGCACCTGGTAAAGGTAGAGGAGGCGAAGTAAATGGCAGAGAACGAAAAGGCTCAGGCTGAAAAGCAGAACGCCCTGAAGGTTCACCACCTGCGTCCCGCCCCGGGTGCAAAGACCGCCAAGACCCGTGTTGGTCGTGGTGAGGCATCCAAGGGTAAGACCGCCGGTCGCGGTACCAAGGGTACGGCAGCCCGCTACCAGGTGAAGGCTGGCTTTGCCGGCGGCCAGCTGCCGCTGCACATGCGCCTGCCCAAGCTGCGTGGCTTCAAGAACCCGTTCCGGGTTGAGTTCCAGGTTGTGAACCTGGACAAGCTCAACGAGCTGTTCCCCGAAGGTGGCACTGTCACCGTGGAGAACCTGGTCGAAAAGGGTGCCGTTCGCAAGAACCAGCCCGTCAAGGTGCTGGGCACCGGCGACATCACCGTCAAGGTTGACGTCACCGCCCACGCATTCTCGGCCAGCGCCGCTGAAAAGATTGCAGCAGCAGGCGGAAGCACCACCGCTCTCTAGAGCCGGTGGGCGACAGCCCGTTGTTCAACTCCCGATGACCGGGGCCAACGCCCCGGTCATCGGGAGTTTTTCACATCCGCAGGCCGTATTTTTCCCGCCATCCGGCGCAGCAGCGCTTCCCCGGATTGTTCGCATGGCGCATCCAACCGTTAGACTCGGTTGTTGGGATTTATTGGGCCCCATCACACCACTCTTATAAACACCACAGGAGGACGCTTGCTTAGCGCATTTGGCCGGGCCTTTCGCACGCCTGATCTGCGACGCAAGTTGTTGTTCACGCTGGGAATCATCACCATTTTCCGCTTGGGTGCTTTCATTCCCTCGCCTGGTGTGGACTACCAGAATGTCCAGCAATGTTTGCAGAACGGTCAGACGGCCGGCGGGCTGTACCAGCTCGTCAACTTGTTCAGCGGCGGCGCGTTGCTCCAGGTGTCCATCTTCGCCCTGGGGATCATGCCGTACATCACGGCGAGCATCATCGTCCAGCTGCTCCGGGTGGTCATTCCCCGCTTCCAGCAGCTGTACGAAGAGGGCGCGTCGGGCCAGTCCAAGCTGACCCAGTACACGCGGTACCTCACCATCGCCCTGGGCCTGCTTAATGCCACCACCCTGGTGTCCCTGGCGCGGTCGGGCCAGCTGCTTCCCGGCTGTGCGCTACCGATCATCCCTGACGACAGCGTCATCACCACCATCCTGCTCATCATCACGCTGACGGCCGGCACCGGCCTGATCATGTGGATGGGCGAGCTCGTCACCGAGAAGGGCGTGGGCAACGGCATGTCCCTGCTCATCTTCACCTCGATTGCAGCGACGTTCCCCACGTCCCTGGGTGCCATCTGGACCTCGCAGGGACCGGCCACGTTCTTCACCGTCCTCGCCATTGGCCTGCTGACCGTGGCACTGGTGGTCTTCGTGGAGCAGTCACAGCGCCGCGTTCCGGTGCAGTACGCCAAACGGATGATCGGACGCCGGACCGTGGGCGGCACCAGCACCTACATTCCCATCAAGGTGAACATGGCCGGTGTTATCCCGGTAATCTTCGCTTCCTCCATGCTCTACCTGCCCGGCCTGATTGCGCAGTTCAACCAGCCGCAACAGGGGGAGCAGCTCCAGCCGTGGGTCGAATGGATCAACAACAACCTGGTCCGCGGCGACCAGCCGATCTATATGGTTCTGTACTTTGCCATGATCGTCTTCTTTACCTACTTCTATGTCGCGATCACCTTCAACCCTGAAGAAGTGTCCGACAACATGAAGAAGTACGGCGGCTTCATTCCAGGTATCCGCGCCGGCAAGCCGACCGCTGACTACCTGCAGTACGTGCTCTCCCGGATCACCCTGCCCGGCGCCCTGTACCTGGGCTTCGTTGCACTGATTCCGCTGGTGGCATTGGTACTGATCAACGCAAACCAGAACTTCCCGTTCGGTGGCACCTCGATCCTGATCATGGTGGGCGTTGGCCTGGAGACCGTAAAGCAAATTGATGCGCAGCTACAACAACGTCACTACGAAGGGCTTTTGCGATGACGAGAATGCTGATTATTGGACCTCCCGGTTCCGGAAAAGGAACGCAGGCGGAGCGGATTTCAGAGCGCCTCGGCGTTGTGGCGATCTCCACCGGCGACATCTTCCGCGCCAATGTAAAGGGCGAAACGCCCCTTGGCATCGAGGCCAAGAAGTACATGGACAACGGGGATTTCGTTCCGGACAGCGTGACCAACAAGATGGTCCGTGACCGCCTCAGCGAGGCCGACGTCGAAAACGGCTTCCTGCTGGACGGCTACCCGCGCACCACCGCGCAGGTGGACTACCTCGACGAGATCCTCGCCAAGGGCGACGAGAAGCTCGACGTCGTCCTGCAGCTCACTGCCGACGATGAGGAACTGGTGCACCGCCTGCTGGGCCGGGCCAAGGAAACGGGCCGGAGCGACGACAACGAAGCCGTCATCCGCCACCGCCTTGACCTCTACCACGAGCAGACCGAAGCCGTGGTGGCCAAGTACGCCGAGCGCGGCATCCTCACCCAGGTTGACGGCATCGGCGCCATCGATGACGTGACCGACCGCGTGATGCAGGCCATCAAGGCGGCACAGGCAGCAGCCTGATCCAGGCACCGTTTTTCTGAGGCTCCTCCCGGAACAGGGGAGGAGCCTCAGCCATTTGAAAGGACACACCATGGGCTTCCGCCAGCCCCGCATCGAACTCAAGAACAACGCCCAGATGCGCACCATGCACGAGGCCGGGCTGGTCCTGAGCAGGGCCCTTGATGCAGCCGTTGCCGCCGCCGTGCCGGGCGTCACCACCAAGCACCTCGACGACGTCTTCGCTGCCGTGCTCAACGAGGCCGGCGCCAAGTCCAACTTCCTCGGCTACCACGGCTTCCCTGCCACCATCTGCACGTCCGTGAACGAGGAAGTGGTCCACGGCATCCCGGGCAGCCGCGTGCTGCAGGACGGCGACATGATCTCCATCGACGGCGGTGCGATCGTCAACGGCTGGCACTCCGACTCGGCCCGGACCGTCATCGTGGGCACACCCGATTCGGAGGACCAGCGGCTCTCCGACGTCACCCGCGCGGCCATGTGGCGGGGGATCGCAGCCCTGGCCACCGGGACGCATGTGGGCGACATCGGGGCCGCCATCGACGACTACGTCTCGTCAGTGCCCGGCAAGCCGCTGGGCATCCTGGAGGACTACGTGGGGCACGGCATCGGCTCCGAGATGCACATGGCCCCCGACGTCCTGAATTACCGCACCAGCCACCGCGGCCCCAGGATCAAGCCCGGCCTGTGCCTGGCCATCGAGCCGATGCTGGTCCGCGGCGGCATTGAAACCGCTGTGCTCGAGGACGACTGGACAGTGGTCACCACCGACGGCAAGCGCTCCTGCCAGTGGGAGCACTCCGTGGCGGTGCACGAGAAGGGCATCTGGGTGCTGTCAGCACCCGACGGCGGCGCGGAGCACCTTGTCCCGCTCGGCGTCACCCCAGTGCCGATCCCCTAAGCCGCTACTTAGTTGGGGGAGTGTCCGGGGACTGGCCATCCCGGCTGTCCGGTTCCCACCGGAGCAGATCGCCGGGCTGGCATTCCAGCACCTCGCACAGCGCCTCAAGCGTTGTGAAGCGCACGGCCTTGGCGCGTCCGTTCTTGAGCACCGCCAGGTTGGCCGGGGTGATGCCCACTTTTTCCGCCAGCACCCCCACGGGCATTTTTCGCTTGGCCAGCAGCACGTCGATGTCCACGATGATGGCCATCAGATCACCTCGTCGAGTTCGTCGCGCAGGTGCTTGGCCTCGGCATCACGCGCCACAGCCTGGTCCAGGAGGGTCCGGAGCACCAGGAGAATCAGTGCCACGCCGCCAATCATCAGGGCAGCGCCGCAGATCAGCAGCACGATGCCGGGCGCGACTTCCCCGGGAGTCAGCAGCACGGCAATCCCGAAGACAAGGACGGCCGCCGCGGCGATAGCCCAGAAGATGATGTCCACATAGCGGAAGGCCGCGTGGGAGAAGACCGTTCCCCGCCGGACCATGGTCAGCAACTGCCAGACACATACCGCCGTGATCTGTACGCAGATGATCCCCAGGACCACAATCGCCAGGAACGCGATGCGCAGCCCGTCCGGGGCCCCGGCTTCCTGAAGGTCGATGGACACCAGCGGCACCATCCACACCTGGACGAACAGTGAACCAGCCAAAACCAGCGCAATGACGATGCGCAGCGCGAGGACCGCCAGCTTTCCCATGAACTCTCCCTTATCGAGCAACAGCCTGATTCTATCGATATTCAATAGCTTAAGTAAATAGGGCTCGCTTGCGGCGGCTAAGCAGCATGCGGAGGCAGAATTGGCGCATGGGTTCTTTGACTGACGTACCGGGTATACGCGTGGGGCAGGTCTCCAAAACGGGCGCGGGCTGGCTGACTGGGGTAACCGTTGTGCTGCCCCCTGCGGGCACGGTCGGCTCCGTTGACGTCCAGGGCGGCGGACCCGCAACCCATGAGACGGATGCGCTCGATCCCACCAGCCTTGTCAGCCAGGTGGACGCGGTGGTCCTCACTGGCGGAAGCGCCTACGGCCTCGCCTCCGCCGCCGGCGTGCAGCGCTGGTGCGAGGAGAACGGCCGGGGGTTCGCCGTCCCAGGGGGAGTGGTGCCCATCGTCCCGGCCGCCGCGATTTTCGACCTTGGCCGGGGCGGCGACTTTTCAGCCCGTCCGACGCCGGACATGGGCTACGCGGCAGCGGCTGGGGCGGCTGCCGAGAATGACGGGCACGACGTCGGACGCGGCAACGTGGGTGCCGGCACCGGCGCGCTCATCGGCCGGGCATTCAAGGGCGGGGTGGGTACCGCGTCCGTGACCCTGGAAAGAGGCGTTGTTGTCGGGGCGCTGGCGGTGGTCAATGCTCTTGGCCTGCCGTTCGTTGAGCACTCAGTGCTTGAGGAGACTGTTGTCCCACCTCCGCTCAACACAACTCTTGTTGTGGTGGCGACTAACGCCGTGCTCTATGTTGCCGAGTGTAAGAGAACAGCCGCTGCTTCGCATGCAGGGATCGCGCGTGCACTAAATCCTTCGCATACCCTCGCTGACGGGGACACTGTCTTCTGTCTTTCCACTGGTGCCGTGGCACTCGACCGCTCGGACGAAACCGCCCGGCAGATCAGTCTTGTGACGATGCAAAGTGCGGCAGCCGACGTCGTACGCCTGGCCATCCTGGACGGCATTGCCAGCGCCGAGCCGGTCAGCACTCCTGCCGGTGACTACCGTGCGTACAGCGGGTAGATGCGCTAGCATGGCTGGATTTAACTTTCTTGGCCCGATGGCGTAGTGTTGTTTGTTGGTTGTCTGGACTGCCGCGCCCTTTTGGGTCCTGGAGCAGACAATCGATCCAACAAAAACGTTCGTGGCAATGCCCGGTGCAATCCGGCAGGGCTGCGGCAACAACAGTTAGCGGAGGGTATGGCCAAGAAGGACGGGGTCATTGAGATCGAAGGCGTTGTGACCGAGGCGCTGCCTAACGCGATGTTTCGCGTTGAGCTCACCAACAAGCACATCGTCCTGGCACACATCTCTGGAAAGATGCGTCAGCACTACATCCGGATCCTCCCCGAGGATCGCGTAGTGGTGGAGCTGAGCCCGTACGACCTCACCCGTGGTCGTATCGTCTACCGCTACAAGTAAATTGCTGGGCGGCGTCAGTGTGAACTGGCTGCTGCTCCAGTTGACCACTGTTACACGCAAAGGAATGCCATGAAGGTCAAGCCGAGCGTCAAGCAGATCTGCGAAAAGTGCAAAGTGATCCGCCGTAATGGCCGGGTCATGGTGATCTGCGAGAACCCGCGCCACAAGCAGCGCCAGGGCTAATTCCCTCTATCGGGGAATTCCTGGGTTGCTAACCCACGCAAGTAAATAAAGGCAGCACAAGCTGATCTGGAACATTGAGCTCGACAGAGTCCGGACAGCTAACCCCCGGTCGGAGGCTGGGGCCGCACGGAACGTGCGGGTGTACTGCCTACGACCTCCGGTTTATCAAGGAGTACTGCCACTATGGCTCGTCTCGCTGGCGTAGACATTCCCCGCGAAAAGCGGCTGGAAATTGCGCTTACTTACATCTACGGCGTGGGCAAGACCCGTGCACACGAAACCCTGGCTGCCACTGGCATCAGCGCTGACGTCCGCGTTAAGGACCTCACTGACGCCCAGCTGGTTGAACTGCGTGACTACATCGAAGGCAACTACAAGGTTGAGGGTGACCTTCGCCGCGAAGTAGCAGCCGACATCCGCCGCAAGGTTGAAATCGGCAGCTACGAAGGCCTGCGCCACCGCAAGGGCCTGCCCGTACGCGGTCAGCGTACGAAGACCAACGCACGTACCCGCAAGGGCCCGAAGCGTACCGTCGCCGGCAAGAAGAAGGCCCGTTAAAATCCTCCCCACTTGCCCCCTAGAATCGCTGGCGCGATTCCAGGGAACCCCGCAAGTGTGGGCCCAGCTAACGGCCTTTCCCCAATAACTTTCTGTAGGAGAAAAAATGCCCCCGAAGACTCGTGGCGCGGTACGCAAGCCGCGTAAGAAGGACAAGAAGAATATCGCGCTGGGCCAGGCGCACATCAAGAGCACCTTTAACAACACCATCGTTTCCATCACGGATCCGTCCGGCGCTGTTATTTCCTGGGCTTCCTCTGGTGAGGTCGGCTTCAAGGGCTCGCGTAAGTCCACCCCGTTCGCTGCCCAGATGGCTGCCGAAGCCGCTGCAAAGCGTGCGCAGGAGCACGGCATGCGCAAGGTAGACGTTTTCGTCAAGGGACCGGGTTCCGGACGCGAAACCGCAATCCGTTCGCTGCAGGCCGCAGGCCTCGAGGTTGGCTCCATCCAGGACGTCACCCCCGCAGCCCACAACGGCTGCCGCCCGCCGAAGCGCCGCCGCGTCTAATTCTTTTCCGCAGCAGGAGCTTGCCCGGACCAGCAATGGTCCGGGCAAGCCCAGCGCGTTAAGTCTCAGACCGAATTTCCACCACCTGTGTTGCGTCATATAGCGGATGCTCGCCGAAAGGAAACCTAAGTGCTCATTGCACAGCGCCCCACCCTCTCCGAAGAGGTAGTCTCCGAAAACCGTTCCCGGTTCGTCATCGAACCGCTGGAACCGGGCTTCGGCTACACCCTCGGAAACTCCCTCCGCCGTACCCTGCTCTCCTCCATCCCCGGTGCTGCCGTAACCAGCATCCGGATCGATGGCGTGCTGCATGAGTTCACCACGGTTCCGGGTGTCAAGGAAGATGTCACCGAGATCATCCTGAACATCAAGAACCTGTCGGTTTCCTCCGAGCACGACGAGCCTGTTGTGGCTTACCTGCGCAAGCAGGGTCCCGGAGTCGTCACCGCCGCGGACATCGCTCCGCCGGCCGGCGTCGAATTCCACAACCCGGATCTGCACATCGCCACGCTGAACTCGAAGGGCAAGTTCGAGCTCGAACTGACCATCGAGCGCGGCCGCGGCTACGTTTCGGCAGCTCAGAACAAGTCCGGCGATGCAGAAATCGGCCGCATCCCGGTCGACTCCATCTACTCGCCGGTGCTGAAGGTTACTTTCCGCGTGGAAGCAACCCGTGTTGAGCAGCGCACCGACTTCGACAAGCTGATTGTCGATGTCGAGACCAAGCAGGCCATCGCCCCGCGCGATGCCGTTGCTTCCGCAGGCACCACCCTGGTGGAACTGTTCGGTCTGGCCCGTGAGCTGAACACCGCAGCTGAAGGTATCGAGATTGGCCCGTCGCCCACCGACGCTGCCCTGGCAGCAGACATGGCACTGCCGATCGAGGATCTGGACCTCACCGTCCGTTCCTACAACTGCCTCAAGCGTGAGGGCATCCACACTGTGGGTGAACTCGTTGCCCGCTCCGAGGCTGACCTGATGGACATCCGCAACTTCGGTGCCAAGTCCATCGACGAGGTCAAGGCAAAGCTGGTTGAACTGGGCCTGTCCCTCAAGGACTCGCCTCCCGGTTTTGACCTCGCAGCACGCGCCGCAGCAATCGAAGAGGACGACGCCGCTTTCGGCGACGACGAACTCTAAACCAGACCTTGGCCGGCGGGCAGCACCATGGTGTGCCGCCCACGGCTTCCACATGAGGAGAAACAATTATGCCTACCCCCACTAAGGGTCCGCGCCTCGGAGGCGGCCCGGCTCACGAGCGCCTCATGCTCGCGAACCTGGCATCTTCCCTGTTCGAGCACAAGCGGATCACCACCACGGTGACCAAGGCCAAGCGCCTGAAGCCGTACGCAGAGCGCCTGGTGACCTTCGCCAAGCGTGGCGACCTGGCTTCCCGCCGCCGCGTCCTGGGCCTGATCAGCAACAAGGGCGTTGTCCACGAGCTGTTCACCGACATTGCCCAGGCAGTGGAGAACCGCGACGGCGGCTACACCCGCATCACCAAGATCGGCAACCGCAAGGGCGACAACGCTCCCATGGCTGTCATCGAGCTGGTTCTTGAGCCGGTTTCCGCCAAGCAGGCCGTCGTTGCCGAGGCTACCCAGGCTGCTGCCAAGGCTGCTCCGGCTGCCGAGGAAGCTCCCGAAGCTGAGGAGACCACCGAGGCTCCCGCCGCTGAAGAAGCTGCAACCGAAGAGGCCGCCGCTGAAGAAGCTCCGGCCGCTGAGGAAGCTCCTGCAGAAGAGGCTGAGGCCCCCGCTGCCGAGGAGAAGGACGCGAAGTAATTCGCTGACCGGCTTCGCATAGACTTGGGTCTATGAACGACCAAAAACCCGCGGCCCCCGCTTTAGGGGGCGGCGGGTTTTTGCGTGTCCGGCTTGATCTTTCGTACGACGGCGGCCCTTTCAGCGGGTGGGCCGTGCAGCCGGGCCTGCGCACGGTCCAGGGTGTCCTCGAGGAAGCCCTGGAGCTGCTGATCCGGCGTCCCGTCCGGGTGACCGTCGCCGGCCGGACCGACGCCGGGGTGCACGCCCGCGGGCAGGTGGTCCACCTGGACCTTTCCGAAGCAGAGTGGCTGGGACTGGCCCGCGGCCACGAACTGGATCCCGCTGTCGCCATGATGCGGCGAATCCGCGGGGCGCTGAACCGCGTGCTGGGGGACCTGCACGGCGCAGTGGAGGTGCACCGCGGTGCGCCCGCGCCGGAGGGGTTCGACGCCCGCTTCTCCGCCCTTTGGCGGCGCTACAGCTACCGCATTGCGGACGGCCCGGCCCTCTGGGACCCGCTGGGCCGGTACTCCACGCTCTGGCACAAGAATCCGCTGGACGTCGCACTGCTGAACGAGGGCGCCGCCCAGCTGCTGGGACTGCAGAACTTCCTGGCCTTCTGTAAGCCGAGGGAAGGCGCCACCACCATCCGCGACCTGCAGCGGTTCGAGTTCGCACGCGGGGAGGACGGCGTCATCGTTGCCACCGTCCAGGCCGACGCGTTCTGCCACAACATGGTCCGTGCCCTGGTGGGTTCGGCGCTGTACGTGGGCGAAGGAGTAGTGGAGCCAGGCTGGCTTTATGAACGGCTGCTCGCCCAAAAACGTGACGCGAAATCCGTGCTGGCCGCGCCGCACCCACTGGTCCTGGAGGAAGTGGCCTACCCGTCCGACGGCGAGCTGCTGGCACGCGCCGAACTCACCAGGGCGCTGCGGGAGTAGCCTCAGCCTAGAAGGACGGCGGGGGTCCGTCAGCGGGCAGGGTAAGCGTAAAGGTGCTGCCTTCGCCCTGGCCGCTGACGCAAGTGATACTGCCCCCGTGGCGTTCCACAATCATTTTGGTGATGGACAGCCCCAGGCCGGCGCCGGGGATGGCAGCCTCGCGCGCCGCGTCAGTGCGGAAGAAGCGCCGGAACACCTGGCCGGCGTCGGCGCTGTTCATGCCCATCCCCGTATCGCTGACGCTCAGCTGGACCCAGTCGCTGCCGGCGCTGGCGCTGATCCGGACGCGGCCGCCGTCGGGGGAGTACTTGATGGCGTTGGACACCAGGTTGTCCAGCGCCTGGCCGATCCGGATGGGGTCCGCGTAGGCCCACAGCGGCGAGGGAACGTCCGCGGTGAGTTTGATGTGCGCCTGCTCGGCCTGGGCCTGCGCCGAGCCCATGCTGGTTTCCACCAGGCTGGCCAGATCCGTGCGCTTCGGGTGCACGTTCAGGGCTGCGGACGCAGAAGCGGTCAGGTCTGCGACGAGGGCCAGCATCCGCTCTGCATTGCGCTGCACCACAGTGAGCCGCCGTTCCACCTCCGGCGGCAGGCCAGCGGCGTCGTCCAGGACCAGGTCCACGTTGCCGATGATGGAGTTCAGGGGCGTCTTGAACTCGTGCGAAACGTTGGAGATCAGCTCCTGGTGGGCCGCCAGGGCCTCCACCCAGCCGGTGACGTCGCTGTAGACCACCACGGCGCCGGTGAGGCTGCCGTCCTCGCCCACCAGCGGGCGGGCAGCGGTGGACATCGCCCGCTGTTCCGGTCCCTCGCCCGCCCAGACCAAGTAGTCCGCGAAGGATTCACCGGCCATTGCCCGGCTGATGGGCCGCCTCTCGGGCGGGAGCAGGGATCGCCTGTCCGGACCGAAGATCAGCTGGTGCCCCTGACCGGGGGCGGCGTCGTCGGCGCCCGTTACCCGGCGGAAGTCGCGTTGCCGGTCGTTCGCAACAAGGAAGCGCCCGGAACGGTCGACGGCGGCAATGCCGACGTCGGTGGCTTCCAGCACCGTCTCCAGCAGCTTCTCCCGTTCCCGGCTTTCGCGCAGGAGTTGCCTCAGTTCACGGTCCTTCTCGGCCAGTTCGCGCTGCTGCAGCCGCAGGTTCATGCTCGCGAACCGGATGGCCAGCGAGACGGCCAGCATCATCAGCGGGAAGAGGAGGACGGGGGTGATGTCCGAGGCCGTGAGATTGGGGAACCGTCCTGCCGCTGGGGGCAGCATGATTAGCATCGGGCCCGTGAAGCTGAGCACCAGGCTGCTCCGCGCCAGCATCCCTGAGGCGGACAGCCAGATCACCGGGAAGACCACCAGCACAGCGAGGCCGGGAAGGAGCGGGGCGGCGCCGTTGCGCAGCAGCCCGATGGCCAGGAAGTCCAGGACGGGGATGAGGAGGTAAGGCTGGTGCGGCAGGCGCTCCCAAGGAACCAGGAAGCAGGCTGCGAACAGGACGGCATGCAGGACAATGCCGGACATGTAAAAAGGATTGTGCAGCAGCGTTGGCCAGGCGAACGGCGTGGCCACGGCAAGGGCAGCCACCACCAGTGTCAGCGGCAGCTGGCAAAGTGCGACTTGTGCGCGGGTCCCCAATTCCCGGAAAAAGCGCAGCGGACCGCGCCGGAACAGGGGATCAGCCATGGAAGCCTTTCAGCACTCCCGCCCCGGCAATGGAGGCAAAGTTCCCCTTTGGTGCCGAATTCCTGCAGGTCACCGTCATGCACATCCTTTCCCAGCCGATAATGCACATGTCTTGTCATGATAATTGACTTTTGAAGATGAATGTCGAATCAGATGTGATCAGCCCGGCTTACTAGTAGCGTATAAATGGTTGGAGCGGATATGGCATTGGCGCTGGGCCGATGGGGGGTCATATCCGCCTGGCGCGGGGATAGCAATGGACGACGATCTTGGTGTAGCTGTGGTCATCGAAGACGATGCCGACGTTCGGAACCTCCTTGAAGGGGTCCTGAGCCAGGCCGGCTTCGAAGTCCATACAGCATGTGACGGGCGGGCCGGGGTTGAGGTGGTCCGCAGCAAGCAGGCCAACGTGGTGACCCTGGACATCGGCCTGCCGGATATTGACGGGTTTGAGGTCCTCCGGAGGATCCGCCATTTCAGCAACGCCTATGTGGTGATGCTGACGGGCAGGACCGAGGAGCCGGACCTGCTCTCCGCGCTGAATGCCGGAGCTGATGACTACATTGCCAAGCCCTTCCGGCCAAGGGAGTTGCGGGCCCGTGTTGCGGCAATGATGCGCCGGCCGCGGCATGAAGCCACCGGACAAAGGCCCGCACCCGCCACGTGGGCGTCCGCGCCCGCTGCCGCCGCAACGCGGACGCATGACGTGGCCGTCCTGCAGCACAACGGCCTGGTCCTGAACCACCGGACCAGGACCGTGGAGGTGAACGGCCAGCCCCTGGCACTCACCCGCAGCGAGTTCGACCTTCTCCATGTACTGCTGAAAGGCGGCGGCGCCGTGTGTACCAGGGCGGACCTGGTGAAGGCGGTGCGCGGCGACTTTTACGATGAGGACACCTACATCAGCGAGGCGGACGAACGCGCCGTCGAGGTCCACATCGGCAACCTGCGGCGGAAGCTCAAGGAGGACCAGGTGCAGCCGCGGTGGCTGCAGACCGTGCGCGGGGTGGGCTACCGGCTGGCACCGGCAAGGCCGGCGGGAAAGGCCTAGTCCGTTTCCAGGATGTACGTGGCCTGGAGTTCGGTGATGGTCAGTCCGCCGTCCTTGGCCACGCGCTCCATCAGGACCTTTCCCTGGCCAAAGTCGCCCAGGCGGATCAGGGTTTCCAGCAGCTCCGCCAGCTTGGCAAGGCGCATGCCGCCCACCATGGCGGAGCTGATCTTCAGGCTGATGACTGCATCCAGCGCTGACTCGCTGTCCTGGCGGTGTACGGCGGCCGCCAGGCGCGTGTAGCGCTGGTCCCACATGGCCGCATAGTCACGGGCGAAGCGTCTGGCCAGCCCGGTGCCGGCCAGTTCGTCTTCGAGTTCGTCCAGGACGGCGGCGTCAACGAGCGGCAAGAGCCCGGCCGCTTCCTGTGAGGGGGCGGAAAGGCTGGGCGCGTTGATCCCGGCCGGCAAGGGGCCGGCAGAAAGGCCCTCGCTGCTGGAGCCGGAATCTGGACTGTGCATTGTTCAAGGCTACTTCCTGGAATTCTTTCGTTGGCCTATTTCGGATGAACCTGTGTAAACCTTGACCGACTCTTCAGCGGTCCTTGTGCCTGTCACTGGCCGCTGAATGTCATCACCGTATTGACCACGGCCGGGCCCAGGATGGCGATGAAGAGGACGGGGAATATAAAGAAGAGGAGCGGAAAGAGGATCATCACCGGAAGTTTCATGGCCTTTTCCTCTGCCCGCTGGCGGCGCTTCACGCGCATCACTTTGGCCTGGACCCGGAGGACCCGGCTGATGGCGATTCCGTAGGTGTCCGCCTGGACCACGGCCTGGACGAAGCTCCGCAGCTCCGGGATGTTGGTCCGTTCCGCCAGGGCGATGTAGGACTCGCGGCGGCTGCGGCCCACCTGCATGTCCTGCAGGGTGCGCACCAGTTCCTCCGCCAGCGGGCCCTTCCCGTTCTCGCCTGCCCGGGCCATGGCGCCCTCGAATCCCAGGCCCGCCTCCACGGAGATCAGCATTTGGTCCAGCGTGTTGGCAAGCTCCAGCTGGATGACCTTCTGCCGCTCCTGCCCCTTGCTGTAGAGCAGCAGGTCCGGAATGAAGTAGCCCAGGAACAGGACGAAAAGGCCTGACAGCTTCATCAGGGGGGTGCTACCGATGGCGGTCAGGTAGATGCCGACTGTGATGCCCGCCAGGCCGATGGCGAGTTTGGACCCCAGCACCTTGCCCAGCGGCATGGAGACCGGGCGGCCGGCCAGGGCCAGCAGGCGGTCAAGGAATGCCACGTAGGCAGGGGGAGTGAGGCGGCGGCCGATGCCTTCGAGCAGCCCGGGCTTGGTTTCCGGCGCCACGGTGACGGACGGGGCGCCCCGGCCAAGGAGCTCGCCGACGGCCAGCCGGCCCTGCCTGTCCACGGTGAGGGCGGACCAGGCGAGGACCGCCACCGGGACTGAGACCAGGAGGATGGAGAGGAGGATGATGACGTTCACGGTTCCTCAGAACTTCAGGTTGATGATCTTGCGCATCCACAGCGCGCCGATGGTCATGAGGACGAAGGACGCGCCGATCATTGCCCAGCCCAGCGGGTGGGTGAACATTGAGTCCATGTAGGTGGGACTCACGGTGAGCAGCATGGCCACGATGCCGAACGGCATGGCAATCAGGATGTAGGCGGAGAACTTGCCTTCCGCCGCCAGCGCCTTGATGTGGCCCTTGATCTCCGCGCGCTCGCGGATGGTTTCGTTGACCTGGTCCAGGACGTCGGCCAGGTTGCCGCCCACTTCCCGATTGATCTGGATGGCCTGCGAAATCCAGACGAAGTCCTCGTTTTTCATCCGGTCCGCCGTGTCGTTGAGCGCGGCCAGCAGGTCGCGGCCCAGGCTGGTTTCGGTGATCACCCGCCGCATCTCCTCCGACGTCGGCTTCTGCGACTCGGCCGCCGCGGCGTCGATGGCGCGCAGGATGCTGTGCCCGGCACGGAGGCCGCCGGAGAGGAGCTGCAGGGTGTCCCCGAGCTGGCCGTCGAAGGCCGTCCGGCGTTTCCCGGCCAGGAACCCGAGGACGAGTTTTCCGATGAAGGGTGCCAGCAGGGCAAGGAGCAGCCCCACCAGCGGGCCCACGGCGACAGTTCCCACCAGCATGCCAAGGCAGGCACCGATCCCCACCAGGAGGAGGAATTCCGCCTGGCTAAGGCGCAGCCCGGCGTTCTCCAGCTGGGGGCGGGAGAAGAGGGTGAGGTTCCGCCCGGCCAGGAGCCGTTCGAAGGACCGGACGGCGGTCAGCGAGAACCGTGCCAGGGAGGACGGCGGGTCGGTGTCGAACGGACGACGGCGGTCCAGCGGCACCGAGGGGGCGCCCGGCAGGATCACGGCGACGCCCAGCAGGCAGACGGCGGTGAGCAGGATGACGGCTCCGGCTGCGAGGATCACGGTAGCGCCCTATCTTCCGGGAGAGGTGGTGCCGGCGGGGTTCAGGGGTGACGCAAAGACCGACGGCGACACGTGGATGCCCAGGTCCTCGAACCGGTCGATGAACCGCGGCCGGATTCCCGTGGCCACGGGCTTGCCCAGGAACCGCCCGTGCGCATCCACCCCGGCGGAGTAGTCGAAGACGAACGCGTCCTGGAGGGTGACGATGTCCCCTTCCATGCCCTGGACCTCGGTTACGTGCGTGATGCGCCGGGAGCCGTCACGGAGGCGGGAAATCTGCACGATGAGGTTGACGGCGGAGGCAATCTGTTCTCGGATGGCCCGTAGCGGCAGGTCCATGCCGGCCATGAGCACCAGGGTTTCGAGCCTGGCCACGGCATCGCGCGGGGAGTTGGAGTGCACTGTGGAAAGAGACCCGTCGTGGCCGGTATTCATTGCCTGCAGCATGTCCAGGGATTCACCGCCGCGGACCTCGCCCACCACAATCCGGTCCGGGCGCATACGCAGCGAGTTCCGCAGCAGTTCGCGGATTGTCACTTCACCCTTGCCTTCGGTATTGGGCGGCCGGCTTTCGAGCCGGACCACGTGCTCCTGCTGGATCTGGAGTTCCACGGCGTCCTCGATGGTGACGATCCGTTCATCATGCGGGAGGAAGGATGAGAGCACGTTCAGGAGCGTTGTCTTGCCGGTGCCCGTGCCGCCGGACACGATGATGTTGAGTTTGGCCTTGACGCAGGCGTTGAGGAGCTCGGCCATCTCCGGGGTCAGGGTGCCGAAGTCGATCAGGTTGCGGACCGTCAGCGGGACCTTGCTGAACTTACGGATGGTGAGCGAGGATCCGCCCACGGCCAGCGGCGGGATGACGGCGTTCACGCGGGAACCGTCCTCGAGCCGGGCATCCACCAGGGGGGACGACTCGTCGATGCGGCGGCCCACCTTGGACACGATCCGCTCAATGACTTTGCGCAGGTGCTCCTCGGAGCTGAACCGGGATTCGGTGAGCGTCAGCTTGCCCTTGCGCTCGACATAGATCTGGTCCATCCGGTTGACCATGATTTCCGTGACGGCCGGGTCGTCCAGCAGGCGCTGGAGGGGGCCGTAGCCCAGGACGTCGTCGGCAACGTCGCGGACCAGCCGGGTGCGTTCTTCGGACGTGAGCGGCACCTGTTCGGCATCGATGATGCGGGAGAGTTCCTCCTTGGCGGTGCTCCGGAGCTCCTGCTCGGTGACCGCAGCATCATTGAAGCGGGCGCCCATCCGTTCGAAAAGGGCGTTGGCCGCCCGCAGCTTCATGGCGGCGAAGACGTCCACCTTGGGTGCCGTGGGCACCTGCTGGGTGCCGGCGTCGTGCGCGGGAATCACGACGGCGGGGCGCGCGGGAAGGTGCCCCTCCGCCGTCGTGCCCGGAAGGGTGTTCGGGGACGCGGCGGCGGGACGCTCCAGCACGGCCGTGGCCGTGCCGGATGCCTGGCCGCGGTCCTGGGCCGCGTTGATCCGTTCGGAGAGTTTCATCAGATGACCACCCTTCGGTGAAGCTTCCGCTGTGTCTGGGTACGCCACGCCGGGTTGAACCGCTCCACCAGCTGGCGAAGGCTCTTCACGGCGGGGTCTTTCCTTGATTCCTGGAGGACGGGGATGCCCCGGTTGGTGGACAGGGCCACGGCGCGGGACCGGGGGACGCTGACATCCACGGGTGCGCCGATGGTGGACTCGACGTCCTGGACGTTGAGGCCGGCCTTGGCGTCCGCCATGTTCAGGACAACGTGCCGGGACTCGGGCATGATGTCCAGCTGGCGGAGGACCTCCAGGCCGGAGCGCAGGCCGCGGAGGCTGGGGACGTCCATGGCGCTGACCCACACCACATCTGTGCACTGTTCCATGGCGGCCAGGCCGATTTCCGGCATACCGGGCGCGGTGTCGATCACCACGTACTGGAATTCCTGGGCCAGCTGCTCGATGAGGCGGCTGATCTGTTCCGGGGTGATGTGGTCTGCGTCCACCGGGTTGGGCGGGGCGCAGAGCGCGTAGATGCCCGCCGGGTGCACAGTGAGGAAGGCCTTGAGGACCAGGGGGTCCTGCGCGGCCGCGGGGGTCACGGCGTCAGTGACGGTGTGCTCCGGGTTCAGGTAGAGGCCGGAGGCGACGTCGCCGAACTGCAGATCCAGGTCCACGATCACCACACTCATGGGCGCGATCTGGCCCAGGCCGATGGCGATGTTGGTGGCGAGGGTGGTCTTGCCGACGCCGCCCTTGGGGGAGAAGACGCCGATGACCAGGCCCTTGCCGCCGTTCTCGGTGGGCGGGGCCTCGTGGTTGCGGTGCCGGGTGGCGAAGGACTGGCAGGCACGTTCCAGGAGGACGCGGATTTCCGCCGCGTCCGCCTGGGGGCTGAGGATGTCCCGGATGCCGGCGCGCATGGCGTGCAGCAGGAAGTCCGCCTCGGTGTCGCTGACTAGGACCAGGCTGAGGCCGGGGAGCTGGACGTCGAACACCTTGGCGAACCGGAGTGCCTCCTCGTAGGGCACATCCGGGCCGATGATCAGGACCTCGGGCTGCTCCTGATTGAGCAGGGAGAACAGTTCTCCGGGGCCGGCCGGGAGGATGTCCGAAGCGATGGTCTGCACGGTGCCGCGCAGGCCGTGGGCGACGGCAGCGCGCAGCTTCTGGTCGAACTCGCCGTTGGGGGAGAGGAGGACGAAGCGGCTCACTTGTAGACCACT
This sequence comes from Arthrobacter sp. Y3221159, assembly GCF_059089885.1. Taxonomy (NCBI): domain Bacteria; kingdom Bacillati; phylum Actinomycetota; class Actinomycetes; order Micrococcales; family Micrococcaceae; genus Arthrobacter; species Arthrobacter sp. Y3221159. The sequence continues at coordinate 296,278 of NZ_JBNHFC010000001.1, forward strand.
TCCTTTCGCTCCACGCGGGGGCCGTTGTCCTGGGCATCCACGGGTTCCTTGGTGAGCCAGAGGCTCCCGTTGATGGACGTAAAGATGATCTTGGCGGCGTCCACATCGGTGACGGCGACGGTGAGCATGAGGGAGCCTTCGGGGAGGGTGGTGTCCTGCGGGTTGGTGCCGTCCTCCGCCTTTTCGGCGCTCGCCGCCTGCGGCGCACGCTGGACGGCGGTGACCAGGACCTTGCGGAGGGTGAGCTGGGTGGTGGCGTCTTCCGCCTTCGCCTTGTAGGCGCCGTTTTCGAAGTTGAGGGCGATGCCCACGTGGTCGCCGACGTTGATCCTGCCGCCTGCGACGCGCTGCGGTTCCAGCTGGAAGGAGACTTCCTGCAGACCCGCGGGAACTTCCACGGCGCCGCTCTCCTTCGCTTCCTCCGGGGCGACCAGCCGCTCGGCCAGGAGTTGCTCGCCGGGGACCAGGTCCACGGCGGCCACTGTGCCGGCCTTGCCATCGAGCGTGCTGAGGGCGGTGTCGGACACGCCGGCGGAGGGCACCTTTTCGATGACCAGGCTGGCGGCCATGTCGTTGACCGGGGTTCCGGCGGGGACGGCTTCCTTGACCACCAGGACGTCGCGGGGTTCGGTGGAGGCCAGGGCCCGCTGGTCGGCGCCGTTGGCGTAGAAGATGATGAGGATGGCCCCCACGAGCGCCAGGGCGACGGCGGCCGTTCCGGCGAGCAGGCGAGACTTCACTGTGTTACTCCGTGGGGTTCGTGGGACGGCTTGTTTGCGGTCAGAGGGTGAGGCGGGCGATGGTGGCGCCGTACTGGTCCACCGGGCCGAGGGTGTAGCCGTCGGCGAGGGAAACATAATTGACGAATTTGCCGATGATCCCGCGGCACTCACCCTTGCATTCGGTCGCGGTGGTGACGCCCGTCGTCGTCGACTTTTCGCTGCGGTGTTCGTAGGGAAGTCCGGTGCCGCCGCTGAACTTCCAGCCTGTGACCTCGAAGGCGGCGAAGGACACCAGGCCGTAGATGGCGCCCGCGCCGGTTCCGGTGACCTTGTTGAAGACCGGGAGGAGGACGATCACCTTGCGGCCAGCGGCGATTTCGCTGGCCCATTTGTTGAGCTCCGTTGTGCAGTTGCCGGGGGCGTTGTTGCCGGGGTCACTGCCGCCTTCGCTAACGGCGAGGTCGATGGTGCCGCCGCACTTGCCCGCGTCCTGGACCAGCCAGCCGAAGCCGCCCTGGACTGCGGCGCCCGACGGGCCGTAGTTGCAGTCGGCGTTTTGGTTCTTGCCGTGTTCCTGGAGGAGCTGGAGTGCGCCGCCGATGTTGTCCTTGACCTGGCAGATGGAGAACGCCAGGGGGAACGCGGTGCGGCCGGCCTTCGGGCTGCCCCACGCGGCGGAGGACCGGGCGCCCACCTCCTTGGAGGGGATGCCGATCGCGCTGGCGAAGAAGAGCGAGACAGAGTTGTCTTTCCCGCCGGTTTCCTGGGCGCTGGTGGTGACGCTGACCGTGCGGGCGGTCTTGTCCAGCTGGATGCTGTGGACCTTGCTCATGCCGTCCAGTGCGTTCTGGTTGGCGAGGCTCCCGGCGAGGGTGGACGTCGTCGAGCATTGCGTGTCCGTGGCGTCCCGGGCGCATTTCTGTGCCAGGGCGATGGCGGAGGCGTCCGCGCCGCTTTGCAGCTGCGCGCGTTCGGAGTAGATGACCCCGACGTCGACGGCGATGGCCGTGAAGCCGAGGAGCGTGACCAGGAGGAGGGCGACGATGACGCTGACGGCGCCTTTTTCTTTATTGTCCCCGCTTACCCGCCGCACAGCATGACTCCTTTGCCCGTCATGGGGAACGGTCCGGCGATGCCGGTGATGGTGGACAGGTTGTATTTGATGGTGAGGGTCACCTGGTTCCCGGTGCTGCAGGCGCTGGTGCTGAGGGTGATGTCTGCAGCGGGGATGGTGCTGACCGAGGCGGCCGCGTTGATCGCCGCGGTTTTGGCGCTGGCCGGATCGTTGGCGATGGCCATGACCCGGACGCCGTCGCGGGCTGCATTGGTGAGCGTGATCTGGGCGTTGTAGGCGCGGCCGAATTCGATGGTGCCCAGGACCAGCATCAGGAGGAGGGGCAACAGGATGGCGAATTCGACGGCGGCTGCTCCGCGCTCCGAATCGTGTGACACCTGCTGCACCTCCTCCTGGATTTGCTGGTTGTACTTGGGCGTTGTTGGGGGGGGGCGGTTCCGATATGGGGGGGCCGGAACCGGACTCGGGGATGGCTTGTTAGGAGCCGGTGCCGCCGGTGGCCGGTGCGGTCGGGGCGATCTTGGTCTTGACGTCCGTGAAGAGGTCGTCCAGGGTGCCGCCGAGGAGGGTGACGGCTGCGATGATGACCACGGCGATGAGCGCGACCATGATGCCGTATTCAACGGCGGTGGCGCCCTTTTCCTCGGTGCGGAGGCGAGCCATGAGGTTGGTGTAGAGAGAAAGCATTTGAGACTCCTGTGCGAGACGGTTTGGCTGGTCCTGCACCAGCGCTGATACGAAGTTAGCAACCGAAATTGGTGCAAATACCGGATCTTGGAGCATCCTGCGCAAACGCTTTCACTCCCGGACTTTTCCTGTGCTTTTGCTTGGTTTTTGCTGCGCTGAGGCTGGGAATTCCTGTGGTGCGGGCACACAAACGGACCCCCTCGGTTCTGGGTGCCGAGGGGGTCCGGTCTATGGGGCGCCTGATGCGCCTGTGGTCGTAGCGGGCTAAGGGATACCGAGCGCCGTTTTGACCCCAGTGGTGAGGAAGCCGAAGAAGGAGTTCAGCGCAACGCCGAATAACCCGACCCCTGCCACAATTACCAGAGCAATAAATCCGGCAAGAATGCTGTACTCGGTCGCCGTTGCGCCCCGCTGTTCATAGAGGATGCGACACGACAGGGCTCTTGTTCTCAGCAACACACGATGCAGATAGTTCATCATTCCTCCTAGGAGAAGGCGGCGACGATGTTCATGACTGCCGGCCCCAGCAGGATGATGAAGAGGGTCGGAAAGATGAAGAAGATCAGCGGGAAGAGGATTTTTACCGGAATCTTCATGGCATGTTCTTCCGCGCGCTGGCGGCGCTTCAGCCGCATTTCGTGCGCCTGAACCTTCAACACCTTTGCGATGGCGATACCGTAAGCGTCTGCCTGGACAATGGCTCGGATGAATGAACGCAGGTCGGGGACGTCCACACGATCGGACATGGCCAAGTAGGCCTCCTTGCGCGAACGCCCCACTTGCATGTCCTGCAGGGTCCGAGTCATTTCCTCCGCCAGCGGCCCGCTGCCATTCTGGGCAGTACGGGCCATCGCGGCCTCGAACCCCAGGCCGGCCTGCACGGAGATGAGCATCTGGTCCAGGGTGTTTGGCAGCTCTTGACGAATTTTAGCCCTCCGCTTTTCTGCGTTGGTTCGCACGAGCAGGTCGGGTGCGAAGTAACCCAGCCCGAGTGCCGCGATAAGAATGGCAAAGCGGGCGGGTTCCGGGGACGCGAGGACGTTGAACAGGCCCAGGATGCCTACGCCAAGCGCAACCATGGGCTTGACGATCAGTAGGCGCTCCAGGGGCCACTCCTTTGGCCGCCCTACAGCAGCGATCTGCTTGTCGAGCCAGGCAACATAGCCTACCGGCGTGATCTTGCGGGCGATGGCGCTGAACTCTGCCGAGAGGTTCTGCGGGGCGGTGTTCCTGGCGCGCTGTCCCAGGTTGGCTTGGATGTTCCGCACGGCAACCCTATCAGTGGCCGCAACCGACCAAACCAGGTACGTGAGGGGCAAGACGATGGCCAGAATCGCTCCCAGTGCCATTGGTGACATATCGACCCTCCTAGTACTTCGGTTTGATGAGGCGGCTAAGCCAGAGGCCGCCGGCGGTGAGCATTACAGTGGCAGATCCAAGCATCAGGAATCCTGGGAGGGTACTGGTAAAAGTCTTCGCATACTGGGCATTGATCAAAATCAAAGCGAAGAAGAGCACCACCGGGAGGCCCATAAGAACCGCCGCGGACATTTTTCCCTCAGCGCTAAGAGCCTTCACTTGGCGCCGGATCTGGTTTCGATCGCGGATAGTCTCGCCCACATGGTCGAGCACCTCCGCAAGGTCTCCGCCCACTTCCCTGTGTATCTCAATAGCTTGGGAAATCCAGGCAAAGTCTTCGCTGCCGGTCCTTGCCGAGACGTCCATCATGGACTCCCCGAGGTCTCGTCCAATCCTGGTTTCGTTGACAATCCTGTTCAATTCCTCGGACATAGGTGCTTCCGTTTCACGGGCGGACGCATCGACCGCTCGTAGAAGCGAATGCCCCGCCCGCATGCTTCCTGTCAGCATTTGGAGCGTGTCCGGCAGTTGCTCATCGAACTTGCTTCTACGCCGTGAGGTAAGCACGGAAAGATAAGCCATCATCCCCGCTGGAACTAGGGCAAACATTAGGACTGCGAAAAACAGGCCCCCTAGGAGGAATCCGAAGACGCTGCCTGCGAGGGCGCCTGCACCCATCATTAGCAGGAAATCGGCGGGTTGGGTTTTGAGGCCTGCCCGTTCGAGTTTTTCCCGGCTGACAAGGAAGTCCTTCCTTCCCTTCAACTGTTTGTTTATTGCTCCCACCGCCGTATCGGTCAGTACGGTCAATCTGGACGTTGCTGCAACGATGTCAGGCCGCCGCCGCGAAAGCGGGATTCTATGCCGGGGTTTCAGGACGACAACGAACAGGACAACGATCGCGGCGAATATAAGTGCCACGCCCGCGATCATCATTGTGATCGGGGCTTCGGCCGTCTCCATCACCGGCCCCTGACCGGTTGCGCACCGAATACAGAGGGCGAGATTCGAATTCCGAGTTCTTCGAACCGGTCCGTGAACCGGGGTCGCACGCCGGTGGGAATCGGCTTGCCGAGGAAGCGGCCATTGGCATCAATACCTGCTGAGTAGTCGAAGACGAAAGCGTCCTGGAGCGTGACGATGTCTCCCTCCATGCCCTGAACTTCGGTAATGTGTGTCACTCGACGCGTTCCATCGCGAAGCCGTGAAATGTGCACAATGAGATTCACGGCCGATGCAATCTGTTCCCGGATGGCCCTAAGTGGAAGGTCCATACCTGCCATGAGGACCAGCGTCTCCAAGCGCGCGACTGCGTCGCGCGGGGAGTTAGCGTGCACCGTCGAGATGGATCCGTCATGACCGGTGTTCATGGCCTGCAGCATGTCCAGCGACTCGCCACCACGGACTTCACCAACAACGATCCGATCGGGACGCATTCGCAGCGAGTTTCGGACCAGGTCGCGGATTGAGACTTCGCCCTTGCCTTCAATATTGGCGGGCCGGCTCTCCAGACGCACCACGTGATCCTGTTGGAGTTGCAGCTCAACAGCGTCCTCTATAGTCACAATGCGGTCTGTAACAGGAATGAAGGACGACAACACGTTCAACATCGTCGTCTTGCCCGTTCCGGTACCGCCGGAGACGATGATATTCATTCGCGCATGCACGCACGCCTGCAGGAGCTCCGCCATCTCGGGGGACAGGCTTCCGAAACTGATGAGCTTTTGAACGGTGAGTGCTTCACGCCCGAACTTGCGGATTGTCAGCGAGGCTCCGTTGACGGCGAGAGGGGGGATGATCGCGTTGACGCGCGAGCCGTCGGGGAGACGGGCGTCCACCAGCGGTGAGGACTCGTCAATGCGACGTCCGATCCGCGTCACGATCCTTTCGATCACTCGGCGCAGTGCTTCCTCGCTGCTGAACTTTGTGTCGGTAAGGAACAGATGACCGTTCCTCTCCACGTATATCTGGTCGGCGCGGTTCACCATGATCTCAGTGACCGATTGATCATCTAGGTACCGCTGCATTGGGCCGTGGCCCAGCACGTCGTCGATGATTTCCCGTGTGAGACGCTGACGTTCTCCTTGCGACAAGGGAACCTGTTCCTCATCCACAACCGCTTTCAACTCATCCTTGACGAATTGGTGGAGTTCCGTCTCTTCCAAGGATGAATCAGTAATCCGGGAACCGAGTCGATCGTAGAGAGCCTGACTGGCCCGCTCTTTGAGGCCGGCAAGAGCTTCGCTTGCGATGCCTGCGGTCACCTCCACCTGTACGGGCGCCTGGGAGTGTTCTGCCGCGTGTGCTTGCTGTATGGCACCCAAGGTAGACGCAAGCGGCTGCGGGGTAGCCGGGCCGGGCAGATCGGAGCCAGCAGTTTCGTCGCCCCGCAACTTTGCAAATCTGTGTGAGAGAGTCACTGTACTACCGCCCTTCTGTGAAGCTTCTTGCGAGGGGCTTCCCAATTCGGTTTGAAGCGTTCAACCAACTGTCTGAGGCCCTTTGCTGCTGCGTCCCGGCTTCCGTCCTGAAGCAAGGGGACCCCCTTGTTTGTTGAGAAGGGGACGGCACGGGACCGTGGTAGGACGACGTCCACTGGAGCGCCTATGGTGGCCTCGACGTCCTGGACTGAGAGGCCGGTCCTTCTATCAGCCATGTTGAGTACTACGTGCCTGTTATCCGGGAGCAGATCGAGCTCTGAGAGAATCTGAAACCCTGTTCGTAATCCACGGATGCTGGGAACATCCATACCGCAAACCCATACTGCATCCGTGGCTTGTTCCAGGGTGGCCAGCACATGCTCGCCAAGCCCTGGCGCCGTATCTACCACCACGTACTGAAACTCTGCGCGCAATTGGCGCAGCAAGTGACTAATGTGTTCCCCCGAGATCCTGTCCATGTCGATTGGATTGCGGGGAGCGCACAGGACGTAGATGTTTCCCGCATGCATGGACAGGTACGTTTTAAGGACCATTGCATCCTGACTCGCAGCTCCAACCACGGCCTCTGTGATCGTGAACTCTGGTTCAAGCAGCAACCCGCTGGCGATGTCCCCAAATTGAAGGTCGAGGTCTACGACCACGACGCTCATCGGAGCAATTTGGCCCAAGCCGATGGCCAGGTTGCTAGCAACTGTCGTCTTGCCCACTCCGCCTTTGGGGGACATGACGGCAACCACGCGCCCTCCATCGGCAGTAGGGCGTTCGGCGGTGCTGGGGGCCAATCCACGTCGTCGGCCAGCCGCGGCAAGGCTAGCTCGTTCTACCAACGCGCGCACCTGATCCATATCGGCAGAAGGAGGAATGAGATCCCTGATGCCGGACCGCATAGCATTCAGCGCCAGTTCCCCGTCGTCGTCAGCGGCGAGGACAATGCTGATCTCCGGGTACTGGAGGTCCATGACTGCCGCGAATTTGAGCGACTCGTCCTGGGGAAGGCCGGGCCCGAGGATCAGGACCTCGGGTGGCTCGCCAACTTGCTGGCGAAGAATGTCCTCCGGACTGTCAGGCAAGTAGGCAGCCTGGAAGAACTGTAGAGACCCACTAAGTGGTGCTACGGAAGCCCGAACTTTACGCTCATAATCCACCGACGGAGAAATCAGAATGAAGCGGCTCATCGGAATACCCTTGTCTGGTTGACGACTCCGTTGGTGCCCTCCGTGGCGTCAGCCGGCTCCTTGGAAAGGTAGATCTTTCCAAACTCGGCGGCATACACCAGCTTTTCAGCATCAACGGCGTTTCTGGCGAATGTGATCAGGTAGGAGTCGCTCGACGCCTGCTTCTCCGAGCTCTCTGCATTGAGCGCGCCCTGCGAGCTGGCTTGAGTCGCCTCGCCCTGGGTCTGTGCGGCCTGGCCGGAACTGAACTGTACCGCCGTCACCAAAACCTTGTGGAAGGTCAGCTGTGTAGCGTTTCCGCCTCCGGCTTCTGTACCGCCGGCATCACCAAGTGAAATAAATACGCCTACCGTATCTCCGGCCTGAATTTTTCCGCCAACAACCCGATCGATGCTAAGGCGGACGGTTATTTCCTGGAGACCCTCTGGAACTTCCACCCTGGCCGGTCCCAGGAATGCGTTCGCGTCTACCAAACGGCTTGACAGCAGTTGCTCCCCGGGCTCCAGCGCTACCGATGTCACTTTCGAACCCACCGAGCCGAGGTCGTCCACGACTCCATCGGCCACCGCAGTTCGCGGAACCGTCTTTGTCGTGAGGTACTGGCCAAGTTGGCTAGATGGCGTCCCCGCGGCAATCTTCTGCTTCACCACAAGGATGTCTTCAGTTTCTGTGTTGGCAAGGGCGCGGCGGTCTGCCCCTTGCACATAATTGAACAGAAGGACTGTGCCGATGATTGCGACAACCAATGCGGCAATGCCTCCCAGTAGGCGTGCTTTCATGTTTTCCCCTTAGTGGATTTCTACTTCACGAGATGTGGAGGCAGTTCGGCGCCGCCGCCGGAATAGCCGCCGCCTGCATATACCGATGGGTCGGCGACCCAGCTGACGAAGCGACCCCGAATGCCTCGATTCGTTCCCCCTAGGCCGGTCTGATCGCCGCCCGTGGAGCCCGGGAAGCTGTAGCCCAAGAGCATGAACGCCGCGTAGCCCTTGATGTAGTACTTGGCGTTGGCACCCGTTCCTGTGACGGATGAGAAGACAGGAAACAGAATTACCTTGTTCAGGTAGGTAGGCAGGAGGTCCTTGCATTCAGTTGGGAGACTCAAGCCCGTTTTCGAAGTGGCGTATGGATCTACTACTCCAGCCGTTGTCGTGTCATCAGGATGTACCGTGGCCTGGCATGCACCGGTATCTGGAATAAGCCATTCGAAACCCCCAGGGATTGCTGCCCCAGAGGGGCTGTCACTAACGCAGGTTTCGCTGCCATGGGTCAGGATGGTGTGGACAGCCCCATCAACGTCAAATTGACACGGTGCGAAGGTGAGAGGCAGCGTGGCTGGACCCGACCCCGGAGAGCCCCACGCAGCCGTAGACGTTGCTCCGACCGTGACCGGCCCCGCGTTGAGAGCGCTTGCAAACATCTTTGCAAGGAAACTCGAGGACCCGTTTTTCGTGGAAGTAGTTACGGTCACTTGCCCGGTAACGCTGAGATCAACGGCCGCATCACTGGCACCATCATTGGAATTGGCATTCGCCAGTGGGCCAGCTAGTGAAGTCGCGCAAGGTCCGGGGTCGCAACTTTCTGCTACCGCCAGGGCTCCGGCATCGGCTCCGTTTTGCAGCTGCGCACGCTCGACATAAATTTGGCCCACATCGACCGCGACGGCGCCTACTCCAATGAGCACAACCATCATGACGGCAACGGTTACTCCGGCGGCGCCCTCTTCATTTGAAAAACCGGATTTTTTCCTTGTCCCTAACCGCCGCATTGCATCGCTCCTTTGCCGGTCAGATTGAGTGTGGATCCGAAGAACCCAGTCAGCGAGGTTCCGGAGTAGGTTACGGTCACTACCGCATTCGGTGTCGGTGTGGTTGCCGGGCATGCGGCGGCTGAGTAGTCGAAGGACAGCAGGGCCGTGTTGATCGATGGGGCGCCTGCCTTGCCGGCAGCTGTGGCCTTCGTCGCGTCCTTGGTAATGGCCATAGTTCGGGCGGCTTCGCGGGAAGCTTGGGTGACGGAAACCTGAATGTTGTAGGCGTTTGCGAATTCAACGACGGCTATGATCAATGCGAGAAGCACGGGAGCGATAAGAGCGAACTCAACGGCGACAGCACCAGCTTCACAGTCGGACGAACTTATGTGGCTGCGTTTCAACTAATCCCCCTGGACTAAGTCAGCCGGAATGAGTACGGTGTGCCGCGCGATATAGCGCGGCACACCGTGAGTGTTTGTTGGGTTACCAGCCGCTGACGGTGGTGCCCAGAGTGCTGAACCACTCGTTGAGCTCGCCGCCGAAGAAGCCGACGCCGGCCACGAGAACGAGAGCGATAAGGCCGACCAGAAGCGAGTATTCCGTCGCGGTGGCGCCCTTTTCAGAAGAGAAGCGATCCTTGACGCCGGCGATGAAAGCAGTCATTGAGACCATAAGAGAAGTCATTGTATTTCCTTAATTCGGTGAAATGGATTTGTTTGATTTCAACGAATTTCCAGCTGCCCCCATAATTCCTTAGCGGCTGGACTTCGCTAAGAAAAGATTGTCATTTGGCGGATGTGGGCAACAATGCGTAGTGGTACTCGACTTTTTCTACGTCGGTCAAAAGTACGTACTCGAAAGATGAAGCCAGTACTCAGAAAGCGATGTGAGTACATGCAGCCACTACTTGGATCATGTGGCAGCGACTTAGAAGAAGACTTGTAAGGTTGTCGAGCGTTTGCTACAGAAAGAAGAGGCTGGCAGCTGCAAGGGCACCAAGCATTGAAGGTCCATGAGCGATTTCTGTGGCTCTATCCCGGCCTTTTCGACTGAGTACGGCGACTGTAACTAGGCCGTTCACAATAAACCCGAGGAGGCCGCCATAGAGCAGCTGGGTCCAGCCTAGGTACCCGAGGTATAGGCCGACAGGCCCTGCCAGTTTTACGTCACCCATTCCGATGCCACCCGGCGAAATTAGTCCCAGGATCAGGTATGCGGCGAACAAAATGACGGCGCCGAACAGTGCCCGCAGGAGAGCATTCCCCTGCTGATCAAACAAAGCGGGGACTAGAAGCAGAATTAGGGCACCCGCAAGCAGCATTAATACGAGCGGGTTAGGCAGCAAATGGTGAGCGACGTCAATCCTGGCGAGCTGCACGCCCATAACGGCAAGGAATAGGAAAGCCGGCAGTCCGAAAGAAATCCCAAACCTCAAAACAAAGGCGGCGCACGCGACCCCGGTGAACGCTGCCGTCGTAATGCGAACGGGAAAGGCGGGCAGTCCGCCCAGCCTTGGCAGGCACCGGGCGATGAGGACCTCAGCAAGGGGGGAGAGGACCATGCCCAGGATTGCAGCGCCAAGGACAAGGAGCCACTCAACCGAACCCTGGCTACCTATTGCAAACACCGCGACCCCCTGCGTTGGTCAGGCCGGCGGACCTAGTGTCCCGTCCGGCTACCCCATTTTGACCCTGAACCCCCTGACGCGCTAATCTTGGTAGTCGTTGTGCGTGTCCTATTCCGATGGTGCGTGCCCGCTTGAGAATCCGGTTGCAGGATGACTACTCAACGGTCACATTCGGAACCACAGGATGACTGGTTACATAGAGCCCTCACCTCTGTTCCGGTAGCGCGCAGACAGTAGGTGCACGAGCTAGTGACACCTAAACAAGAACGCCAGAACAAGAACGAGGCAAACACCGTGCGTACGTACACCCCGAAGCCCGGCGATATCAACCGCCAGTGGCACGTCATTGACGCCACAGACGTTGTCCTTGGTCGTCTTGCAAGCCAGACCGCAATCCTGCTGCGCGGCAAGCACAAGGCCACCTATGCATCCCACATGGACATGGGCGACTTCGTCATCATCATCAACGCTGAGAAGGTTGCCCTTACCGGCGCCAAGCTGGAGCAGAAGCGCGCATACCGCCACTCCGGCTACCCGGGCGGCCTGACCTCCGTCAACTACGCGGAACTGCTGGAATCCAACCCTGTCCGCGCCGTGGAGAAGGCCATCAAGGGCATGCTCCCCAAGAACTCCCTGGCTGCCCAGCAGCTCGGCAAGCTGAAGGTGTACCGCGGTGCTGAGCACCCGCACGCCGCCCAGCAGCCCAAGACTTTCGAAATCACCCAGGTCGCCCAGTAGTCCTGGCCACCAAACAACTTACTTAATACAAGGAGAATCGTGGCTCAGAACGAAGAACTGACCACCGAGGCCGTTGAGGCCGAGGAAAACCTGACCAGCTACACCTCTGAGAGCTCAGCTGCCGAAGCTGCTCCCAAGAAGGAGCGCCCGGCCCTGACCGTTGCCGGCGCAGCTGTTGGCCGCCGCAAGGAAGCCGTTGCACGCGTTCGCGTTGTGCCCGGCACCGGCAAGTGGACCATCAACGGCCGGGAACTGGCGAACTACTTCCCGAACAAGCTGCACCAGCAGGATGTTAACGAGCCCTTCAAGATCCTCGATCTCGAAGGCGCCTACGACGTCATCGCCCGCATCCACGGCGGCGGCATCTCCGGCCAGGCCGGCGCCCTGCGCCTTGGCATCGCCCGTTCGCTGAACGAGATCGACGTCGAGAACAACCGCGCCACGCTGAAGAAGGCCGGTTACCTGTCCCGCGACGCTCGTGTCATCGAGCGTAAGAAGGCGGGTCTCAAGAAGGCCCGTAAGGCCCAGCAGTACTCCAAGCGCTAATCCCGCTTGCACAGAAGCCCGTCCCGCCATTGGCGGGGCGGGCTTCTGCGTGTACGCCCGGTAGGGCAGCTGCCTGGAGGTGAGTCCATTGAACAAGAAAGCCTACCTATGGAATCTGCGTCGTCCTCCGGTTTGGCAAGAAACCCGAGGCGAATCCCTGTGCAAGACGAACCACGCGGAAGACACGCGAATCGGTACGAGCCAGAAGCATAACGGGAGTTATCGTTCGGGTATTATGCGACACCGGTTGCCACGCCTTGGATGGCAGAGACGCACGGCAGACGCTTTACCAACCATTTGGCCACCGCAACGGGTTCATCGGCGCTTGCACACTCTTTCCTTCTCTTGACTGCACAGGTACTCCGCCTCCAGGAGGGTGTTTATCCCTTCCAAGTATTCATTCCATTTTTCCCGTCCTGGAACCGGTGCGGCCGAAGCGTCCATGATGATGACATCTGCCCCGGCCACGCACTCAGCATTCTCTTGAAGATGTTCCCGGGAATCAAATGGGTACTGATGGAACCTCGGGCACAGCAGATTCCACTTACTCAATCCATAAGCGTGTCCGTCATCATAGTTCAGGCCCACCCTCGCGTAATCACCCTTTGGTGCTATCGACAAGACTGACCGGGCCTCCGAGGAGAGTTCACTCAGGGCTGCAACAGACTGTCCCATTGTCCTTACGGACTCGTAATACCTCTCCGGACCGGCAGTCCCGGAGAGAAGCAACGCGAAGCAAAGGGCGCCCAAGGCCATGACACCTGGCTTGTCAACAAATGACTCTTGCAGGTACGCAGCCAGGTCGACAGCCAGCAGGACGGCGGCGGTGTATATAACCTGACCATGATGATCCCACATCCCCGTGGCCGCTAAAACGGCAAGTCCTGCACCGAGGGCCATCAGTTGACACACGAAGAGTGTCCTTTCCGCCGCCCTGTCAGCAGTAGAGCTCGCCGCCCTCCGCTTGGCTCTGAGCATTAGGACAAGGCCAGCACACAACGTTGCGAGTGTCAGAAGGAATGGCAAGGAAACCACCCGCAGAAGGTGCTCCATCGTCGGATGCAGTCCACTGACATTCTGTGTTGCTTGGGAGTAGGAGATGTTGAGGACTAGAGAGCGCAAGTAAGGGATCAACTCTCCCCGTAGGTGCAGAATCAGCACCACGAGGCCGGCTGCAACCGTGAACCCAACCGCAACACGAGCCAGGGCGGTCCACTGGCGGCGCATCGACATCACTATGATCACCATCGCGAAGGCGACAGGTAACATGACAACTTTCAGAAAGGCCACGATGGCCAACAGCGACCCGGCTACTGTGTATTGGGAGCGGAGGGCAAGCGCAGTAGCCATAAGCGCAACTGCAATGCCGGGCAGATGTGTCATTCCTGCTATGTACATCCCACCGGTAAGGACGATTGGTGTGAGGACAAATCCGGAGAAGACGGCTACCTTATCGTTGCAGCCGCGCCAACTAGCAATCATCCTGGTAGCGGCAGCCGCTGCCAGAAGCCACGAAAGTTCCAGAATGATATCGGAATAGGGCGATATAAGTCGTCCAAGAGCGATGGTGTAGAAGAAGAGGGGGTCTTTGTTGTCCCAAACATCCAGATAGAGGGTGTCTCCTGCGAGCAGTCGCTCGGCAACAGAAACGAAAATTCCTCTGTCTTCTCTCAGATTGGGTATGAGGACTGGAAGCACCGCCAGCCATGACAGGACCACAAGGAACAGAAACCCCTTTTCCAAGGAGCTTGGAAATTCGGCAGCCTTACTGGACTGGACAGGACCTTCCACCACATCGGCTGACATAGCCAAACCCCCAATCAAAGTGATTTAAGATTTCTGTTCTAGAAGGATTCGGAGATTCTGCCCTTCAGTAGTAACCAGTTGTTCGAAGGCTATGCCCAAGGACTCAGATTATTGTTCCTGTCGGCGGACACAGTGCAATCTCACGAAGGGCTATGAGCGAGGACCGCACGCCGCTTGCCCTAATTAGGATCGTGAATCCTACCGTCCTACTCGTGGCCTTTCGCTAGCGCTTGCGGAGGTGGTACACCGTAGTGCTTCCTAGCTTTTCAGAGTCAAAGTTATTCTCGACCCACCTAGATATCGTAGCCGATGTTGATTCGGCTTCCTGGACCTCAACAAATGCTTCCTGCTGGACAAAGAAACAAATCTCTCCTGCCGCCACCCTATTCTTGAATTCGTCAAGGGTCGGAGAGGGGTCATTCCCAGCGAAACCTCCGACAGGCATAACAGGACGACCGGATTCCAGTTGCATACGGGCCGCACTTTGGCTGGCGTATGTAGCAGCGGCCCAAACGCAACCTTTTGAGCTGGCTAACACCACTATCATTTCGGCGTCTGGAACGCGCCCAAACACGATGTCATGCCCCCAAGCGGGTTCGTTGTTGTACAGCGATTTGAGGAGATGACTGATGCTAGCTTGGTTCTTAGACAACACACCGGAAACTGGGTTGGAGCCGTTGAAGGCAACCGAGACGTTGCGGACGGAAGTAATTACAGGTGCGCACAACAGCGACACGGCAAGAAGCGACGCGGCAGCAATGGCGACTTGCATGTTGGGTGGCCTGACAACCAGCGCTGAGATGGCGATAATCCCTGCGGAAACGATCGCCCAGGCCAGCCATTCCGGCCACCCGCTAGTGCTACTCAGTATCAACCATGAAGAAACTAGTCCGACCATTGCAACTACTGCCCCGGTAACACGGAATAGTGATCTGTGTTGATTACTGAAGATGGTATGGAGCGTGATTCCGAGAACTAATGCAACTGGGGGTCCCAATGCTGCTGTGTAATAGGTGTGGATTTGGTTACCCATGAAACTAAGCAATAAGAAAGTTGTCAGCAGCCAGATGCCCGAGATGAGTGCTAGGGGACGAAGAAGCGTAGAATCAGGAAGCGCTTTCCAATACAGAGCCAGCATGAGCACAGCAACGAGAGCAGCGAAAAGTAGCCAGGAGCTTTCCTGATTGTAGTTTGCATTAAGGAGCCTGAATATGCCTGCATCAGTTGCGACCCTGCGATATTCGCTCGGTGCCTGCATTGCTTCGGGCAAGCTGCCGCCGCGTGCGAGCCGATCCAGACCGTTATAGGCGAAGGTTAGCTCCATAACACTGTTGGAGGTTGATCCGCCCACATACGGGCGCTCCTTTTCTGGAATCATGTCCACAACGATCATCCACAAGCTGCCCGTCACTACGAGGGCAACTGCCGCCCCGGCTGCGGTGGCCAGCCGCTTGGACCATTGCTGGGGGCTGAACAGCAGGTAAGTTATTCCAAGAGCAGGGATGCTTATCAGCCCCTGAAGCTGCTTCGTCATGAAGGCTAGGCCCAAAGACGCACCGGCGACTAGAAAGAAACGCCCGCGCCCGGTCTCGATTGTGTGGAGCGTGAACCAGACTGCTGAAACCATCAGTAGCAACATGAGAGGATCGGGATTGTTGTAGCGTGACATGAGTGTAACTATGGGTGTCGTGAAGAATACGACTGCTCCTGAGAGGGCAGCGACACCGGAAACGCACTTCCGGAGGATCAAGTAGATCAGCAGGGTAGTTCCCACCCCCATAAGTACCTGCGGAAGCAACATGGCTGTGGGATTGAAGCCGAACAGCCGAAGAGAAAGGCCCATTACCCAGAGGCTAAGTGGTGGCTTATCCACCGTAATTGTATTACCCCAGTCGGAGGACCCAAAGAAAAAGGCTTTGGCATCCATCGTCCCCGCTTGGAGCGCGGCACTGTAATAATGGTTTGCCCAACCGTTGGCGCCTAAATTCCAGGTGTAGAGCAAGGTGTTTGCCGCCAGGATGCTCAGTAACGCCAGCCGCTCCCACCTCGTGCCATTAGAGGGCCCTGACCGCAGGGTCGTAAGAATGGAACTGGGATTCACGCGGCTGCAAGGCTGTGGCACTGGCGAACCAGGCTTCCTGATTTCATCCGCGGAGATCGTAGATTCGGACATCTTCAAGCAC
Source organism: Arthrobacter sp. Y3221159 (assembly GCF_059089885.1). Lineage (NCBI taxonomy): Bacteria > Bacillati > Actinomycetota > Actinomycetes > Micrococcales > Micrococcaceae > Arthrobacter > Arthrobacter sp. Y3221159. Next base: position 312,390 of record NZ_JBNHFC010000001.1, read on the forward strand.
CTGCCCTCGGAAGTTGTCCCGGACCCAGTCAGAGATTGCTACTGTCTCCGAACTAAGCTCCCCGCGATCAAGCAGATCCTGCTGCCAAATGAAGTACCCTACCCGACGCTCAGCCACGAGGTTTTGAAACTGCGTTAGGCTCGGTGCAGGGTCTGTTCCTAGCCACCCCCCGAGCGGAATGACTGGTCGCCCAGACTCCAGCTGATATAGGGCGGCATTTTGCGCCGAGTAGGTTGCGGCAGCCCAAGTTTGTTCTGACGTTTCGTTCTTTAAAAGTGCGACAACTTGGGGCGAAGTGCGCGCGCCCAGCGCCGTCTGTTGTGCCCAGGAAGGGTGGCCCGCTTTTACTGCGATCATGAGTCTTGACATTGACATTGGGTCACTTCCAATGGGCCCTGATTGTGGGTTGGTGCCCATCTGCGGCGTTGTGATCGTAAAAAGGTTTGCGCCAACAGGCGCAACTAAGAAACTTGCCGCTAGTACAGCCGCTGTAACCATGGGCATGTTTCCTCTGGTTGACGCAATGAACCAAATGGCCGCAGCCGCCACCCCTAGGCCGCCTACTAGAAAGGGCATCCACACTGGCCATGCCTCACCATATTGCATGACTCTAACGGCCATGTAGGCGGATGCTCCCACCAAGACAGTCCCTAAAACCCGGAGAACAACCCGCTGCCGGAGGCGCCACAGGCAGGACAGTCCCAGAGCGAGAACCATCGCCAATGGTGCCCCCAGTGAATAGGTGTAGTACGTGTGAATCATCGTGCCCATGTAGCAAAGCACAAGTAGTGTGGTCGCGAACCAAACACTGGCAACCACAAGCAAATTCCGCTGCCTTAGCGACATGTTCAACGGGCGCTTCAGCGTGAACAAAATGGCGCAACAAACCATACTGGCAAACAGCAGCCATGCAATTTCTGGGGCGAAGTTGCCGTTGAATATGCGGGTAAAACCGCCGTTATAGGGTTTGACGTCATCCATTGCTGAGGCCCGCCCGCCTTCTGCATTCATTGGAATATGCATGAAGCGGGCTAACCCGTTGTAGTCCATGGTCAGTTCGACTGCACTATTGGTCACCGAACCCCCGATGTAAGGACGCTCGGAAGCAGGAGTGAGATCCACGATGGCCAACCATGCGCAGGCAGTTGCCAGGAGAACCCCGCAAGAAACAATAAGCTGGCGTATCCGTTGTGAGAGACGGCCCTGGCTGAAGAGGAGAACCGCCGCGAGCAGCGCCGGGATCACCAGGAAGGCCTGGATCTGTTTGGCCATGAAGCCCAAACCCAGCACGAACCCGGCTGACGCGAAGGTCCTAAGGCGGCCGGACTCCATTGCTTTCAGCGTCAGGTACACGGAAACAACCATCAGAAGCCCCATTAAAGGCTCTGGATTATTGAATCTCGACATTAGGAGCACGACAGGAGTTGTGGCATACACAGCCGCGGCAAAAAGCGCGGTGCGCGGACCAAAGGCATGTCGAACGATTCGGTAGATTAAGTAGCTGGTGGACACTCCCATGAGCGACTGAGGAACCAAAATGCTCCAACTGCTCAGCCCAAATATTCGAACAGAAAGGGACATCACCCAAATACTTAGTGGGGTCTTGTCCACCGTTATGAGGTTGCCCCACTCGAAAGACCCAAAAAAGAAGGCCTTCCAGTCTTGGGAGCCAGCCTGGGCCGCAGCAGCATAGTAGGGATTGGCCCATCCATTACTATCCAGTCTCCATAGGTAGAGCCCAAGGGTTAACCCTAGGAGGATGAGCAACGCGGGCCGTTCCCACCGCTCGTCCTGCGCTGGTCCCCGCAGGAGTGTAACGAAAAAGCGGCTCCATGGCTTGCCGCGAGAACTCCCCTTTTTTCTTGGTGCCCCCTGGAGCGTCCCTTCGTTGATTGTATTGCTGGGCCATCGTCCCGAGCTGGCGCCTACTTTATCTAGCAGCCTGCTCATAGTGCACCCCCGGCCGGTTCCAACGCATTCTTTGCTACAACGGCCGCTCGTCGCCCGCTGCGCCGTACCCGGAACACCCAAAGCCGGAGGAGCACGAACCGCATAAGCGTGGCAAAGATATTCGCGGCCGTAAGAGTGAGGAGTTCCAAATTTGGTGCGGCATCAGGCTGGGCCGCGTGCAGGGCCAGTAGGGAGGAGGAAGTTATGCTCCATGCCAGCAAGAAGACGATCAATCCCTGAACCTGCTGTGTGAACAGCTTTTCGGGCCCGCTGATTCCAAAAGTAAAGCGGCGATTGGCAGCCGTATTGCCCACCGCGGTGAGAAGAAGTGCGAGGAAGTTTGCTTCTTGGGCGCCAAAGGGGCCCTGCAGGACGAGGTACAGCAACGCGAAGGCGAGCGTTGACACAGCTCCCACAACACCGAAGCGGAGGACTTGACCAAAGAAGCTCGGCCGGCCTATTGGCACGATTGGCCGGCGTCCAAGCTCGGCATAGATCACCTGCACTGGAATAACGCCCTTCACCAAGGATCCCGCTACACGCGCCATCCCGCGAAGGTCGTCAAGAGCGGTCTGCTTTATGTCCACCCGGCTGTCAGGATCATCCACCCAGTCAACCGGGATTTCGTGGATGCGAAGTCCGGAACGCTCGGCAATAATCAGCAGCTCAGTATCAAAGAACCAACCGTTATCCTCCACATGCGGTAGCAGGCGCTTGGCAACCTCTGCACGAATCGCCTTGAAGCCGCATTGAGCATCAGAAAAGCGAACCTGCATTGTTCGGCGAAGCAGAAAGTTGTAGGAGCGCGAAATAAACTCCCGCTTGGGTCCCCGGCTTACTCGCGAACTTTGGCCCAGCCGCGTGCCGATGGAAATATCGGAGTGGCCTGAAAGTAGAGGTGCAACCAGCGGTGGAAGCGCTGCAAGATCGGTGGACAAATCAACGTCCAGGTAGGCGAGGACTTTGGCCTCCGAAGCGCTCCAGGCATCTCTCAGTGCGAGTCCGCGCCCTTTAACTTCAAGGCGCCGGTAATCGACGTTGGGCATGTGCTCGCTGAGTCGAGCGGCAATCACCGAAGTCCGGTCGGTGCTTGCATTATCGGCGATGGTGATTTTCCACGTCGACGGCATTTCGTGCGTCAGATATTCGGCGAGCCTTGTGATGCTGCTTTCGAGTACCGCTTCTTCGTTAAAGACCGGTACAACAATTTCGAGCGCCAAGCCCCCATAGCTAGGTGTCATGCATGGATCGTAGGGGCCGCCAAATAGGCGTGGCGAGGCTTTTGAGTAAAGACAGGTAGCAACGAAAAAAACCAAGTAGTCCGAGTGAGTCGCTCTGATGACGTGCAGGTACCGGGCCTGCCAACCCGAGTATGTGCTGTAGGGCGCACTCCTCCGGCGGCATTGGCTTTCGCACCTGGCGACCACGCCAAGAAACGGGAGTTAGACAGCCACGAACTTGCTAAAGATCTGCTCCTTGAGGGTTTTGGCATTCAAGTAGTCACTACTCGGGTGACATCTGCCGTTCGTCTAATACTCTTCACTGATGGGGGACTCGAAGACAACACACCAGACCTCGCGCTACAGCTCGCTTGACGGCCTTCGCGGACTTGCTGCGTTAGTTGTGGTGTTGACCCACTGCTGTCTCGTATCCCCGCAGCTCGCGAACGCTGTGCATACAGACGGAACCGGGCCGATGGATGCCTGGGTTTGGTGGGCAACGTTTACGCCGCTGCATTTGCTGTGGGCAGGGTCGGAGGCAGTGTATGTTTTCTTCATCTTGTCTGGGTTCGTACTGGCGTTGCCATTTTTTCGTGCTTCTCGGCCGAGCTGGATGGCCTACTATCCAAAGCGGCTGATCAGAATCTATCTACCAGTATGGGCATCCTTGGCTGCCGCGCTTTTGCTGACTTGGGTTGTTCCGCGGGAGTCCGATCCTGGACTCAGTTCCTGGGTGAACGAACACGATGAGGCGCCGAATGTTATGTTCGACGCTTTTCTCCTTGGTGGAGCCGGCGCGCTCAACGGACCGCTCTGGTCCCTACGATACGAAATGCTCTTCTCACTGCTCTTGCCTCTGTACATCATCCTTGTCCCTCCTACGCGCCGCTTGTGGTTTCCCGCTTTTCTGGGGTTACTCCTCCTAGTCGCAGTTGGAAATATCATTTACTCCCCACTGCCTGTGTATATGCCCATGTTCGGAATCGGCGTCTTGATGGCGTCTCGGCGGGAAGATCTAGAAAACTGGGGCCGGAAAATTCCAACAACTGGGTGGATAGCTCTGATGACCGCTTCTGTATTACTGCTCTGTTCACGCTGGCTATGGCCGCAGCTACCGGTCGTTATGTCACTGGCTACACTCGGGGGAGCGTTCTTGATTTTCGCCTTTATCGCTTGGCGGCCTGCAACTACTCTAGGAAGCAAGCCAGTAATCAGGTGGCTCGGCCTGCGGTCTTTCAGCCTTTACCTGGTTCATGAACCTATTCTCTTGGCCATTACTTTCGCCATGCGCTCCACCGACGTTCTGCAAATGACGTTGCTGACGTTGCTACTCTCGCTGCTCGCAGCCGAACTCTTCTTCCGTCTCGTCGAACAGCCCAGCCAGCGCCTCGCCGGCGCGGCTGGACGGATGATGAATCACCGCGGGCATCGCGGAGCGAAGGTAGGGTGACCGGATCCCGACCGACGTGCGGCAACTTCCGGGAGCTGGTTGTAAACCTGGTCTAAGCTTTTCCCTTACCCGTATCGAGCCTGCCAGTCTCCTGTTATCTGCCGCCCCTGGCCTATCCTCTAGACTTGACCGGTGTCTAGATTATTTGGAACTGATGGTGTCCGGGGGCTGGCCAACGGCCTGCTGACAGCAGAGCTGGCCATGCAGCTGGCCCAGGCGGCCGCCGTCGTGCTCGGCCACGACCGCAACTCCAACGGCTCCCGGCCCCGCGCCGTGGTAGCCCGCGACCCCCGCGCCAGCGGCGAATTCATCGCCGCCGCAGTGGAGGCCGGACTCTCCAGCTCCGGCGTGGACGTCTACGACGCCGGGGTCCTCCCCACACCGGCCGCGGCCTACCTGGTGGCGGACCTCAACGCCGACTTCGGCGTCATGATCTCCGCCTCGCACAACCCCGCGCCGGACAACGGCATCAAGTTCTTCGCCCGCGGCGGCCAGAAACTCCCCGACGACGTGGAAGACGCCATCGAGGCCCAGATGGCCAACGAGGCCGTCCGTCCCACCGGCGCCGACGTGGGACGCATCCAGCGCTTCTCCGACGCCGAAGACCGCTACATCGTCCACCTCCTCGGCACGCTGCCGCACAACCTCAACGGACTCACCGTGGTCCTGGACTGCGCCCACGGCGCCGCCAGCGGCTGCTCGCCCCAAGTCTTCAAGGACGCCGGCGCCGACGTCATCGTCATCGGCGCTGAACCGGACGGCCTGAACATCAACGACGGCGTCGGCTCCACCCACCTCGGCCCGGTCAAGGAAGCCGTAGTGAAGCACGGCGCCGATCTCGGCATTGCCCACGACGGCGACGCGGACCGCTGCCTCGCCGTGGACCACGAGGGCAACGAGGTGGACGGCGACCAGATCATGGCCATCCTCGCGGTCGCGCTCAAAGCCTCCGGCAAGCTGAGGGACGACGTCCTGGTAGCCACCGTCATGAGCAACCTCGGCCTGAAGATCGCGCTGCGCGAGGCAGGTATCAGCCTCCGCGAAACCGCAGTGGGGGACCGTTACGTCCTCGAATGCATGCGCGAGGGCGGCTACAGCCTCGGCGGCGAACAGTCCGGCCACGTCATCTTCTCCGACTACGCCACCACCGGCGACGGCCTTCTGACGGGCCTCCAGCTCGCCGCCCAGGTTGCCCTGACGAAGAAGCCGCTCAAGGAGCTGGCCACCGTGATGACCAAGCTCCCGCAGGTCCTCATCAACGTCAAGGGCGTGGACCGCACGCGGGTGGGCAGCAGCGAGGTCCTCGCGCAGGCCGTCGCCACCGCGGAAGCCACTCTCGGCGACACCGGGCGCGTCCTGCTCCGCCCCTCCGGCACAGAGCCGGTGGTCCGCGTCATGGTGGAAGCCGGTGACGAGGACACCGCACAGTCCATCGCCGAGCACCTCGCCCAGGTGGTCCGCACGGAACTCGCGCTGGAACTCGTCAGCGAGTAACTATAAACAAACAAGTGGCCCGCCTCCCAAAGGAGACGGGCCACAGTTGTTGGACAGGTCAGGAGGTCCGGCTCTTCAAGGCATCGCGGATCTCGGTCAGCAGGGCAATCTGCGGGTCCTCCGCCGATTCCTTCTTCACGTCCTGGCCGATCCCCAGCCGCCGGTTACGGCGCTCGATCATCACGTTCATCGGCATGACCACCACGAAATAGATGGCGGCCGAGATCAGCAGGAAGTTGACGATAGCTGTCAGCAGGACGCCGAACTCGATGGCGTTGCCGTTGAGGTCAACCTTTGCGAAGCTGTCAAAGTTCGGCGACCCAACCACCGCAGCGACAAAGGGCATCAGCACCTTGTTCACCAGCGCTGTTACCACCGAACCGAACGCGGTGCCGATCACAACGGCGACGGCAAGGTCAACCACATTGCCCTTCATGATGAAATTCTTGAATCCAGTCAGCATAAGAACCAACGTAGTGGAGGGCTGAAGGGCTCCCCAAACATAAGACTGGGCTATTTCATGCCGGAAGTCCTCCGGCAGCCCGGAGGTCTAGGGAGCACCCGCCAGCCCCCAAGTTATTCAGCAGGCTTTGATCAAGATCCTTGCTGGCCGTGGGACGGCCTTCATAGGGTCAGTGCATCATTCATCACGACCCGTGGTCGAGCCACCGCGGGCCTGTGTTACTTGCACACAGATTGGGGGACCATGACGGACCAGGACGTAGAGGTCGCACAAGCGCTCGAGGACGGCGGAACACTGGAAGTTGGGCGCACTCCTGCATGGGAAGTTAAGCACAAGTTGGAGCAGAACCCGGACGAGATGGTCCACTTCGTCTGCTGCCGTGACGTCGTCTGGCGGAAAGCCCTCTGCGGGTATGAGGAGCCCGAGATGACTATCGCACCGCAGGCTACGGTTTTTTGCACGATGTGTGTTGAGGTCATGACAGCAAAGAGCGGCGTGCCTTGGGACGGAAACTGCCCGGTCGACGACCAGCCGTGCCCTGACGAAGAGGCGATAGACAAGATCATTGACGAGCGGACCGCACGGTAGCGCTGGCTTTTTGTCTCCCTCACTGTCCTTGGGCTGAAGAGTTGCGCGGAGGGACTTCTCCGGCCTATGCGTACCCCGGCGCCGCCTCCACGCCGAAGTACTCCTCCAGCGTGAAGATGCCCCGGGCCGCCATGTCTGTGGCCGCCTCCACGCCGATGTACCGCAGGTGCCACGGCTCGTAGTAGTACCCCGTGATGGGGTGGAACATCCACGGGTACCGCACCACGAACCCGAACCGGTGCCCGTTCGCCTTCGCCCACACCGCCGCGGGCTGGTCCCTGAAGCACGGCTGGAACCCGCAGGCTCCGTTGCCGTCGGCAATGTCGAACGCCCACCCGGTCTGGTGCTCCGAATAGCCCGGGCGCGCGCTGGCGGTGTCGGCGTCGGCCTGGCCCCGCGCCGCCACATAGCTGTTGTATGTGGCCACCTGGGTGGCATACGACCGGTAGCCGCTCGCCAGCACCATCGAGACGCCGTCCCGCCCGGCCGCCGCGAACATCGCCTCGGCCGCTGCCGCCGTCGTGCTGTTCAGCAGGGCAGCCTCCCCGGACGCGGTCATCGCGACGGCGGGGCGCACCAGGTCCGCCGGCGCGTACGCCGCCGGCACCAGCGGCCGGCGCTTGTTGACGATCACCCACGGGCTCGCCGGGTCCGTCAGGGAGAACTGCCGCGGCAGCACGGCGGAGGGCGACGGCGAAGGGGCGGCTTCAGGAGCTGCGGGAGGCGCCGCGGCGGCCTCCGCCGTCGGGGTGGCCGAGGCGGTGGAAGCAACGGGGGAGGGGGACGTTAAGGGAGGAGCCGACGACGGCGCGGCCGCCGGGGGTGCCTCCGGCGTGCAGGCCGTCAGGACAGTCAGTCCGGCGCCTGCCGCCAGGAAACGCGTGAAGCTTCGACGGCTGGAAAAGGGTGAGCCGGAGCAGTCGTGGCACACCTGTGCTACACCTTCCGCAGCAGCATGCGTCGGACCGTGTGGTCGGCCTCTTTGGTGAGCACCAGCTGCGCCCGGCCGCGGGTGGGCAGGACGTTCTCCTCCAGGTTGGGCTCGTTGATGCGCTTCCAGATCTCCCGGGCGGTGGTCTCCGCTTCCTCGTCGGACAGGCTGGCGTAGCGGTGGAAGTAGGATTCCGGCTGCGCGAACGCCGTGCTCCGCAGTTTCCGGAACCGGTCCACGTACCACTCCTCGATGTAGGACGTCTTGGCATCCACATAAATGGAGAAGTCAAAGAAGTCGCTCAGCGCCAGGCCCTGCCGGCCGTCATGCCGGGGCCGCGCGGGGGCCAGCACGTTCAGGCCCTCCACAATCAGGACGTCCGGCCGGCGGACCACCACTTCCTTGCCCGGAACAATGTCGTACGTGACATGCGAGTACCAGGGTGCGCGGACCTCCTCGGCCCCGCCCTTGATCTCGCTTACGAATCGGAGGAGCGCGCGCCGGTCATAGGACTCCGGAAAGCCCTTGCGGTCCAGCAGCTGGCGGCGCTTAAGCTCAGCCAGGGGATAGAGGAAACCGTCAGTGGTGATCAGCTCCACATTGGGGGTGCCCGGCCAGCGGCGCAGCATCTCGCGGAGCACGCGGGCGATGGTGGACTTCCCCACAGCCACGGAACCGGCAACGCCGATCACGAACGGGGTGCGCTGGGTCTGCTCGCCCAGGAAGGTGGTGGTGGCCGCATGCAGCTGGCCCGCCGCCTCAACGTACAGGTGCAGCAGCCGCGACAGGGGCAGGTAGACCTCCCGGATCTCTGTCATGTCCAGGGGATCGCCCAGGCCGCGCAGACGGACAATATCCTCTTCGTTAAGAGGCTGTTCCATCTGTGCTGCCAGCCTGGACCAGGTCTGCCGGTCCAGCTCCACGAACGGGGAGACACCCTCTCCATTCGCCTCGTTGCGTTGCAAAGTCACGCTAGTGATTCTGCCCCGCCCCCGGCACATAGCGAAATGCGGGCACTCGTCCGGGCGCCGGCCGCCTGCAACATATAAGTCCTCCGGGGCTCGGCCTCGCGTTTTAAAGCTACGGCTCCCAGCCGATAGTCTTTAGCGTATGTGTGGAATCGTGGGATATGTGGGCCGTCCGGTTGACGGTGTAATTGCCGGTCACAGTGCGTTGGATGTTGTCCTGGAGGGGCTGCGCCGCCTGGAGTACCGGGGCTACGACTCCGCCGGGGTGGCGGTGGTGTCCAAGGGCAGCATCGAGGCGCGGAAGAAGTCCGGGAAGCTGAGCAACCTGGTGGCCGAGCTGGAGGCCCGGCCGCTGCCGGAGACCGTGACCGGGATCGGCCACACCCGGTGGGCGACGCACGGCGGCCCGACGGATAGGAACGCGCATCCGCACCTGGCCGACGGCGGCAGGCTCGCCGTGATCCACAACGGCATCATCGAGAACTTCGCCGAGTTGAAGCTGGAGCTGCTGGACAAGGGCGTGGAGTTCCTCTCCGAGACGGACACCGAGGTGGCTGCCGCGCTGCTGGCGGACATTTTCCGGAACACGCTGGGCGGGGACACGTCCGACGGCGGCCTGACCCGGGCCATGGAGCTGGCCTGCCAGCGCCTTGAGGGCGCGTTCACCCTTCTGGCGGTGCACGCTGACCAGCCCGATGTGGTGGTGGCGGCGCGCCGCAACTCACCTTTGGTGGTCGGTTTGGGCGAGGGGGAGAACTTCCTGGGCTCTGACGTGTCCGGGTTCATTGACTACACCCGCCGGGCGGTGGAGCTGGGCCAGGACCAGATTGTCACCATCACCGCGGACACGGTGGAGATCACGGACTTTTTCGGCAACCCGGCAGCGGGCAAGGAATACCACGTGGACTGGGACCCGGCCTCGGCTGAAAAGGGCGGCTTCACCTCCTTCATGGAGAAGGAAATTCATGACCAGCCCGACGCCGTGGCGCAGACCCTGCTGGGCCGGTCTGACATCAACGGCAAGCTGACCCTGGACGAGCTGCGGATCGATGTTGAACGCCTGAAGCAGGTGAACAAGATCATCGTGCTGGCCTGCGGTACCGCGGCCTACGCGGGCACGGTGGCGAAGTACGCCATCGAGAACTGGTGCCGGATCCCCACCGAGGTGGAGCTTGCGCACGAGTTCCGCTACCGCGACCCGATCCTGGACGCAAATACCCTGGTGGTGTCCATCAGCCAGTCGGGCGAGACCATGGACACCCTGATGGCTGTCCGCTACGCCCGGGAACAGGGCGCCAAGACCATCTCCATCTGCAACACCAACGGTTCCACCATCCCGCGCGAGTCCGACGCCGTGCTGTACACGCACGCCGGCCCGGAGATCGCGGTGGCCTCCACCAAGGCGTTCCTGGCCCAGATCACGGCGGCGTACCTGCTGGGCTTGTACCTGGCCCAGCTGCGCGGCAACATCTTCTCCGGCCAGATCAAGGACGTCCTCGCGGACCTGAACAAGATCCCCGCGAAGATCCAGAAAATCCTGGATAACGCCGGACCGCTGCGCGAACTTGCCCGGAGCATGGCGGATGAGAAGTCCGTGCTGTTCCTGGGCCGGCACGTGGGCTACCCGGTGGCGCTTGAGGGTGCGCTGAAGCTGAAGGAAATCGCGTACATCCACGCCGAGGGCTTCGCCGCCGGTGAGCTCAAGCACGGCCCCATCGCCCTGATCGACGAGGGCCAGCCGGTGTTCGTGGTGGTCCCGTCCCCGCGCGGCCGCGACTCGCTGCACGCCAAGGTGGTCTCCAACATCCAGGAAGTCCGCGCACGCGGCGCCCGCACCCTGGTCATCGCCGAGGAAGGCGACGAGGCGGTCAAGGCCTACGCAGAGCACGTCTTCTACGTCCCCGAGACGCCCACCCTGCTGATGCCGCTGCTGACCACCGTCCCGCTGCAGATCTTCGCCGCGGAACTCGCCGCGGCCAAGGGCTACGACGTGGACCAGCCCCGCAACCTGGCCAAGAGCGTCACCGTAGAGTAGTGCCATGATCGTAGGCATTGGGGTAGACGTCGTTGACATTGATCGGTTCGGCCGGCAGCTGGAGCGCACACCGGGTCTTCGGGACCGTTTGTTCGTCCCCGCAGAGCGGGAACTGAACATCCGGTCCCTGGCCGCCCGGTTCGCCGCCAAGGAAGCCGTGGCCAAGGTCCTGGGTGCGCCCGCCGGCATGAACTGGCAGGACTGCTGGATCGGCCTGGACCACAACGGGCCCACCGTCCAGGTCAAAGGCACCGTGCTGGCCGTGGCCGAGGCCAAGGGCGTCAAGCGCTGGCACCTTTCCATCAGCCACGACGGCGGGATAGCCACCGCCACTGTCTTGGCCGAGGGCTGATCCTGCCCCGGCCCGGCCCCAGGTGACCGGATGATCAGCGCCTTCACCGGAACGCAGGTCCGGGCCGCCGAGGAACCCCTCCTCGCGGCCGGACTGGGCGACGTCCTGATGCAGCGCGCCGCCCACGGGCTGGCCAACGCCGTCATCATCGAACTCCGTACCCGCGGCCGCCGCATTTACGGCGCGCGCCTCGTAGTGCTGGCCGGCAAGGGCAACAACGGCGGTGACGGGCTCTACGCCGCTTCCTTCCTCGCCGCCCGCGGGATGCGTACGACGGCGGTCCTCACCTCGGGTGCGGGCCACCCGCAGGCTCTGGCTGCCTTTGAGCGCGCTGGCGGACGCGCCCATGACATCGACGGGGCGGCACCCGGCGAGCTGGCGGCCGAAGCCGCACGGGCCGACGTCGTGATTGACGCGATCCTGGGAACGGGAGCCCAGGGTGGGCTGCGGGGGAGTGCGGCCGCATTCGTCAAGGCCATAACCGGGGCCCGCCGGCAGGCCGGGCACGGATTCGTGGTGGCCTGCGACCTGCCCAGCGGGGTGGACGCCGATACCGGCGCGGCGGTGGAACCCGTCCTGGCGGCCGACGTCACCGTGACCTTCGGGGCCGCCAAGAGCGGGCTGCTGGCCGACCCCGGTGCGGACTATGCCGGCCGGGTCCACGTGGTGCCCATCGGCATCGAGGACAACTTTCCCCGCCCGTCCGTACGCAGGCTGGAAGCGCAGGACATCGCTGAACTCCTGCCGGAGCCCGACCGCCGCGCCCACAAATACTCGCGCGGCGTCCTGGGTGTGGTGGCGGGATCCACAACCTACCCGGGGGCCGCCGTCCTGGCCTGTCGTGGCGCGCTTGCCGCAGGCGTGGGCATGGTGCGGTACCTGGGCCCGCCGGAGGTGGCGGACCTGGTGCGCCAGTCCTGCCCGGAAGTGGTGTGCAGCACCGGCTCCGTGGCCGACAACCGGGTGCAGGCGTGGCTGGTGGGTTCCGGGATGGGCCCGGATGACCATGACCAGCTGGCGCGGGCCCGGGACGCCGTTGACTCCGGGCTCCCCGCGGTGGCCGACGCCGGCGCCCTGCCGGCCCTTCCCGAAAGGCTTGCCCCGCACGTGGTCCTCACGCCGCACGCCGGCGAGCTCGCCACGCTGCTGCAGCGCCTGGGCGGGCCCGAAGACCGTGCCGCCGTGGAAGGGGCGACGATGGACGCGGTCCGCCGCGCGGCCGCACGGACCGGTGCCACGGTCCTGCTGAAAGGCGCCACCACCCTGGTGGCCGCACCTTCGGGCGACGTCTACAGCCAGGCGGACGGCACACCGTGGCTCGCCACCGCCGGCAGCGGCGACGTCCTGGCCGGCATCATCGGTGCGCTGCTCGCCCAGGCGAATGCCGGCGTCGAACGCTTGAATGGGCTCTCCGCTGACGAGGACGGCCGGTGGGCCACCTTTGCCGCGCTGGGAGCGGCGCTGCACGGCAAGGCCGGGAGGGCGGCGTCGGACGCCAATTCGGGAGGTCCGATCACTGCTGGCGTAATCGCCAGCGCGATTCCCGGCGTCTGGGGTAAAGTCAGCATGCTTAGCAATCCGGGTGGCCCGAAACGTAATAGTCACAGCCACCCGCTACGGTAGGCATAGTTCGCACCGGCAGCTGGGGGCGGTTCTGGACCGCTGCCGACCAACGATGAGGAGCATTATGGAAGTCTGGCCTGGATCGGCTTATCCGCTTGGCGCCACCTACAACGGCACCGGCACCAACTTCGCCCTGTTCAGCGAACGAGCAGAAAAAGTGGAACTGTGCCTCTTTGACGATGACGGCAAGGAAACCCGCATCGCGCTGGACGAAGTGGACGGCTACGTGTGGCACTGCTACATCCCGCAGATCCAGCCCGGCCAGAAGTACGGCTACCGCGTGCACGGGACCTACGATCCCGCCTCGGGCAACCGGTTCAACCCGAACAAGCTCCTGCTGGACCCCTACGCCAAGGCCATCCACGGCCAGATCGACTGGGATCCCGCGCTGTTCACCTACAACCTGGGCGAGCCCGACTCCGTCAACGACGCTGACTCAGCCAAGCACATGATGATGGGCGTCGTCATTAACCCGTTCTTTGACTGGGAGGGCGACCAGCAGTTGCGCATCCCCTACCACCAGTCCGTCATCTACGAGGCCCACGTCAAGGGCCTCACCCAGCTACACCCGGACGTGCCCGAGGAACAGCGTGGAACCTACGCCGGCGTGGCGCATCCCGCCGTCATCGCCCACTTGCAGAAGCTCGGCGTCACCGCCATCGAGCTCATGCCCGTGCACCAGTTCGTTAATGACGGAACCCTTGAGGACAAGGGCCTGAACAACTACTGGGGCTACAACACAATCGGCTTCTTCGCGCCCCAGAACACCTACAGCTCCACGGGCGATACCGGCATGCAGGTCCAGGACTTCAAGGCCATGGTCCGCTCATTGCACAAGGCGGGCATCGAAGTCATCCTTGACGTGGTCTACAACCACACCGCCGAAGGCAACCACCTGGGCCCCACGCTGTCCTTCAAGGGCATCGACAACGCCGCCTACTACCGGCTGATGGAGGGCGACGAAAAGCACTACATGGACTACACGGGCACCGGCAATTCCCTGAACGTCCGGCACCCGCACTCGCTGCAGCTCATCATGGACTCGCTGCGCTACTGGGTCACCGAAATGCACGTGGACGGCTTCCGCTTCGACCTCGCCTCCACGCTGGCCCGTGAATTCTATGACGTGGACAAGCTGTCCACCTTCTTCGAACTCATCCAGCAGGATCCGGTAGTTTCCCAGGTCAAGCTCATTGCCGAGCCGTGGGACGTCGGCCCCGGCGGCTACCAGGTGGGCAACTTCCCGCCGCAGTGGACCGAATGGAACGGCAAGTACCGCGACACCGTCCGCGACTTCTGGCGCGGCGAGCCCGCCACCTTGGGTGAGTTCGCCTCCCGCATCACCGGCTCGGCGGATCTCTACGAGCACTCCGGCCGCCGTCCCGTGGCCTCGATCAACTTCGTCACCGCACACGACGGCTTCACCCTGGCGGACCTGGTGTCCTACAACGAGAAGCACAACGAGGCCAACGGCGAGGGCAACAACGACGGCGAGTCCCACAACCGGTCCTGGAACTGCGGTGCCGAAGGTCCCACGGACGATCCAAAGGTGCTGGCGCTCCGGGCCCGCCAGCAGCGTAACTTCATCGCCTCGCTGCTCCTGTCCCAGGGCGTGCCCATGCTCCTGCACGGTGACGAGTTGGGCCGCACCCAGCAAGGCAATAACAATGGGTACTGCCAGGACTCCGAATTGACGTGGATCAACTGGGACAGCATCGACCAGCCGCTGATCGAGTTCACCGCCGCCGTCAATGCGCTCCGCGCCAAGCATCCCACGTTCCGCCGCAGCCGGTTCTTCGACGGACGGCCCGTCCTACGGGGAGAAGGCGAACGGCTGCCGGACATCGTATGGCTGGACCCGTCCGGCGAGACGATGAAACCCGAAGCCTGGGACAGCGGGTTCGGCCGCTCAGTGGGCGTCTTCCTGAACGGGGACGGCATCCAGGGCAAGGACACCCGGGGTCGCAGGATCACCGATGTGAGCTTCCTGATGTTCTTCAATGCCCACGATGACACCGTCAAGTTCACGCTGCCTTCAGACGAGTACGCACCGGCCTGGGACGTCATCATTGACACTGCCGGGCAGAACGCCGACACTGAACCGGTTTCCGCCGGACAGCCGTTGCCGGTTGAGGCCAAGTCCCTGGTGGTCTTGCGCGCCCACACTGTTGAGGAAGTCGAGCCGGACCACTCCGTTGCAGCTTCGCTGGCCGCGCTCACGCAGACGTCCAGCAGCGAGACGGAGACCATCAGCACCCCCGTGGTGGCGGAACCCGGAAAGACCACCAAGGTGGGGGAGCGGAAGGCTGGGAAAAAGTGAGGGCACCCGCATCCACGTACCGGCTGCAGATCCGCAGCAGTTTCACGCTGTTTGATGCCGCCGAACAGGTTCCGTACCTGAAATCGCTGGGTGTGGACTGGGTATACCTCTCACCCATCCTCACCGCGGAGCAGGGCTCGGACCACGGCTACGACGTGACCGACCCCTCCGCCGTCGACCCCGCCCGCGGCGGCCCGGAAGGACTGCTGGCGCTGTCCAAGGCAGCCCGCGAGCACGGCATGGGCGTCCTGGTGGACATCGTCCCCAACCACGTTGGGGTTGCCTCACCGCCGCAGAACCCTTGGTGGTGGTCGCTGCTCCGGGAGGGCCGCGGCTCGCCCTACGCCGAAGCCTTCGACGTCGACTGGGACCTCGGCGGCGGCAAGATCCGGCTGCCCATGCTGGGCTCGGATGAGGACCTGGACAAGCTGGAAGTGGTGGACGGCGAGCTCCGCTACTACGACCACCGCTTCCCGGTGGCTCCGGGCACCTACACGGAGGGTGACTCCCCGCAGGACGTCCACAGCCGCCAGCACTACGAGCTCATGGGGTGGCGCCGCGCCGATGCCGAGCTCAACTACCGCCGCTTCTTTGCCGTCACCACGCTGGCGGGCATCCGGGTGGAGGACCCCAAGGTCTTCGAGGAAGCCCATGCCGAGGTGGGTCGCTGGTTCCGTGAGGGACTGGTGGACGGACTCCGGGTAGACCACCCGGACGGTCTGGCCGATCCGGCCGGGTACCTCCGCTGGCTGAAGGACCTCACGGGCGGGGCCTATGTCCTGGTGGAAAAGATCCTGGAGCCGGGCGAGGTCCTGCCCGGCGACTTCGCCTGCGAGGGAACCACCGGCTACGACGCCCTGGCGGACGTGGACCGCGTGTTCGTGGACCCGGCCGGCCAGGCTGCCCTGGACTCACTGGACGCTGATCTGCGCGGGACGTCCGGGCCGGCGGACTATGCGGAGATGATCCGCGGCACCAAACGCATGATCGCGGACGGCATCCTGCGGTCCGAGGTGCTGCGCCTGGCCCGGCTTGTGCCGGAATCCTACGGACTGGCCCTGGAACAGGCGGCGGATGCGATCGCCGAGATCATCGCCGCCTTCCCGGTCTACCGCACCTACCTGCCCACCGGCGCCGAGGTCCTCAAGGAAGCGTGCGAGTCCGCGGCCGAACACCGGCCGGACCTCGCCGTTGCCGTGGGAACCCTCCTGCCGCTGCTGCTGGACCCCTCCAACCCGATCGCGGTCCGGTTCCAGCAGACCTCCGGCATGGTGATGGCCAAGGGCGTGGAGGACACTGCGTTCTACCGCTACACCCGGCTGGGAACCCTGACCGAGGTGGGTGCCGAACCCACTGAATTCGCGGTCACCCCCGACGAATTCCACCACCGGATGCGCCGCCGGCAGGAGGACCTGCCCCTGTCCATGACCACCATGTCCACCCACGACACCAAGCGCAGCGAGGACGCCCGGGCCAGGATCTCCGTGATCGCCGAACTCCCGCAGGAGTGGACCGCCACGCTGAAGACCCTTCGGGAGCTGGCGCCGGTCCCGGACGGCCCGTACGAGAACCTGCTGTGGCAGGCCGTCGTCGGGGCCTGGCCCGCCAGCCGGGAACGGCTCCAGGGCTACGCGTCGAAGGCCGCCCGCGAGGCGGGCAACTCCACCAAGTGGACAGAGCCCAACGAGGACTTCGAGTCCGCAGTGAAGGCTGCGGTGGACGCCGCGTTCGACAACCCCCGGGTCAACAGGGCCGTGGAGGAGTTCGTGACACGGATTGACGCCTATGCCGCCTCCAACGCAGTGTCGGCCAAACTGGTCCAGCTCACCATGCCGGGCGTGCCGGATGTCTACCAGGGCAGCGAGCTCTGGGAACGGTCCTTGACGGACCCGGACAACCGTCGGCCGGTGGACTTCGCACTCCGGGCCGCCGAGCTGGAGAAGCTCGACGCCGGGACGTTGCCGGACGCCGGGACGGAAACCAGCAAGCTCCTGGCCACGTCGCGGGCACTCCGCCTGCGCCGGGACCGGCCGGAACTGTTCCAGGGCTACAAGCCGGTTGCTGCTTCCGGCGCCGCGGCCGGCCACCTGCTGGCGTTTTCCCGCGGCGCCTCGGAAACATCGCCCGGAGCGGTGACTCTGGCCACCCGGCTGCCCGCGGGACTGGAAGCCGGCGGCGGCTGGCGGGACACCGCCGTCGAACTCCCCGCGCTGATGCGTGACGAACTGACCGGGGCCGCCTTCGGGCCGGGACCCGTTTTGGTGGCGGATGTCCTGGGTACCTACCCGGTGGCTTTGCTGGTTCCGGTGGATGGAGAGAACGCATGACCCTCGTCAATGACGGTCCCGAACGCTTCGATGTGTGGGCGCCGGACGCCGCGACCGTGGTCCTGCTGGCTGATGGCCGGCAGTACCCGATGCAGAAGAAGGAGACGGCGCCCGGCTCGGAAGGATGGTGGACCGCCCCCAGCGCCCCAGCCCAGGGCGACGTGGACTACGGCTACCTGCTGGACGGGGATAGCAAGCCCCTGCCCGACCCCCGGTCCCGCCGGCTTCCGTCGGGCGTCCACGAACTGTCCAGAACGTTCGACCCCGCCTCCTACGCCTGGCAGGACTCCGGATGGCGCGGCAAGGGCCTGTTGGGCTCGGTAATCTACGAACTCCACGTTGGCACGTTCACGCCTGCCGGAACCCTGGACGCCGCGGCGGAAAAGCTGGGCTACCTGGCCGGGCTGGGCATCGACTTCGTGGAACTGCTGCCCGTCAACGGGTTCAACGGAACCCACAACTGGGGCTACGACGGCGTCCAGTGGTACACCGTGCATGAGGGCTATGGCGGGCCGGCGGCGTACCAGCGGTTCGTCGACGCGGCCCACGCCGCCGGGCTCGGCGTCATCCAGGACGTGGTCTACAACCACCTCGGACCCAGCGGCAACTACCTGCCCAAGTTCGGCCCCTACCTCAAGCAGGGGGACGCGAACACGTGGGGCGACTCCCTGAACCTGGACGGTGGCGGCTCGGACGTGGTGCGTGAATACATCCTGGACAACGCTGCCCTCTGGCTGCGGGACTACCACGTGGACGGGCTCCGCCTGGACGCCGTGCACGCCTTCCGGGACGAGCGCGCCGTGCACCTCCTCGAGGACCTTGGTGCCTTGGGTGATGCCATGGCCGCGGAAACGGGGCTGCCCAAGACGCTCATCGCGGAATCGGACCTGAACAATCCGCGCCTGCTCTACCCGCGGGATGCCAACGGCTACGGGCTGGCGGGGCAGTGGAGCGACGACTTCCACCATGCGGTCCACGTCAACGTCAGCGGCGAAACCACCGGGTACTACTCCGACTTCGACTCCCTGGCCGTGCTCGCCAAGGTGCTGAAGGACGGGTTCCTGCATGACGGAAGCTACTCCAGCTTCCGCGGGCGGCACCACGGCCGGCCCATCAACACCGCACTGGTGCACCCTGCGGCGCTGGTGGTCTGCAACCAGAACCACGACCAGATCGGCAACCGGGCCACGGGGGACAGGCTCTCGCAGTCGCTGTCCTACGGGCAGCTCGCCGTGGCTGCGGTGCTCACGCTCACGTCGCCGTTCACCCCCATGTTGTTCATGGGGGAGGAATGGGGTGCCTCCACGCCGTGGCAGTTCTTCACGTCGCACCCCGAACCCGAGCTCGGTAAGGCCACCGCGGAAGGGCGCATCAAGGAGTTTGAGCGCATGGGGTGGGATCCCGCCGTCGTGCCCGATCCCCAGGACCCGGAAACCTTCCGCCGGTCCAAGCTGGACTGGGACGAGGCCGCCAGCGGCGACCACGCGCGGCTGCTGGACCTGTACCGGCAGCTGACCGCGCTGCGCCGCCAGCACACCGAGCTGGCCGGGCTGGGGTTCACCGAAACGGACGTGACGTTCGACGACGACGAGCGCTGGCTGCGGTTCCGCCGAGGCAGCGTCGAGGTGCTGATCAACTTCTCGGACGCAAAAACACGGCTGGACGGGGCCTCCGGCTCCGTGCTGCTGGCCACGGACGAGGGAACCGGACTGGAGGGCGAGTCCCTTGCCCTGGCGCCGTGGAGCGCAGCAATCCTCAAATCATGACTGTCGGACTGAAGCGGCGCCGCGGGCCGGCATTTGTCAGCCCGCGGCGTAACTTTCCATCGTTGTCATGTTACGGGGATCACAGCTGGCAGGATGGAACGTATGACTTTTTCTGCAGCGGGGGACCGCTACGATTCCATGCCCTACCGCCGCGTCGGTCGCAGCGGCCTGAAGCTTCCGGCAATCTCGCTGGGCCTGTGGCACAACTTCGGCGACGACAAGCGCTTTGATGAACAGCGCGCCATCCTCCGCCGCGCGTTCGACCTCGGCGTGAACCACTTCGACCTCGCCAACAACTACGGTCCGCCGGACGGCTCGGCGGAGACCAACTTCGGCCGGCACCTGCAGGACGACTTCAAGCCCTACCGTGACGAGCTGGTCATCTCCACCAAGGCTGGGTACTACATGTGGCCCGGGCCCTACGGAGAGTGGGGTTCCCGCAAGTACCTCATCTCCAGCCTGGACCAGTCCCTGCAGCGGATGGGCCTGGACTACGTGGACATCTTCTACAGTCACCGGCCCGATCCGGAGACCCCGCTGGAGGAAACCATGGGGGCCCTGGACTACGCCGTCCGCTCCGGCAAGGCCCTTTACGCTGGCATCTCCTCCTACACCCCGGAGCAGACCGTCGAGGCCGCCCGGATCCTTAAGGAATTGGGTACGCCGCTGCTGATCCACCAGCCCAGCTACTCCATGCTCAACCGCTGGACCGAGGACGGTTCGCCTAACCTGTACGAGGTCCTCGACCAGGTGGGCGCCGGGTCCATCGCGTTTTCGCCCCTGGCCCAGGGCATGTTGACCAACCGGTACCTCAACGGCATTCCCGCCGACTCCCGCGCTGCGAAAGCCCGTTTCCTGTCCGAGGACGCCATCACGGACGAGAAGCTGGACCGGATCCGCGGGCTCCACGCCATCGCCGAGGGCCGCGGACAGTCCCTGGCGCAGATGGCGATCGCCTGGATCCTGCGCGACCAGCCCAAGGGCTCCCCGGTGACGTCCGCGCTGATCGGCGCTTCCAGCGTCCGCCAGCTGGAAGACTCGCTGGCCGCCATCGACAACCTGGACTTCACGTCCGATGAACTGACGGCCATCGACGAATTCGCCGTCGAATCCGACATCAATCTCTGGAAGCAGCCTGTTTCCTGATTGTTAAAGCGCGGGACCGGGAACAATGCCCCGTCCCGCGCTGTTGGGTAGTATGAAAAGGCGCCGCGCGGCGCCGTACCAGCCGGCCGCCGTCGCAATCCTCCCCGACGCACCCCGGCCGGCTGACGTTTTGTCCTCAAAGGAGTTCCGTGTCTTCACATCCGATCCGTGTTGCCATCGTCGGCGTAGGCAACTGCGCCGCTTCGCTGGTCCAGGGCGTCCAGTACTACAAGGATGCCGACCCCAACAGCACCATCCCGGGCCTGATGCACGTTGAGTTCGGCCAGTACCACGTGGGTGATGTTGAATTCGTCGCCGCGTTCGACGTCGACGGCAAGAAGGTCGGGCACGACCTGGCCGACGCCATCCTGGCCAGCGAAAACAACACCATCAAGATCGCCGACGTGCCGCCCACCGGCGTGACCGTCCAGCGCGGCCATACCCTGGACGGGCTAGGCAGGTACTACCTCGAGACCATCGAGGAGTCCACCGAAGAACCCGTTGACGTGGTCCAGGCCCTCAAGGACGCCAAGGTTGACGTTATGGTCTGCTACCTTCCCGTCGGTTCCCAGGATGCTGCCGAGTTCTACGCCCAGGCTGCCATTGACGCCGGCGTTGCCTTCGTCAACGCCCTGCCCGTCTTCATCGCCGGCACCAAGGAGTGGGCCGACAAGTTCACCGCAGCCGGTGTGCCGATCGTTGGTGACGACATCAAGAGCCAGATCGGCGCCACCATCACGCACCGCGTCATGGCCAAGCTGTTCGAGGACCGCGGCGTCACCCTGGACCGCACGTACCAGCTGAACGTCGGCGGCAACATGGACTTCAAGAACATGCTGGAACGCGACCGCCTGGAGTCCAAGAAGATCTCCAAGACCCAGGCCGTCACGTCCAACGTCGAGGCAGAGCTGGCAGCGAAGGACGTCCACATCGGCCCGTCCGACTACGTCCAGTGGCTCGACGACCGCAAGTGGGCGTTCGTCCGCCTCGAGGGCCGCAACTTCGGTGACGCCCCCGTCTCGCTGGAGTACAAGCTGGAGGTCTGGGACTCGCCCAACTCCGCCGGCGTGATCATCGACGCCATCCGCGCCGCCAAGATCGGCCTGGACCGCGGCGTCGGCGGCCCGCTGCTGTCCGCCTCGAGCTACTTCATGAAGTCCCCGCCGGAGCAGTTCAACGACGACCTCGCCCGCGAAAAGGTGGAAGCCTTCATCCGCGGCGACCTGGAGCGCTAACCCCCCTCCGTTGCTCTATCACTTTTGGTCCCTTTAACCCCGGTTTGGGGACCAAAAATGATAGAGCAACGCTGTTTAAGGCTCGCGGAGGGCGGCGCGGACCTGTCCTACGGCACGGCGGAATTTGTGGGCCAGGTCGTCGGCATTGAACTTGAAGTACTTCCACCCGGCTGAGTGAAAAGATGCATCCCGCCGATTGTCGCGTGACTGCTGTTCCCGTGTCAGGTGATGGCCGCCGTCGTACTGTATGGCAACGCGTTGTCGGCGGTAACCCATATCGGCGGCAGGTGAATAGGGGTCATCCTGCACGATACGCATCTGCAATTCGGGCTCGGGCAGTCCCGCCTCCGTCAGAGCCAGCCGCAAAAACGTCTCGGGGGCCGAGTCCGCGCCAGCGCGAATAAGGTGGACGGCGGCGCGTGCCTTGACGATGCCCTGCAGCTTCGGGTGCCGGGTCAACATCCGCTGCAGCTCCGGAAGACTGGACCAAGGCTCCGCCCGTACTTCGAATCCGGGCCGCGGCTGGCGAACCAATTGGTCACCGACAGCAACAAGATCCTCAAGTGGAACAAGCCGGGCCAGGTCAAGCCACGTTCGCGCTGGAGTGGAAATCCGAATGCCCTCCCAGAACACCACCTCGTCCGCGAAAGCAAGGACGGTATGGCCCACCACGCCTTCACGGCGCACTGGTGGCAGTGCTCTGGGCTTGCTCAGGTGCAGCTCACGGCAGTCCTGAAACCAGGCAGGAAGCCACAAGCCGAAAAGGACAGCTGCGGTGAGGTGGGAAATCCAGGCACCGGGGGTCGCAGCCGACAGGGCCCGCGCCATGGCAGGCAACTCAAACTCCCAGCCCGACGGCATATACAGCAGACGTCCACCGGATGCGAGATCCGATGAGCGGAGCCTCGCTGGGCTCAGGCTTGCCGCACGTGCCTCGCGGACAGTGAAGGGAGCTGACTTGAGGTGAACGGGTAACGGTTGTACGGGGCGCATGCGAAACATTCTTACCCGGAGCGGCCAACCCCCGCAGAACTTATCCACACCCCCTGTTGCTCTATCAGTTGTGGTCCCCAAACCCCTGCTTTAAGGACCACAACTGATAGAGCAACGGGGGGGAGGGGTTAGGTGAGGCCGACCGGGTTGCCGGCGTCGTCCACGTCCATGCGCAGGGCCGCAGGGACGGCGGGGAGGCCCGGCATGGTCATCACCGCGCCCGTGAGCGCCACAATAAACCCCGCGCCGGTCTTGGGCAGCAGGTCCCGCACGTGGATGGTGAAACCCTTGGGGGCGCCGAGCCGGGAGGCGTCGTCCGTGAAGGAGTACTGGGTCTTGGCCATGCACACCGGCAGCCCGGACCAGCCGTTCCGCCCGATGTCGGCCAGCCGCTTCAGCGCCGGCACGGAAAAGTCCACGCCGTCAGCCCCGTAAATCTCCTGCGCAATGGTCCGGATCTTGTCCTCCACAGACAGCTCCAGCGGGTACAGGTGCCGGAAACTGTTCGGCGCCGCCACCACTTCCGCCACCTTGGCTGCAAGCTCGTCCCCGCCGTCCCCTCCGCCGCCGCGCCCCCACACATCCGCCACCGCAGCATGCACTCCCTCCGCCGCGCACCATGACAGCAGCCAGTCCAGTTCCTCCTGTGAATCGAGGCCGAATTTGTTGATGGCCACAACGGGAGTAACGCCGAACTTCTCCACGTTCCGCAGATGCCGGCGCAGGTTGGGCACCCCGGCTTCGAGCGCTGCGAGGTCCGGGCGGGTCAGCTGGTCCTTGGCCATCCCGCCCTGCATCTTCAGGGCCCGCACCGTGGCCACTACCACGACGGCGGAAGGCGCCAGGCCGCCAGTGCGGGCCTTGATGTCCATGAACTTCTCCGCGCCAAGGTCGGCGCCGAAGCCGGCCTCGGTCACCACGATGTCCGCCAGCCGCCGTGCCGTCTGGGTGGCGATCAGAGAGTTGCAGCCGTGGGCGATGTTGGCGAACGGGCCGCCGTGGACCAGGGCGGGGGTGCCGGCGATGGTCTGCACCAGGTTGGGCTTAACGGCCTCCTTCAGGAGTAACGTGAGTACACCCTGCACGCCGAGATCGGCCACGGTCACCGGAGAGCGGTCGAAGGTGTAGCCGAACGTGATCCGGCCCAGGCGCTCGCGGAGGTCGGCGAGGTCCGCGGCCAGGCAGAAGACGGCCATGATTTCGGACGCCACGGTGATGTCGAAACCGTCCTGCCGGGGAACCCCCTGGGAGGGCCCGCCGAGTCCGATCACCACTTCCCGCAGAGCCCGGTCGTTCATGTCCAGGACCCGCTTGAAGGTCATGCGCCGGGGATCGATGTTCAAGGCGTTGCCCTGGAAGATGTGGTTGTCCACCAGCGCCATCAGGGCATTGTTGGCCGAGGTGATCGCGTGGAAGTCGCCGGTGAAGTGGAGGTTGATCTCGTCCATGGGCAGGACCTGGGACAGCCCGCCGCCGGTGGCACCGCCCTTCATGCCCAGGACGGGGCCCAACGACGGCTCGCGGAGGGCGATCATCACCTTGTGCCCGGCCCGGGCCAACGAGTCGGCCAGGCCAACGGTGGTGGTGGATTTCCCTTCACCCGCGGGCGTGGGGGACATGGCCGAGACCAGCACCACCTTCCCCGCCGGCGGCGGGGCGTCCAGCCGGGCGGGGTCGATCTTCGCCTTGAACCGGCCGTAGAGCTCCACCGCATCGGCGTTGATCCCCGCGGCGGCGGCGATCTCCGGAATCGGCCGGATCCGCGCGGCCCGGGCTATCTCAAGGTCGGAGGGGAAGCGAGACATCGTCGTCCTTTCCTGTGCGTCACAGGTAACGTACCCCGGGAACGCCGGCCCAAGCCCCGGCCGCGCCGGGGTCCCTCAGGATGCCGGAACGGCCGGCACCAGCCGGTGCCCCACATGATGCTCGACGGCGGCGTGGTAGCTTTCGAGCGTGATGGCGGCGGTGCGGGACCAGCCGGAGTTCTGGGCACGGATGGCGGCGGCCCGCCCCATGTCCTCCCTGGTGGCGGGGTCGTCGTACAGGGCTTCCAGGGCGTCGGCCCAATCCGCGGCGTGGTGCCCGTCAACGAGCAGCCCGGTGCGGCCATGGAAGATCGCCCGTGAAAGCCCGCCCACCCGGGTGGCCACCACCGGCGTGCCGCAGGCCTGGGCTTCCAGCGCCACCAGTCCGAAGGATTCGCTGAAGGATGGCATCACCACAACGTCCGCCGCGCGGAACCATTCCGCAAGCTCCGCTGCCTTGACTGGCGGAAGCTGGGTGACGACGTCGTCTATTCCGGCCTCGGAAATCCACCGGCGCAGGTTGAACTCCTTGTTGCCGCTCAGCGATCCCAGGATGGTGAGCCGCAGGTCGATGTCCGGGCGCCGGCGCCGCAGCAGGGCGGCAGCATCGACCAGTACATGGGGGCCTTTTAGCCGCTGGATACGGCCGGCAAACAGCAGATGGAACGTGCGGGGAGCGACGCCCCGGTTGGCCCGGGAACGGGCACGGAATGCCGGGGTGAAGGTGCCCAGGTCCACGCCAGGCGGGGCGATATCGATCCGGTCGTACGTGGCGCCGTAGTGGGACACCAGTTCGGCGGCCTCTGAACTGGTGTTCGCGATCAGCCGCGCCGCGCCGTCCACAATCCGGTGCTCGCCCAGCTCACGCCGCCGCGGCTCGGGCTGCTCGCCGGACTCCAGCAGCAGGTTCTTCACCTTGGCCATGGTGTGCATGGTGTGGACCAGCGGAACGCCCCACAGCTCGGACAACTCCAGGCCCGCGATCCCGGACACCCAGTAGTGGGAGTGGATGACGTCGTACCGTCCGTGCGGCTGCCGGCGTCGGATCTGTTCGATCTCGGCCACCATGCTGTGCAGGAGCCCGGGAAGTTCCTCCTTGGGGATCTTCCGGGGCGGCCCGGCCAGGACGTTGTGCACGCAGACACCGGGATCGGGATGCTCGACGGCGGGCTGGCCGGCGGAGGTGGCGCGGGTAAAGATCTCCACTTCAACGCCCGCTTCGGCGAGGGCGGAGGCAAGTTCACGGATATAGACGTTCATGCCGCCGGCGTCACCGGACCCCGGCTGCTCCATGGGGGAGGTGTGGAGGGAGAGTAAAGCGACCCTGCGGATCAATGCCACGGGACCTCCTTCCGGCCGCCGGCTCGTACTGTGCGCGCCGGATCAGTGGGCGTTCGATAAAACACTACTCCTTACCCTTAACGCCCGCCGTTGTGTGTCAGCCGCCGCCCCCGCCCCACAACTTCCGCAGCTCCGGAAAGGCGTGTTCGTAGCCGGTGAGCAGGTCCGCAGCCAGGTGCGGCGAATCGACCAGGGGATGCCGGGTAAACGCCGCCAGGGCCGCGTCCCGGTTGCCCTCCGTTGCCGCCTGGACCGTGAGCCGTTCCACCTCCTTGACCCGGCGGAGCAGCTCCAGCTGCTCTTTTTCCGGTTGCGCCTGCGGCAGCGGCTGCGCGCCGTCGGGAGTCACCGTGCAGGGAAGTTCGACGACGGCGTCCGCCGGCAGCCCGGGAATGGCGGCCCGGGCAGCGGGTGCTTCAGCCGCGGCACCCCTGGACGCGGCGGGCAGGGAGTTGCGCGTGTTCAGGATCAGCTGGGTGTCCCCGGCCCCGGACAGGGCGCGCATGGCGGCCAGCGCAACCCGCTCATAGCCGCCGCCGGCCAGGTCACCTTCGTCCCGCTGTTCGCCGCTGGCCCGGGCCTCAGCCAGGTAACCCTCCTCGCGGGAACGGCGCGCCTCTTCCCACAGCCGGTAAGCGTCAGCACCGGCGGCAGCGAGCCGCGGATACAGCTCCTGCTGCTGCCGGTGGATGGACTCCCCGCGCGTGCTGGGCATGGCCCGCATCGCCTGCCGCGCGGCGTCCAGCCGGTAATAGTAGTAGAGGTACTCGTTGGGAAGCGCGCCCAGCCCGGCCAAGAAGGGCTGTGGAAAAAGCCTGCCCTCCTCGAAGGACTGCAGCGCCTGTGGATCAGCGAGCAGGTTCGGCAGGACGTCGCGGCCGCCGGACTCCAGCCGGTACAGCCAGCCCAGGTGGTTCAGCCCGTAGTAGCCCACGCCGTCGAGCCGGCCGTCCGGCAGCGCCACGCCCGCAGCCCGCGCCGCCCGCTGCACCAGGCCGCCCGCCGAATCGCAGATGCCGATAACACTGGAACCGAGCACCGGAACCAGGGCCTCGGTGACCATGCCGGCCGGGTTGGTGAAATTGACCAGCCAGGCATCCGGGCTGTGCTCCTGCATCTGCCGGGCCAGTTGGAGCATGTGCGGAATGGTCCGCAGAGCGTAGGAAATACCGCCGGCGCCCGTAGTCTCCTGCCCCAGCAGCCCGAGGTCCTGGGCCACCTTCTCATCAGCGACCCGGCCCGCGGTGCCGCCCGGCCGGACGGCCGCAAACACCAACTGCGTGCCGGCCAGCGCGTCCGGAAGCGACGCAGTGGCACGGACCGGAGGGGCTGCACCCGGGCCGGCGGGCATGCTGCGCAGGACGGCGGTGACGGCGGCCAGGCGGGAGGGGTCGACGTCGTACAGCACCAGGTCGGTAACCAGCCCGGCGAAACGGCCGGAAGCCAGCGCCCGGTAGATCAGCGGCACCCGGAAACCGCCGCCGCCGGCAATGAGGAGCCGCATACCCAGCAGTCTAGGCCTGCGCCCTCCCGCAGAACCGCACAAAGCGGGGGCATGTACTTCCGGATGTCGGTGGCAGGGCGTATCGTGCCGGGCATGGACGCCATCCCTGCCCGCCCCTTCGACCCCCTGGCTGCGGTCCGCTCGCCCGACGAGCCGGGGTTCGACGTCCTCCTGGCGGGGACCGTCTTCCAGGACATCATCTTCACCGGGCTGCCCCACGGCCCGGAACCGGGCACCGAAATCTGGAGCGACGGCATGGGCAGCTGCCCCGGCGGCGTCGCCAACCAGGCCATCGCCGCGGCCCGCCTGGGGCTCCGGACAGGCCTCGCGGCGGCGTTCGGTGACGACGGCTACGGGGACTTCAACTGGAAGATCCTCTCCAGCCAGGAACATGTGGACCTCAGCCTGTCCAGGCGCGTCCCCGGCTGGCACTCGCCGGTGACGGTCTCGCTGTGCGTGGAGAAGGACCGGTCCATGGTGACGCACGGCCACGCCGCCCCGGTGACGTCCTCCGAACTGATCGGCACCCCGCCGCCCGCGCTCGCCGGAATCGCGGAGGTGGGGGTGGAGGTGGAGCCCTGGGCCAAGGCGGCGCACCAGGCGGGAGTCAAGCTGTTCGGCGACGTCGGCTGGGACCCCACCGGGGAGTGGGCGCCGGTCCGACTGGAGAACCTGCAGTATTTCCACGCGTTCCTGCCCAACCAGCGCGAGGCCATGGCCTTCACCGGCAAGGACGATCCGTGGACGGCGCTGTATGCACTGGCTGACCGGGTTCCGGTTGCCGTGGTGACGCTCGGCCCGCAGGGTGCCATGGCGGTGGATTCGGAAACCGGGGAGGAGGAGTGGGTGCCCGCCCTGCCCGTCAAGGCCTTCGATCCCACCGGCGCAGGTGACTGTTTCGACGCCGCGTTCATTGTGGGCAGCCTGGCCGGCTGGCCACTGGGGAACAGGCTGCGG
Source organism: Arthrobacter sp. Y3221159 (assembly GCF_059089885.1). Taxonomy (NCBI): domain Bacteria; kingdom Bacillati; phylum Actinomycetota; class Actinomycetes; order Micrococcales; family Micrococcaceae; genus Arthrobacter; species Arthrobacter sp. Y3221159. The sequence continues at coordinate 340,858 of NZ_JBNHFC010000001.1, forward strand.
TTCGCGAACCTGTGCGCCTCGCTCGCGGTGCAGGAAGTGGGCGGCTCGCTCGCCGCCCCGGGCTGGGGCGACATCGCCGACTGGTGGAAGCGCGCCAACGCGCGGCCCGAGCGGCAAATGAGCCAGTGGCTTCGCCGTTTCGGGTTCCTCGCGGAGATCATCCAGGACGTCCCGCTCGCCGCCCAGCGGAGGGCCTCGGCCACCATCGCCCACCTCTCGGACGCTTAGCCCCCGACGGCGGCGAACCGGCAGGCCCCCGGCGCCCCAACCGGTTCCGGGAAACCCGCCCGCACCGCCGTGATTATTCGGCCGGAACCGCCCGCACTAGAATCACTAAGGTGACATACCCCGCAACAACCGGTGAATTCAGCGGTGCCCCCGGCCGGGACCCGCGCCACGAGCGGTCCGCCGTGATCGACCTGGACGCCGTCCGGCACAACGTCCGCCGGCTCGCAGCCGCCGCCTCCCCGGCGAAGGTCATGGCAGTCGTGAAAGCCGATGCGTACGGACATGGCGCCGTTCCCGTGGCCCGCGCAGCCATCGAAGCGGGTGCCTCCTGGCTGGGCGTGGCCCACATCTCGGAGGCCCTGGCTCTGCGGGCCGCCGGTATTGAGGCCCCGCTGCTCGCCTGGCTGCACACGGTGGACAGCAACTTCGGCGCTGCGGTGGCCGCCGGCGTCGATATCGGGTGCTCCGGCTGGGAACTGGACCGCATTGTGGCGGCCGCCCGGGAGCAGGAACGCCCGGCCCGGGTGCACCTGAAAGTCGATACCGGCCTGGGCCGCAACGGCGCCACGCTCGAGACCTGGGACCAGCTGGTGGGCGAGGCCATGGAATACCAGGACCAGGGCCTGCTGCGGGTGGTGGGCATCTTCTCCCACCTGGCCGTGGCCGATGAACCGGACCGGCCCGAAACGGACCAGCAGCTGGCGGCATTCCGCGAGGCCCTGGCTGTTGCCGAGGACGCCGGGGTGGACCCCGAGGTCCGCCACCTGGCCAACACCCCCGCCACGCTTTCCCGGCCGGACACCCACTTCGACCTGGTCCGCGCCGGCCTGGGCATTTACGGGCTCTCACCCTTCGACGGCCAGACTTCCGCGGAATTCGGGCTGCGGCCGGCCATGACATTCCGGACCCTGGTGTCCCAGTGCAAGGAAGTGCCGGACGGACAGGGCGTCTCCTACGGCCTCCGCTACCACACCACCGGCCGCAGTACCCTGGCCCTGATCCCCGTGGGCTACGCCGACGGCATCCCCCGCATCGCCACCGGCGGCCCCGTCCGCGTGGCCGGCCGGACCTATCCCGTGGTGGGCAGGATCGCCATGGACCAGATGGTGATCGACCTTGGGGATACGGGTCCCGCCGGTGCCGCGCTGCTGGGTGCGGAAGCCGAACTGTTCGGCAGCGGCGACGACGGCGGTCCCACTGCCGATGACTGGGCCCGCGCCGCCGGGACCATCAACTATGAGATCGTGACCCGGATCAGCCCCCGGGTTCCGCGCCGCTTCATCAACGAACAGGACACGTCCGGGGGCCGGCACGCGGCCGCCCTGCAGACCGGGGGAGCCGCGTGACCGCCGTCGAACAGGCCACACTGCCCAACTGGGAAAAGACCTTCACCGCGGCGACGGCGGACCAGACCCATGCGCTCGGCGCCCGGCTTGCCGGGCAACTGGAGGCCGGGGACCTGCTGGTGCTCTCCGGCGAGCTGGGTGCCGGCAAGACCACCTTCACGCAGGGCCTGGGGGAGGGGCTGGGCGTCCGCGCCGGCATCATCTCGCCCACATTCGTCCTGGTCCGCATCCACCCCAACCTGCCCGAAGGCCCACGGCCCGGCGGCCCGGACCTGGTCCACGTGGACGCCTACCGCCTCGGCTCCGCCGCGGAGATCGACGACATCGACCTGGAAAACACCATGGATTCGTCCGTGACGGTGGTGGAGTGGGGCCACGACCGGGTGGAGCACCTGAGCGAAAGCCGGCTGGAAATCGTCCTGCACCGCGCTATCGGGCTGGCCGCCCCCAGGCCCTCCGCCGCGGGGGACCTCGACTTCGACACCGACGACACGGACGAGCCGCGCACCATCGTCATGCGCGGATACGGCCCGCGCTGGCCGGCCCCGCCCGGGCTGGGCACCGCCGAAGGGAACAACTGATGCTGATCCTTGCGATCGATACCTCCGCCGTGGCCAGCGCCGCGCTCGTCTCCGATGACGCGCTGGAGGGCGTGGTGGCCAGCTTCTCCACGGAGGACACCCGCAGCCACGCTGAGGTGCTGGCGCCGGGGATCGAGGACATGCTTGCCACGGCCGGCGTCACCGGGCAGGACATCGACGCCCTGGTGGTGGGTGTGGGGCCCGGTCCTTTCACCGGCCTCAGGTCCGGAATCGCGACAGCACGCACCCTCGCCTTCGTCTGGGGCAAACCGCTGCACGGGCTGATGAGCCTGGACGCCGTGGCCCTGGAGGTGGCGGAATCCACGGCGGCCCCGGCCGAATTCCTGGTGGTGACGGACGCCCGCCGCAAGGAGGTCTACTGGGCCCGCTACACCCTGGCTGAAGGGCAGTTGCCCCGGCTCGACGACGGGCCGCACGTGAACTTCGCCGCGGACCTGCCGGACCTGCCGGCATTTGGGGCGGGAGCGGGTCTCTATGCAGGCACCCTGCAGGCGGACCCGGACTTCGCGCAGGAACAGCCCGACGCCCTGTACCTGGGCCAGTTCGCGCTGGCCCGTCTGGCCGCCGGCAACGGCCTCCTGGACTCCACGCCGCTGTACCTCCGCGAGTCTGATGCGCAGGTCCCCGGACCCAGGAAGAGGGCCCTGTGAACGAAGCCTCAAGCGTCACCGTGCGCGACATGACCCTCGACGACGTGCCGGCCGTGAATGCCCTGGAACAGCAGCTCTTCCCCGTGGATGCGTGGCCGCTGCAGATGTTCCTCGACGAACTGGCCCAGCCGGAGACCCGGCGGTATTTCGTGGCCGAAAGCGAAGAGGGCATCGTGGGCTACGCCGGGCTTATGTGCATTAAACCCATCGCGGACGTCCAGACCATCGCCGTCGTTCCCGGCTATGAGGGACGGGGCATCGGCAGCACGCTGCTGACCGGCCTCATTGACGAGGCACGCCGCCGGAACGCGGCGGACGTCCTCCTGGAGGTGCGGGCCGATAACCCCCGCGCGCAGCGGCTGTACCTGCGCTTCGGATTCGAGCAGATCCACATCCGCCCGCGCTATTACCGCGACGGCGTCGACGCCCTGATAATGCGGCTCCAGCTCACCGGCGACGCGGAAACACACGAAGGAAACCAGCCATGAACCGCACCCAGCCACTGGTCCTGGGCATTGAGTCGTCCTGCGACGAGACCGGCGTCGGCGTGGTCCGGGGGACCACCCTCCTGACCAACACCGTGTCCTCGTCGATGGACGAGCACGTCCGCTTCGGCGGCGTCATCCCCGAAATCGCCTCGCGGGCGCACCTGGACGCCTTCGTTCCGACGCTGGAGCAGGCGTTGTCCGACGCCGGGGTCACCCTGGACGAGGTGGACGCCATCGCAGTCACCTCCGGACCCGGACTCGCCGGCGCCCTGATGGTGGGGGTCTGCGCCGCCAAAGCCCTGGCCGTGGCCACCGGCAAACCGCTGTATGCCATCAACCACCTGGTGGCGCACGTGGGCGTGGGGCTGCTGGACGGCAAAGACGGCGAGGCGCCGCAGCTGCCGGAAAACCTCGGCGCGCTGCTGGTGTCCGGCGGGCACACGGAGATCCTGAGAATCAACAGCATTACCGATGACGTGGTCCTGCTGGGCTCCACCATCGACGACGCCGCGGGGGAGGCCTACGACAAGGTGGCCCGCATCCTGGGCCTGGGCTACCCCGGCGGCCCGGTCATCGACAAGGTGGCCCGCACCGGCAACCCCAAGGCGATCCGTTTTCCCCGTGGCCTCAGCCAGCCCAAGTACATGGGCACCGCCGAAGAGCCGGGCCCGCACCGCTACGACTGGTCCTTCAGCGGATTGAAGACCGCCGTGGCCCGCTGCGTTGAGCAGTTCGAAGCCCGCGGCGAGGAGATCCCGGTGGCGGACATCGCCGCCGCGTTCCAGGAAGCCGTGGTAGACATCATTTCGTCCAAGGCCGTGCTGGCCTGCCGGGAACACGGCATCAAGGACGTCCTGCTGGGCGGCGGGGTGGCGGCAAACTCACGGCTCCGGGAGCTGACCGGCCAGCGCTGTGCCTCGGCCGGCATCAGGCTCTACGTGCCGCCGCTGGATCTCTGCACGGACAACGGAGCCATGGTGGCCGCCCTCGGCGCGCAGCTGGTGATGGCAGGCATTGCCCCCAGCGGAATCGGCTTCGCCCCGGACTCGTCCCTGCCGGTGACTTCGGTGTCCCTCCCGGCCTGACCGCGGTTGGCCCGGCGAACCGTCGCGGGGCACTTTGGCGGCGTCGCCGTCGGAAATCACGACGACGGCCGGCGTGTCCGTGCCGAAGTGCCGCGTTTCGGGGCGGGTCAGGCGGTGGGGCCGTTCCGCATCTGCTTGACCAGGTCCAGGACCACGGCCTGGAGGTCCCCGCCGTGTTCGGCTGCCACCCTGCGCTGGCGCTGGTAGCCGGCCCCGCGGCGGATGATCTTTTCAACGTCCGCCAGTTCGTCGGAGCAGCGCAGCTTCGCGGCCACCGGTTCCAGCCGGTTCAGCGTTTCCAGCAGGTGGTCGGTCACCAGCTGCTCCTTGCCGGCGCCGTCCAGGATGATGATGGCGTCCATGCCGTAGCGGGCGGCCCGCCACTTGTTCTCCTGGACGTGCCACGGCGGCATGGTGGGAAGGCTGCCGCCGTTGTCCAGGATGGTGGAAAATTCGTCCACGAGGCACTGGGTGAGGGCGGCGATGGCGCCCACTTCCTCCAGGGTTGCCAGGCCGTCGCAGATGCGCATTTCGATGGTGCCCAGGTTCGGCACGGGACGGATGTCCCAGCGGATCTCGGAAAGGGTGTCGATCACGCCCGTGGTGAACATGTCCTGGACGTAGGACTCGTATTCCGCCCAGGACGGGAACTGGAACGGCAGGCCGGCGGTGGGCAGCTGCTGGAACATCAGGGCACGCTGGGACGCATAGCCGGTGTCCTCGCCGCCCCAGAACGGGCTGGAAGCGGACAGCGCCTGGAAGTGCGGGAAGTAGTTGACCAGCCCGTCCAAGACCGGCAGGGCTTTATCGCGCCGGTCCAGCCCCACGTGCACATGCACGCCGTAAATCACCATCTGCCGGCCCCACCACTGGGTGCGATCAATCAGCTTGGCGTAGCGGGCTTTGTCCGTCACCGGCTGCAGCTGCGGCGGGCTGAACGGGTGGCTGCCGGCGCAGAACAGTTCCACGCCCATGGGGTCGGTGATCTCCCGGACGGCCGCCAGGGATCGGCTCAGGTCCTGTTTTGCCTCCGCGGCCGTCTCGCAGATTCCGGTGACGAGTTCCACCGTATTCAGCAGCAGTTCCTGCTTGATGTGCGGGTGCTCGTCGTCCTCGTTCAGTTCGGGATGGCGGTCCACCACACCGCGCAGCACCTCATTGGCCACGGATGCGAGCTCACCGGTTTTGCCGTCCACCAGCGCGAGTTCCCATTCGACACCGAGGGTTGACTGCCTCGATGAAGCGAAGTCGATCTTCACGCGTTTCCTTACTGTCCTGTTGCGGCTGGCGGGCGCCGCTCACGGGCTGCTGCCGGCAGGCGAACGGGTGTTTCAAGTCTATAGCTCAGGGGTAGCATCATTATGATGTCCCCGTTCCAGCACCTGCGTGACAGTCCACACAAAACTTTCCCCCTCCTAGCAGCATTATCCGCCGTTGCATTGGCCTCCTGCACCGCCGCGCCCGGCCCCGTCCCGTCGTCGACGCCGTCCCCCGCGGCGCCGTCCGCCACCGTGTCACCGTCGGCGTCAGCGAGCCCGACGGCGGCGCCCGCCTCGGCGTCCCCCGCACCCGACCCCGGTTCCCGGCCCCTGGGCTGGGGCCCGGAACAGCGCGACCAGGACGCCGCCGCCGCGGCCGTGGCAGGCATGACGCCGGAGGAGAAGGCGGGCCAGGTGCTGATGCCCTTCTTCCAGGGCTTCAATGTGGAGGCGCACGCGGCCACCGTGGAACGGCTGCACCTGGCGGGGTCCATCGTCATGGGTGACAACGTTCCCCGCGACCCGCAGGGGAAGGTTGACCTTGCCCGCATGGGCGCCATCAACCAGCGGCTCGCCCAGGCCGCCGTGGCGGACGGCAACCCCTGGCCCGGGATGATCGGGGTGGACCAGGAAGGGGGCCTGGTAGCCCGCCTCGGCCCGCCGCTGACAGAGTGGCCCGCGCCCATGAGCTACGGCGCGGCAGGCAGCGAAGCGTTGACCAGGGAGGCGGGGCAGGGCCTGGCCGGCGAGCTGGTGCCGCTGGGCTTCAACGTTGACTTCGCCCCGGACACGGACGTCACCATGGGCCCGAAGGACCCCACCATCGGGGCGCGGTCCATGTCCGCCGACCCTGCCGCGGCCGCGGTGCACGGGGTGGCGTTCTCGCAGGGCATGCTGGCCGCTGGTGTTCTGCCCACGGTGAAGCACTTCCCCGGGCATGGTTCCGTCACCGCCGATTCCCACCACCACCTGCCGGTCCAGCCCGCAGGCGTGGAGGAACTCCGCGGCAGGGACTGGAAGCCCTTCCAGGCCGCCATCGCCGCCGGAACTCCGATGGTGATGACCGCGCACATTGCCGTGCCCGCGCTGGAACCCGGCGTCCCGGCGTCGCTCTCTGCTCCCACCTATGCCGCCCTGCGCGGACTGGGATTCAAGGGTGTGGCGGTGACGGACGCCCTGAACATGGGCGCAGTGACCAAGCAGTACCCCGGCGGAACCGCCGCGGTAATGGCGCTCGCAGCGGGTGCCGACCTGCTGCTGATGCCCGCCGACGTCGCCCAGGCCCATGCCGCCATCGTTGCGGCGGTGAAATCAGGAACGCTCCCCGCTGAACGGCTGGACGAGGCCGCCCGGCGGGTGGCCACGATGATGGTCTGGCAGGGACGGAGAGGCCCTGCAGCAGGGACGCCGGCCGGCAGCGCGGCACCAGTCTCCGCCCGGGTCTCGGCCTCGGCCGTCACGGTGGTCTCCGGGCCCTGCAGCGGACCGCTGGTTCCGGGGGCTGTCCGGGTGGCAGGCGGCGGGCCGGGGGACCGGCAACGCTTCGAGGCCGCCGCCACCCGGGCAGGCCTTAGCCTGGGATCGGGGCCGGTGGTGAACCTCATCGGACACGGCGGGCGGCCCGCCGGAGGAGACATCGAGGTGGCGCTGGACGTCCCATGGACGCTGCAGGCCTCCCCGGCGCCGGTCCGGCTGGCGCTCTACGGCCGCAGCGATGCCGCGTTCGACGCTCTCGCCGCCGTGCTGGCAGGAAAGGCGCCGGCGCCCGGAAAGCTGCCTGCCGCCGTCGGGAACATACCGGCCGGAACGGGCTGCCCCGCCTGAGCGCGTTTAATGGTCAGGTGCCCATTCTGAATAAAGACATGACTCTCTGCATCTCGCTCTCGGCCCGTCCCAGCAACAACGGGACCAGGTTCCACAACCACCTGTATGACCAGCTCGAGCTCAACTGGATCTACAAGGCGTTCGCCCCCACCAACCTGGAACAGGCCATCGCCGGGGTCCGCGGGCTGGCCATCCGTGGCTGCGCCATCTCCATGCCGTACAAGGAGGACGTCATCGCCCTCGTTGACGAGATGGACCCCTCCGCCAAGGCCATCGACTCGGTTAACACCATCGTGAACACGGACGGCCACCTCAAGGCCTACAACACCGACTACACGGCCATCGAACAGCTGCTCGCCAGCAATTCGGTACCCACCGGCTACTCGGTCTTGGTCCAGGGCGCCGGCGGCATGGCCAAGGCCACCGCGGCGGCACTCCGGGACGCCGGCTTCAAGGACGTCACGGTGATTGCGCGGAACGAGGCCGCCGGACGCGCGCTCGCCGCCCAGTACGGCTTCCAATGGCGGGCAGCGCTCGACGGCGGCACCGCGGACCTGATCATCAACGTCACCCCGCTGGGGATGGCCGGCGGGGCGGACGCGGAAACGGTGGCGTTCCCTGCCGAGGCCATCAACGCCGCCAGGATTGTCTTCGATGTGGTGGCGCTGCCCGCGGAGACCCCGCTGATCCGGGCGGCCCGCGCCGCGGGCAAGCCGGTGATCACCGGTGCGGAGGTGGCCACCATCCAGGCGCTGGAACAGTTCGTGCTCTACACGGGCGTGCGGCCCACCCCTGAGCAGGTGCGGGCCGCCGAGGAGTTCATGCGCGCCCAGTAGCACCTGGTGCTCAGGTGCCGGCTGCCATCGGCTCCACCACGATGGCCACCCGGTCCTCCCCGATGCGGGTCAGGACCAGGGTGGCTGTCTTCCCGGCGCCCTTCTTGCCGGCATTCTTGCCGCCGGGCAGCAGCTGCTTCCGCAGTTCCTCCGGGGTGACGGCGGTGCCGCGCTTCTTGATGTCCAGCACCGTGATGCGTTCCTGCTTAACCCAGGCCTTGAGCGCCTTGACGTTGTAGGGCATGACATCCAGCACTTTGTAGGCACGCGCGAACGGGGTGTCTGCAAGTGCGGGGGAGCAGATGTAGGCGATGTGCTCGTCCACCAGGTGGCCCCCGAGCTCCTTTGCGACGTCGGCCACGAGTCCCGCCCGGATGACGGCGCCGTCCGGTTCGTAGAGGTAGCCCGCCACCGGACCCACCGGCGCCGCGGGCCCGGCTCCGAACTCATCGGCGCTGGCAAGCTCGGCTGCTCCGTTTGGCCCCAGCACCAGGGCTGAGCGGCGGACGCCGGCGCGGCGCACGGCGTTGAACCACAGGGCCACCTCGGTGACGTCCCCGTTCACGGACACCCATTGGGCTTCACAGCCTTCGGGCACGGAATCATGCGGCATCCCCGGCCCCATCTTCACCCCCACGGCCTTTCCGGATGCCGCGAGGGACTCCACGAAGGACAGCGGCGGCGAAAAGGCTTCGGGATCCCAGATGCGCGTGGTGCCGGAGCTGGAGGTGACCCTGCGGGCGGGGTCCAGCCACACGCCGTCGATGCCATCCAGCGGGACCGCGGTGGCGTCCGCGTGGACCACGGTGGCGTTCGGGAAGGGGATAAGGTTCACGGTGGCGCAGGCGGCAGTTGTCTCGTCCTTTTCCACCGCGGTGACGGTGAGGTCCAGGGAAGCCAGCGCAAGGGAGTCGGCGCCGAGCCCGCAGCCCAGGTCTGCGACGTGGCTGACGCCCGCTTCGGCGAAGCGCTGCGCGTGGCGGGCTGCAACGCTCAGGCGGGTGGCCTGCTCCAGCCCGGCCTGGGTGAACAGCATCTGGCGGGCAAACTCGCCGAACTTGGCCTCGGCCCTGGTGCGGAGCCGTGACTGCGTGAGGGCAGCGGACACGAGTTCGGGGGAGTGTCCGGCCTTGCGCAGCGCGGAATTCAACCCGAACGACGCGTCATCACGGTAGGGTCCAAGGGAGGCCAGCAGTTCCCAGCCTTCCGGGGTGAGCAGCGGCGCGATCTGGTCCTGGGGAGCGTTGGGCATGCGTTCCAGCCTAGTGGAGGAGCGTCCTGCGGGATGCCGATAGGGTTGAAACCATGGAAGACAGCGCAGGCCCCCAGCAGTCCGGAGAACAGCAGCCCACGGACCGGGGTCCTGCCAAGTACGCCCGCCCGGCGCTGATCGCGGCGGCCGTGGTGGCGGTGGTGTGCCTGGCGCTGCTGGTGATCATTTTCTTCCTGGACACGTTCAACGCCACCGTCTATTCGGTGGGCGGCAACAGCATCGAGGACGATACCCAGGAGGCCCGGGATATCCGCGGGCTGTACGCCGGGGCACGGACCGGAAGCATTGTGTTCCTGGTCGCCTCCCTGCTGGCCGCGGCCGCCGCAGCCGCTGTGCTGTACCGCAGCAGGAATCAGGGGACGCGGGATTCCGACGGCGGCGAGGACGTTGACTTCGATGATCTGGGCCGCTGAGGCTGCTGCCCAGCGCTGGTGAGCAGTACGCCTGATATCACCAGGATGCCGCCCATAACCTGCGCGATGGTGATGGGCTGGCCCAGCAGCACCGTGATGATAGCGGTAAAGACGGCGATCAGGTTCAGGTAGTTGCCCGCGTTCGCGGCCGTGGTCCGTTTCAGGGCCAGGTTCCACAGCAGGTAGGAGCCCAGGGACGGGAACACCGCGATAAACGCCAGCGACCAGCTTTCGGCGGGTGTGGACGGCAGCCCGGCGCCGCTCACCACCGCCACGGGGGCGAGGACCACGGCTGCCAGGGCAACCTGCACCGCAGTGGCCGTGATGGCCGGCAGGGACAGCCTGCGGGCGATGATGGTGTAGAAGCCCCATACCGTGATGGCGGCCAGGATCAGCAGTTCACCGGCATTGATGGAGAACGTGACCAGCCGCTGCAGGTCACCGCCGGTAAGCACCAGGAGGACCCCGGCCAGGCCCAGGCCGATGCCCAGCCAGCTCACGGGGCGGGGCCGGTCCCGAAGGAGGACGACGGCGAGCACCATGATCAGCGCCGGGTTGGCGGCAGTGACCAGGGAGGCGTTCAGGGCCGAGGTGTGCTGCAGCGCGCTGTACAGCAGCAGCGTATAGCCGCTCATCCCCAGCACGCTTAGCAGCAGCAGGACCGGCCAGCGGCGCAGCACCGCCTTCCAGTCCGGCCTGTCGACGACGTGTGCCAGGAGGAGCAGCGGCGCGGCGGCCAGGGCCCAGCGCCAGAACGTCAGCTGGAGCGGGTCCATGGTCTTCATGGCCGACTGGCCCACCACGAAGTTTCCGGCCCAGAACAGGTTCGCAAGGATCAGGTACACGGCAGCTCGCACCGCTTCAATGTACATGGCACGTGTGTCCGCCGAGGACGAAACGCTGGCACTCGCCTTGACCGAGTGCTAACGCGGACATAGAGTCTTCATTAGCACTCTCCCTAGGAGGGTGCTAACACATGAAGAGCTGCCACCAGGCTGCTGCCGGCACCGCGACGACGGTTGCCAGCCAGGGCGGAAAGCTTTCCAAGTCCACGAATTTGCTGACGAAAAGGAGAGGTCCGAGTGTCGGTCTCTATTAAGCCTCTTGAGGATCGTATTGTTGTCCGCCCGCTCGAAGCCGAGCAGACCACGGCTTCCGGCCTGGTTATCCCGGACTCCGCACAGGAGAAGCCCCAGGAAGGCGAAGTTGTTGCAGTAGGCCCCGGCCGCTTCGAAGACGGCAGCCGCGTACCGGTCGACGTAGCCGTGGGCGACGTCGTGATCTACTCCAAGTACGGTGGAACCGAAGTCAAGACCGGCGGCACCGAGTACCTCGTGCTGTCCGCCCGCGACGTCCTGGCGATCGTCGTAAAGTAACTTCCCGGATCCCCGTGCCGCTGGTCATGCCTTCTGCTGGCCAGCTGCGCGGGGTTCTGTCTTGAAAGGACAAAACCATGGCAAAGCAGCTTGCGTTTAACGACGCTGCCCGCCGGTCTCTTGAAGCCGGCATCGATAAGCTCGCCAACACCGTCAAGGTAACGCTCGGCCCCCGCGGCCGCAACGTTGTCCTGGACAAGAAGTGGGGCGCGCCCACCATCACAAACGACGGCGTCACCATCGCCCGCGAAGTGGAACTGGACGACCCGTACGAGAACCTTGGTGCCCAGCTGGCCAAGGAAGTTGCCACCAAGACCAACGACGTAGCAGGCGACGGCACCACCACCGCAACGGTCCTGGCCCAGGCACTGGTCAAGGAAGGCCTGCGCAACGTAGCTGCCGGCGCTGCTCCCGGCCAGATCAAGCGCGGCATCGAGGTTTCGGTTGAAGCCGTCGCCGCACGGCTGCTGGAGAACGCCCGCCCCGTCGAGGGCACCCAGGTCGCTAACGTGGCTGCCATCTCGGCACAGAGCGAAGAAATCGGCGAGCTCCTGGCCGAGGCCTTCGGCAAGGTGGGCAAGGATGGTGTAATCACCATCGAGGAATCCTCCACCACCCAGACCGAACTGGTCCTCACCGAGGGCATGCAGTTCGACAAGGGCTACCTGTCCCCGTACTTCATCACGGACGCGGACCGCCAGGAAGCAGTCCTCGAGGACGCCCTCATCCTGATCAACCAGGGCAAGATCTCCTCGCTGCAGGAATTCCTGCCGCTCCTGGAGAAGGCGCTGCAGGCGTCCAAGCCGCTGTTCATCATCGCCGAGGATGTCGACGGCGAGGCCCTGTCCACGCTGATCGTCAACCGCATCCGCGGAACCCTGAACGTCGTTGCCGTCAAGGCTCCCGGCTTCGGTGACCGCCGCAAGGCCATGCTGCAGGACATTGCCACCCTCACCGGTGCACAGGTTGTCTCCCCGGAGCTGGGCCTGAGCCTGGACACCGTTGGCCTGGAGGTGCTGGGTACTGCCCGCCGCATCACGGTCACCAAGGACAACACCACCATCGTGGACGGCGCAGGCTCTGCCGAGGACGTGTCCGCACGCGTCGCGCAGCTGCGTGCCGAGCTGGCCCGCACCGACTCCGACTGGGACCGCGAAAAGCTCCAGGAACGCCTGGCCAAGCTGGCCGGCGGCATCGGCGTCATCAAGGTTGGTGCTGCCACCGAGGTTGAGCTGAAGGAAAAGAAGCACCGCATCGAAGATGCCGTGTCCTCCACCCGCGCTGCCCTCGAAGAAGGCATCGTGGCCGGTGGCGGTTCCGCCCTGATCCACGCCCTCAAGGCACTGGATGAGGACCCCGCCGTCAAGGCGCTGGAAGGCGACGCCGCCGCTGCGGTGGGCATTGTCCGCCGCGCACTGGTGCAGCCGCTGCGCTGGATCGCCCAGAACGCCGGCTTCGACGGCTACGTCATCACCGCCAAGGTCGCCGAGCTCGAAACCAACAACGGCTTCAACGCCAAGTCGGGCGAATACGAGGACCTGATCGCTGCCGGTGTCATCGATCCCGTCAAGGTCACCCGTGCCGCCCTGCGCAACGCAGCCTCCATCGCAGCCCTGGTTCTCACCACTGAGACCCTGGTTGCGGAGAAGCCCGCTGAAGAAGACCAGCACGCAGGCCACAGCCACTAACCTGCCGTTGGCAGGAAACTGTGCGAACAAGAAACCGGTCCGGCATCCGCCGGGCCGGTTTTTGCATCTTCGGGTACGGCTGGAATTAAGTTCCCGGCATGTCCTGCGTCTCCACCCCGCCGGCACGCTCATAAACCAGCCGCACCGCTCCTTTTGGAAAGGACCGTGCCGGTTCGGCGAGGCGGAAGGTGGCCGGAATGATCCCGGCGTCGAAGAGCCGCTTCCCCTGACCCAGGGTGAGCGGATACAGCCAGATGCTAAGGCGGTCGAGCACTTCCGCCTGCAGCAGGGAGCGGATGAGGGCCCCGCTGCCGAACATGTGCACCTCCCCGTACTCCTCGCGGAGCCTGCCCGCGGCCGCGGCATCCGGCAGCACCGTGGTGCCTGCCCAGCCGGGGTGGGCCAGCGATCCGGAGACCACGAACTTGGGCACCCGGTTCAGGGTGGCGCCGATGTCGCCTGACTGGTGCGGCCAGTACGCAGCAAAGATGTCATAGGTCTTCCGGCCCAGCAGGAGGGCGTCCATGCGGCCGATCCCGGCCTCGATGTCGGCTTCGGACTCGTCATCGGACACCGGCAACTGCCAGCCGCCGAAGGCGAAACCGGCCTCGGTATCCTCCTCGCGTCCGCCGGGCGCCTGGTAGACGCCGTCGAGGGTCATGAACAGGTTCGCGACGATGATGCCCATCCGCCCATTGTGGAACTCCGTCCGGACCCTGTCCAGAGACCGGCCTGCCTGCTGCAGGCTAGACTGCTCACGGCTGCTGAAGCAGGAAGGGGACCCATGGCGTCGGACCCGCACACCGTAAGTGCCATGGCGGACTACGGGGGTTTCCTGCCTTCCACCAGGAGGGATTCCCTTGCCGAGCCGGTGGCGGACTGGTGGCCCTGGAAGAACCACCGCATCCACATGCTTCGGCTGCGCGACGCCACTGCCCCGGTCCGGCTACTTGTGGTCCATGGGGCCGGAGCACACGCTTCCGCACTATGGCCCGTGGCGTCGCAGCTGGCGGGGTGCGGGATCGACATTGCCGCCGTCGATATGCCCCTGTACGGCTGGACGGTGACGGCATCGCGGGGATCAGTGACCTACGGGGATTGGATAAGCCTTTTGGCGGACCTCCTTGCAGCCGAAGATGACGGCCGTCCGGTGGTCCTCCTTGGGGCCAGCATCGGCGGCCTGCTGGCGGTGGAAGCAGGGGCGCGTGCCCGTGGAGTTGCCGCCGTCATCGCCACATGCCTGCTCGACCCGTTGGATAAGCAGGCCCGTGCCGCTATGACAAGGTTCGGTAAGGCCGCCCTGCCTTTTTTGCCATTGCTCAGGGGAGTCCGCGGTCCCTTCTCTAGGATTCCGGTCAAAGTATCCTGGGTGGCTAATCTCAGGCGCATGGGCCGCGATCCCGGCCTGGGCCAGCTGTGCTCGACGGATCGGCGCGGGGGAGCCGCCTGGGTTCCACTTGGGTTCCTCGCAAGTTTCATGCACCACCCGCACCGGGAAGCCCGCAGGGTTTCCCTCCCGGTGCACCTTATGCACCCGGAACTTGATGACTGGACGCCGGGGGTCCTGAGTGAGAGCACCCTGAGGACCTTGCCTGGGCCTGCCACCAGCCGGACGTTGGGCGGCTGCGGCCACTTCCCGCTGGAAGAGCCGGGCCTGCAGGATCTCCTGGACGGCATCAAGGAGGTGGCAGCTGCCGCCTCAGCTCCTCTGACGCCCCGCGTGGAAGACTAAAGCCATGCTGCTCGACGAGCTCGTGAAAACCACTGATGCGGTCGCCTCCACACGCTCCCGGCTCGCCAAGGTCGAGGCACTCGCGGACCTGCTGCGCCGGCTTGAACCCGGGGAGATTGCCACTGCCGTCGGCCTGCTCATCGCAAAACCGCGGCAGGGGCGCGTGGGAGTGGGCTGGAGCGGAATGTCGGCAGCCAAGGGGGAACCGGCCGAAGAGCGCACCCTGACGGTGGCCGACGTCGACGCCGCCCTGGACCGCCTCCTCGGCACGGCCGGCACCGGATCCGCGGCGGAGCGTGCCGCCACCCTCCGGACGCTTCTGTCCGCCGCCACCGAACGGGAGCAGGCGTTCATCGCCGGAGTTCTCCTGGGTGAGCTCCGCACCGGAGCCCTGGAAGGCGTCCTGACGGACGCCGTCGCCCGCGCCGCCGGCCGGCCGGTGGAGTCCGTCCGGCGGGCTGCGATGCTTTCCGGCGACCTCGGCGGCACCGCCTTGCTGGCCATGACCGGGACGGCCGCCGAGCTGGACGCGGTGGGCCTCGTCGTGGGCCGCCCCGTGCAGCCCATGCTCGCCGCAACGGCGTCCAGTGCCAGTGCGGCGCTCGAGGCGACGGGGGAGGCCTCCGTGGAATACAAACTCGACGGCGCCCGCATCCAGGTGCACCGCTCCGGGGAGCAGGTGCGTATCTATACGCGCACACTGGCGGAGGTGACCCACCGGCTGCCCGAGGTGGTGGAGCTGGTGCGGAGCCTGCCGGTACGGGACGTGATCCTCGACGGCGAGACCCTCGCCCTGGGCGAGGACGGCGCCCCGCGGCCGTTCCAGGAGACCATGTCACGGTTCGGGGCGGACCAGGCGCGCTCCACCCTGCTGCATCCGTGGTTCTTCGACGTCCTGCACATCGACGGCCGCGACCTGCTGGACGAGCCGCTGGTCATGCGCCTCGGGGTGCTCGAACGTATCGCGCCCGGCCACCGGGTCCCCGGGGAGATCACCGCGGACCCGGCGGTTGCCGAGAACGTCTCGCGTGCCGCGCTCGCCGCCGGGCATGAGGGGGTAGTGGTGAAGGCGGTGGGGTCCCTTTACGCCGCCGGCCGGCGCGGGTCCAACTGGATCAAGGTCAAGCCGGTGCTGACGTATGACCTGGTGGTGCTGGCCTGCGAATGGGGGTCGGGGCGGCGGTCGGGAATGTTGTCCAACCTGCACCTCGGAGCGCTCGACCCCGCCGGCGAGTTCGGCGAACCCGGCGGGTACGTGATGGTTGGGAAGACTTTCAAGGGCCTCACGGACGAACTGCTGCGCTGGCAGACTGAACGGTTCCAGGAGATCGAAGTGCGGCGGACGGCAAACACGGTGTGGGTTGAGCCTGTCACGGTGGTGGAGATCGCTATCGACGGCGTGCAGCAGTCCCCCCGTTATCCGGGCGGCATCGCCCTCCGGTTCGCCCGGGTCAAGCGCTACCGCGACGACAAAATGCCCGCCGAAGCCGACACCATCCAGACGCTGCGCGCCCTGCTGCGCTCCTGACGGCGCCGCTTGTGCCCGTGCGCCGGCGGGCGTACGGTGACGCTTAGGGACCGCCACTGCACAAGCACGACGACGGCGGGCCGGCTGGGCGGGGTATCCGAAAGGAGGCCGGGTGTCCGCTGAAACAGGTATTGACCAGGGCCGGGCTGCATTCCGCGAGCACCGCTGGACAGATGCCTTCGAGAACTTCCTTGACGCCGACCGGCGGGGCGGACTTCCGGCCGCGGACCTCGAGAGGCTTGCCACCGCGGAGATCCTGACCGGCAACACCACAGCAGGCCTTGAAACGCTCACCCGTGCGCACGAGGAATTCCTGGAAGTTGGAGACGTCGCCGGCGCAGCCCGGTGCGCCGGCTGGATGGGCATCCAGCTGAGCAACCTCGGTGAGATGGCACGCGCCGGCGGCTGGCTGGCCCGCGGGCAACGGCTGGCGAAGGAGCTTGACGCGATCCACGCCGTGCAAGGGCTCCTGCTCATGCCCCAGGGGCTGGGCAAGCTCTACGGCGGTGACCCCGCGGGCGCCCTGCAGGTGTTCAACCGGGCGGCTGAGATTGCCCGCCTGGCGCAGGACAAGGACGTGGCTGCCCTGGCACTCCTTGGCACGGGGCAAGCCAACCTCATGCTCGGCCGGCCAAACGAGGGCCTGGAGATCCTCGACGAGGTCATGGTGGCTGTCACCTCAGGCGAGTTGTCTCCGATACCTTCCGGCATCGGTTACTGCGCCGTCATCGGCAACTGCCACCTGGCCTATGACCTGGCGAGGGCCATGCAATGGACTATCGCGTTGGACCGCTGGTGCGCCGCAAGGCCGGACATGGTGGCGTTCAGCGGGCAGTGCCAGGCCCACCGGGCAGAGCTCTTCCGGCTGCACGGCGCCTGGGCCGAAGCGCTGAAAGCGGCGGCCGCTGCCCAGGACCGGTCAACCAGGGGTGACCCCCAGGCGCTTTTCGGCGGCTGTTACGAGCAGGGCGAAGTGCACAGGGTGGCGGGCAACATCGCCGCCGCGGAGGAGTCCTACCGGAAAGCCGCAGAGAGCGGCTACGAACCCCAGCCCGGACTGGCGCTCCTGGCACTGGGACGCGGAGACGCTGGCCAGGCGCAGTCCATGATTCGCAGGGCAGCGAGCGTTGCCGATACTGCTACCCGGCGGCACCTGCTGCCTGCCCTGGTGGAAATTGAGGTGGCCGCCGGAGACCTGGCAGCAGCACGCGGGGGAGCAGATGAGTTGGACGCCTTCGCCAGCGAATGCCCAATGCCTATGGTGACCGCAGTTGCCTGCCAGGCAAGGGGCACCATCCACTTGGCAGAAGGGGACGCTGCAGCGGCGTCGCGGTCGCTGCGCCAGGCCTGGCGCCTGTGGTACGAACTCCAGGTGCCGCATGAGGCCGCGCGGTGCCGGGTGCTGATCGCATGCGCCTGCCGGGAACTCGGGGATGAGTCGTCCGCCGTGATGGATTTGGAGGCTGCCCACGCCGAATTCCTGGAACTTGGTGCAGCCCCGGCAGCGGCCTGGGCGGCGTCCTTGATCCAGCGCTCACCCAACGCGCAGGGCGGTCCCCTGACGGCGCGGGAGCTCGAGGTGCTCCGGCTCGTGGCGTCCGGAAAGGGAAACCGTGCCATTGCCGCCGAGCTGTACCTGAGTGAGAAGACGGTGGCCAGGCACCTGAGCAATATCTTCCTCAAGCTTGGCGTGGCCTCCCGCGCGGCGGCCACCAGTTACGCCTACGAACACGGCCTGGCAGGATAGGCGCGCACCCCGGCATGGGCATTAATACCCATGCCGGTGGGACGAAAGGTTGCATGTTTTGGCCGAAGCGCAGGCCCAGGGCCCGCCAATAGCCTCAGAACATGAACCTTCCCATGTTGGCCGGCACCCTCTCCACGGTGCTGTTTGCTGTTGGCATGCTGCCAATGCTGGTCAAGGCTGCCCGCACCCGGGACCTGGCGTCCTACAGCCCAGGCAGCCTGGTGTTGAGCAATGTGGCCAACGCCGTCCATTCCGTCTACGTCTTCAACCTTCCCGCCGGGCCCATCTGGGCCCTCCACCTGGCCTACGTCCTCGCGTCAGCGCTGATGCTCGTCTGGTGGATCCGGTACGGCCACGGCGGTCCGAAAACGGGACAGGCGCGAATTGGCGGTCCACAGGGAGGTTCAGTCCAGGAAACTGCAAGTAACTAGGAGTACGGCCATGAACAACCACAACAGCAGCACCAACGGGACCGGCACAGTGTTGGACACACTGGTGATCGGGGGCGGACAGGCCGGACTCGCGATGGGTTCCCTCCTGGCCCGCCAGCGCAGGCAGTTCCTGATCCTTGACGCCAGCCGGAGGATCGGTGACGGCTGGCGGCTGCGCTGGGACTCCCTGCGCCTGTTCACGCCGGCGAAGTACAACGGGCTGCCCGGCGTCCCATTTCCCGCGGATCCGCTGTCCTTCCCTACCAAGGACGCGATGGCCGACTATCTCGAACGGTACGCCGCGGCGCTGGACTTGCCCATCAAGACCGGCATCCGGGTGGAACGCCTGTGGCATGAGGGGGACCGGTACATTGCCGTCTCCAACGGCACCAGGTGGGAAGCCCGGAACGTGGTGGTGGCCACTGGAGCCGAACGGAAGCCCAAGCTTCCGCCCTTCGCCCGGGAGCTGGACGCTTCCATCATCCAGTTCCACTCAAGCGAGTACAGGAATCCAGGCCAGCTGCAGGACGGGCCTGTCCTGGTGGTGGGCTTGGGAAACTCCGGCGCAGAAATTGCGCGTGAAGTAGCCCGCACCCATGCCACGTTCGTGGCCGCGAGGCGCGCCAGCGAAATTCCGGTCAAGCACGGCAGGACGGCTGCCCGCTTCTTCCTCCCGGTGGTCCGCTTCGCCGGGCTGCATGTCCTGACCCTGGCCACCCCCGTTGGCCGCAAGGCCGCGCCGGCGGTGAAAGGGCATGGCGCTCCGCTGATCCGGACCAAAGCGAAAGATCTTGCAGCGGCCGGGGTGCACTTCGTTCCACGCGTCGCAGGGGTTGAGGATGGCCTGCCCGTCCTGGCGGACGGAACCCGCACCGACGTGGCGAACGTGATCTGGTGCACCGGCTTCCGGGAGGAATTCGGCTGGCTCGATCCCGGTCTCCTTGGCTCCTCAGGCGATCCCCGGCAGCACAGGGGAGTGGCCCTGGACCCGCCCGGCCTCTACTTTCTCGGTAACAACTTCATGTATGCCGCGGCGTCCGCAACGGTAACGGGAACCGTCAGGGACGCCCGCTACCTGGCCCGGAGGATGCCTTCGAAGAAAACTTCGGATTGGGGAGCTGCCCGCCAGCTCGGGTAACCTTGATGGTTCATTGCGCGCTCCGAAGGGTTATTTGTGTCGACATCATGGACCGCCGAGGCCGCGGCCCGCCCGGCCGACCCCTCGCAGAAGTACCGCAAGAGTGCTTACCGCCCGGAAATTCAAGGTATGAGGTCGCTGGCTGTCCTCATGGTCGTGACGTACCACGTCTGGTTCGGACGGGTCTCCGGAGGGGTTGACATATTCCTCCTGGTGTCAGCATTCCTCATGACCCTTCAGTTCACCGGCCGGTACGGGCGCCGGGAGCCGACTGCCCTGCTGAAGCACTGGCTGCACCTCTTCCGGCGCCTGCTTCCCGCTGCCGTTACGGTGATCCTGGCCACGCTGCTGGCCTCCTACCTGCTTCTTCCGCGCGGCCGCTGGCTGGAGGTCATAGAACACGGCTGGGCCTCACTCTTTTACTCGGAAAACCTGCTGCTGCAACAGAAGACGGTGGACTACTACGCCAGCAACAGCCTGGCCAGCCCTCTACAACATTTCTGGTCGCTGTCTATCCAGGGGCAGGTCTTCATCCTCTGGCCCATTATTTTTGCAGGCGCCGCGTGGGCTGCCAGCCGGTTCAGGCTCGCCTACCGGCCGCTGCTGGCATACGTATTCTCCGCGGTCTTTGTCTTATCGCTGGCATATTCGGTCTACTTCACTGCCACAAACCAGGTACAGGCTTACTTCGATACTGGCGCCCGGCTCTGGGAGTTCGCACTCGGCACGTTGGTGGCACTGCTTCTGCCTGGCCTGCGGCCGGGACGGCGGACCCGCGTTGTGCTGGGTTGGGTAGGCCTCGTAGCGATGGTCAGCTGCGGAATCGTGTTGAATGTCCAGGCGGCATTTCCCGGTTTCGCAGCGCTCTGGCCCACTCTCGCGGCGGTGCTCATCATCGTGGCGGGCCAGACGGGCAGTTCCATCGGGGTTGACAGGTTCCTCAGCTCAAAGCCCCTGGTAAAGCTGGGAGACAATTCCTACGCCCTGTACCTCTGGCATTGGCCCGTCCTGGTGATCGCACTGGCGTGGAGCGGCAAGGAGCACGCGGGCTGGCTGTCCGGCACTGCGATCATTGTCACCTCGCTGGTTTTCGCCTATGTCACCACGCGCTTCGTCGAGAAGCCGTGGCGTGAATGGAAATGGCCCGAAGCCAAGAGGCGGCGGGCTGCGGTGGCGGTGGCTATTGCCGTGGCAGTTGCCTCTGCACCGCTGGCCCTTTGGCGCCATTCCATCCTGCAGGCTGATTCGATCTCGGCCATTGGACTCGACGATCCCCGGTACCCCGGTGCCCTGGCGTTGGGCGACGGCTACCAGTTCACCCCGGACCCGAAAGCCCCGCCGGTGCCCAAACTCGAAGTTATCGCCGAGGAATGGCCAGTCTTTCCGGAGCCCTGCATAGGCGCAGGCGAGTACGCGAGCATCTGTACCAACGGGGCTGAGGGCGCTGCCAAACATATTGTCGTCATGGGTAGTTCCCACGCCTTCGTGCTCAATACGCCAGTGCTCATGATGGCCGAAAAACACCATTGGCGTGTCACATCCATCACCAAGGGATTTTGTCCCCTGACTGACGAGCTGGCACCCGGCATCTCTGAGGAGTGCATTGAGTTCAACAAGAAAAGCTTCGAACAAGTGCTGGAACTGAAGCCGGATCTCGTGCTGACAACCAGCACCCGGACCGTGGCAGATCCCACCGTTACGGACATCCTCGAAAGTTCCTGGATCAGGGAAGCCAGCAGGCTCAACGATGCAGGCATTCCCGTCGTCGGAGTCCGGGACACTCCGCGGATGCCCCTGCACGTGCCGGCCTGCCTGGAAGAAAACCCATCCAACCCTGCCGCCTGCAACGGGAGCGCGGCGGAAAATTTCAGCCCTGTACCCGACACGGATGCAGTGGACGACCAACTTCCGGATACGCATTTCCTTGACCTCACCCGCTATTTCTGCATGGACGGCGTTTGTCCGGCTGTCATTGGCAACGTCATCGTGTACAAGGACGAAAACCATGTCACACGGTCCTATCTCATGACCCTGGCTCCATTCTTTGAGCAGGAGTTTCTTGCGTTGACCGGATGGGGATCCGGGGACCGGGCATGACAAAAACCAGCTTCTCCAGCGGCCCGGTGCCGAAAGCAGCCGCCAAGAGCCGGAAACCGACGTTCCGTCCCGAGGTCCAGGGGCTCCGCGCACTGGCCGTCCTGATGGTGGTGGCCTACCACGTGTGGCTCGGACGGGTGTCCGGCGGCGTCGATATCTTCCTGCTGATCTCCGCCTTCCTGCTGACGCTCTCCTTCGTCCGGAAGGCCGAATCGGGCAGGCCGTTCGGGCTGTTGGCGCACTGGCTGCACCTGTTCAAGCGGCTGCTGCCTGCCGCCGTCGTGGTCATCCTCGGCGTCCTGGCAGGAACTTGGCTGATCCTCCCGCAAGGCCGGTGGCCGCAGGTCCTGGACCAGGCGTGGGCATCACTGCTCTACAGCCAGAACTGGCTGCTCGCCGACACCGCGGTGGACTACTACGCCCAGGACCACGCAGGCGCCAGCCCCCTCCAGCACTTCTGGTCGCTGTCCATCCAGGGCCAGGTCTTCATCCTGTGGCCTCTCATCTTTGCCGGGAGCGCAGCACTGCTGGCGCTGCTGCGGCGCATCACCGCGCTGAACGGAATGACCTACCGGGGACTGCTGGCGCTGGTGTTCGGAGCGGTGTTCGCCGCGTCGCTGGCGTTGTCGGTGGAGCAGACCGCCACCAACCAGGCGTACGCCTATTTCGATACCAGGGCGCGGCTTTGGGAATTCGCCTTGGGCTCCCTGCTCGCCCTTGCCCTGCCCTACCTCAAGCCCGGCCGGGCCCTGCGCCTGGTGCTGGGCTGGGCCGGACTGGCGGGCATGGTTTCCGTTGGCCTGCTGCTGACGGTGGACCGGTCTTTCCCCGGCTTTGTCGCCCTGTGGCCCACGCTCTCTGCCGCGGCCATCATCGTGGCGGGGCAGACCGGGAGCCGGTTCGGTGTGGACCGTTTCCTGAGCAGCAGGCCCGCCGTGGCCCTGGGCGACAATTCCTACGCCCTCTACCTGTGGCACTGGCCCGTGCTGGTGCTGGCGCTCGCCGCCACCGGCGTGGAACAACCCAACCTTGTCCAGGGCCTTGCGATTGTGGGCGCCTCAATCGTGCTCGCTGTCCTCACCACCCGTTTCGTGGAAAAACCGCTGCGCGACTGGCACTGGCCGAAACGGCGGGCCTGGCGCACCGCCGTCGTGATTGCCGCCTGCGGTGCGGTGCTGGCAGGTCCGGTAGCCATCTGGCAAACCACGCTCACAGCCGAGGAAGCCGCGACGGCGGCGCAGCCGCGGGAGCTCACACCGGGGGCCGCGGCGCTCAACCCCGAGAATGCCGGAATGCCGGCACCCGAGGCCAAGTTCATTCCCGGCCCTTCCGCCTTGGACCAGGATTGGGCTGGCATCCACGCCGCCTGCACCGGCGCGAACGCCACGGCGGACCCCATCCTGGAGGGGTGCCGGCAGGCGGTGCCCGCCGAGGGGGCCAGCAAGCGGATCGTAGTGCTGGGTGACTCGCACTCCCAGCAGTACCTCGGCGCGCTGGCACCGATCGCCGAGGCCAGGGGCTGGGAACTGGTCACCCTGCTGATGCCGGCCTGTCGGTTCGGCGCAGAATCGGACACCCGGAGTGCAGAATGCAATGCGTACAACATCGCGGCCTCGGCATACGTCCTGGAGCGCCGGCCGGACGCCGTCTTCACCGTCGCCTCGCTGACGCATGAGGAAGCGCCCTTCGAGACCGACGTGCCGGGCTACCTGGACGGCGTGCGTCCGTTCACCGAGGCCGGCATCGAGGTGGTGGGCATCCGGGACAACCCGCGCTTCACCTTCAACATGCCCGAGTGCGTGCAGCGGCACGGCGCCGACGCTCCCGAGTGCAACCCGTCCCTCAGCGAATCGCTCGTTGATCCCTCACCCCTGGACGGTTACCGCGGCAAGCTGGACGGGCTGCACCTGATGGACATGAGCGACTTCATCTGTGTCCGCGGGGTTTGCCCCGCGGTGGTGGGCAACGTTTACGTGTACAAGGACGACAACCACCTGACCAGGACCTATGTGGAGAGCATGATCCCCATGTTCGAGCAGCGGCTGCTGGCTGCCACCGGCTGGCGCTGAGTCCGCCGGGAGACAGTTCGTGCAGTTGCTCACATTGCACGCGTGGAATAGGGGGATCGGCGCAGAGGTTCTAATATTTACTCAATACTTCCTGCCCCCGGAACGCCGCATGCGGGGTTCCTGATCCCCTGCACAGGCCAGACCCGTAATGACGGGCTGGTCATCGGCTGCAACCCCTACCCGCCCAGCAACCAAGGTAAGAGGCGCACTCATGACCGAGCCCGAACACAACCCCTTTGGCTTCATCGGCCTGACCTACGACGACGTCCTGCTCCTGCCCGGGCACACGGACGTCATCCCGTCCGACGCCGACACCTCCTCCCGGATCTCCAAGAGGATCACGGTTCACACGCCGCTGCTGTCCGCAGCGATGGACACGGTCACCGAATCCCGCATGGCCATTGCCATGGCGCGGCAGGGCGGCCTGGGTGTCATCCACCGCAACCTGTCCATCGCGGACCAGGCTGACCAGGTGGACCGGGTGAAGCGCAGTGAATCCGGCATGATCACCAACCCGCTGACCATCCGGCCGGAAGCAACCCTGCTTGAGCTGGACAACCTGTGCGCCCAGTACCGGGTCTCCGGCCTGCCCGTGGTGGACGAGGAGAACCGCCTCCTGGGCATCGTGACCAACCGCGACACCCGCTTCGTGCCGGAGTCCGACTACCCCATCCGGCTGGTCAGCGACGTCATGACCAAGATGCCGCTGGTCACCGGCCACGTGGGCATCAGCCGCGAGGAGGCCTCGCACAAGCTGGCCACCAACAAGATCGAGAAGCTTCCCCTCGTGGACGAGCAGGGCCGGCTCAAGGGCCTGATCACCACCAAGGACTTCACCAAGGCGGAGCAGTACCCGCTGGCCACCAAGGACGACGAAGGCCGCCTGCGCGTGGGTGCTGCCATCGGCTTCTTCGGGGACGGCTGGGAGCGGGCCATGGCACTGGTGGATGCCGGCGTCGACGCCCTGTTCGTGGACACTGCCAACGGCCACTCCCAGGGCGTGCTGGACATGATCCGCCGGCTCAAGTCCGATCCGGTGGCAGCACACGTGGACATCATCGGCGGCCAGGCCGCCACCCGCGAAGGCGCCCAGGCCCTGATCGACGCCGGCGCCGACGGCATCAAGGTGGGCGTGGGCCCCGGCTCCATCTGCACCACCCGCGTGGTGGCAGGCGTCGGCGTCCCGCAGATCACCGCGATCTACGAATCCGCGAAGGCTGCGATCCCGGCCGGCGTGCCGCTGATCGCCGACGGCGGCCTGCAGTACTCCGGCGACATCGGCAAGGCGCTGGTAGCCGGTGCCGATACCGTGATGCTCGGCTCGCTGCTGGCAGGCTGCGACGAGTCTCCGGGCGAACTGATCTTCGTCAACGGCAAGCAGTTCAAGTCCTACCGCGGCATGGGTTCCCTTGGCGCCATGCAGTCCCGCGGCAAGAACACGTCCTACTCGAAGGACCGCTACTTCCAGGCCGACGTGTCCGGTGACGACAAGCTGATCCCCGAAGGCATCGAGGGCCGGGTGGCCTACCGCGGCCCGCTGGCCTCCGTGGCCTACCAGTTGGTGGGTGGCCTGCGCCAGACCATGTTCTACACCGGCGCGCCGACCATCCCCGAACTCAAGGCCCGCGGCAAGTTCGTCCGGATCACCCCGGCCGGGCTCAAGGAATCGCACCCGCACGATATCCAGATGACCGTTGAGGCGCCGAACTACGGGTCACGATGATCCTGGTGGTTTGATGCCGCGGAAGGAGGTGGGGAAATTCCCCCACCTCCTTCCGTTTTTAAGCCCCTATGCTGCCGGTTGCAGGTCCGGCGTAAGCTCCTCGATGGTGGGAGGATTGGCCCCGGGCCGGCCGACCGTAATGGCGGCAGCCTTCGATGCCGTCCTGCCCAGGGTTTCCAGGACGGAAGGTGGCAAACCATCTGTACTCCGGCAGAGCAGGCCGTAGATCAGGGCTGCCATGTAGGAATCCCCGGCCCCGATGGTGTCCGCCACTACGGTTTGGACGGACGGAACCTGCACCCGCGTGCCGGGTGTTGCCAGAAACGAGCCCGCCGAACCCATGGTGACCACCGCCAGGCCCGCACCGAGTTCCAGGATCCGCGCGGCGGCGTCCTCGAACGTCAGCCGGGGGTAGAGCCACCGGGCATCCTCGTCGCTCAGCTTCACCACGTCCGTCAGGGGAACCAGGTCTTCGAAAACAGCAAGGGCCTCCGCATGGCTGCCCAGGAGCGCCGGGCGAATATTGGGATCGTAGGAAACCAGGCATTCACGGTGCGCCCGTTCCAGGAGGCTCTTGACGGAAGCGGCCCCGGGCGCCAGGAAACTCGCGATAGAGCCGGTGTGCAGCACTTTTGGAAGATAGGCAGGGTGGACCGGCTGCAAGTCCCAGCTGATGTCGAAGTCGTAGTGGGCCGAGCCATCGGGCGCCAGGGTAGCTGTTGCCGAGGCTGTCCGTCCGGCGGAGGTGGAACCGGGAAGTAGTGCGACGCCGGCGCCCGCCAAGTGCCTCGCGATGGTGGCGCCGCGCTCGTCCTCGCCGATAGAGGTCAGGAGGCCGGTGCTGATTCCCAGGCGCCCCAGGCCGTAGGCCACGTTCGCGGGGGATCCCCCGGGGTGCTCCACCGTGCCTTCGGAGGTGCTCACCACGTCGATCAGCGCTTCGCCGATCACGATGACATCGAGGCTCGCCGGGTGAGGGCTGTTGGTGTGGTCTTGGGGCATCGGATTATCTTTCGTGAAGCCGTCCGCGGACCTGCAGGCTGGCGCCGACAGGTCCGCGGAAGGGAGGGATGGAACGGTTGAAGGGACGGTTGGAGGCAGCGGGCAGCCTGGGAGGATCAGGCGGTTGCGGCGCCTGTCATGATCGCTACCGCGTCGGTCATGGAGTGCGATTTTGGTGTGATGGTGGCCGCGCACTTGCCGAGCCGCTGGATATGGATCCTGTCCGCGACGTCGAACACGTGGGGCATGTTGTGGCTGATCAGGATGACCGGCAAGCCACGGTCGCGAAGGTCGCGGACCAGTTGGAGGACCTGGTTGGACTCGCGGACGCCGAGTGCCGCCGTCGGCTCGTCCAGCACTACTACCTTGGAACCGAACGCTGCCGCCCTTGCCACGGCCACGGCCTGGCGCTGGCCGCCGGAAAGGTTCTCGACCGGAACGGTGACATCCTGGAGCGTCGAAATGCCGAGGCGGGTAAGCTCCTCCCTCGCCTTGCGGCGCATGCCCTTGGTGTCCAGGACACGGAAGACCTTGCCGAATGGTCCGGGCAAGCGTTCCTCCCTGCCGAGGAAAAGATTGGATGCGACATCAAGGGCGGGGGAGACTGCAAGGTTCTGGTAGACGGTTTCGATGCCATGGGCGCGGGCGTCCTGCGGCCGCTTGAAATGCACCTGCTGTCCGGAGACGTGCAGCTCGCCGGAATCCGGGACCTCGGCACCGGTAAGGCACTTGATAAGGGTGGACTTGCCGGCTCCGTTGTCCCCGATGATGGCCAGCACCTCGCCCGGGTAAAGGTCCAGGCTGACACCGTCCAGGCCCACGACCTTGCCGAAGGTCTTGACGAGGTTGCGTGCCCTGAGGATCGGCTGCCGGGTTTCCGTGACGGGGCGTTCAAGCCCGGTGGAGGTCATGACTTTACCTTTCGGATCCACTGGTCGATGGACACAGCGACAATGATGAGCACGCCCACGGCGAGGGTCTGGAACAGCACGTCCAGCCCGGCCAGGGACAGCCCGTTGCGGAACACGCCCACGATCAGCGCTCCGAGGAGGGAGCCCCATACTGAGCCGCGGCCGCCGAAGAGGCTGGTTCCACCGATCACGACGGCGGTGATGGAGTCCAGGTTCAGGTCCACGCCCGCGTTGGGGCTGGCTGCGTTGGTGCGGCCGATCTGGATCCAGGCGCCGATGGCCAGGACGGCACCGGCTGCAAGGTACACGCTCATCAGGACCCGGTTGACGGGGATGCCGGCCAGGCGGGCGGCTTCCTTATCATCACCTACTGCGTAAACGTGCCGGCCCCAGGCTGTCTTGCCCAGGATGAAGGCGACCGCCACGTAGAGCAGGAGCATCATGACCACGCCGGTGGAGATCCTGACCGGGCCCAGCGGGAAGGTGCTGCCCATCCAGGTGAGCACGTCCGGCATTGCCGAGCCGCGTACCGTGGAGCCGCCGGAGTACAGCAGGGTCAGGGCGATGAAGATGTTCAGTGTTCCCAGCGTCACAATGAACGGGGGGAGCTTGAACCGGGTCACCAGGAAGCCGTTGAGGGCCCCGGAGGCGAGCCCGACGACGAGTCCCGCCAGGAGCGCCAGCGGCGCCGGCACGCCGTTGTTTACGGACAGTTGGGCCACCACCATGGAGGCCAGGATCATTACCGCGCCCACGGACAGGTCGATCCCCGCCGTGAGGATGATGAGCGTCTGGGCGATGGCCAGGGTCCCGACGACGGAAACCTGCTGGGTGATCAGGGAAAGGTTCTCGAACCGCAGGAAGCGGTCATTGAGGAGGCCGAACACTACAACCGCGACCAACAGCACGATCGCCGGGCTGAGCGCGGGATAGCGGTGCAGGACGTTGCGGATACGGCTGAGCGGGGTCTGCCGGTCGAGGAATTCCTCGGCAAGGTCAGTGCTGGGTCCCGTGGCCGGCGGTCCGGCCGTCTGTTGCTGGGTCATTGATGCTCCTGTCACTCTCCGGACCTACTTGCCCCAGCAGATCTGGGTGGCGTCCGTCGTGGTGATGCTCTTGACACCGTCGGCCGCCTTGTCGGTGACCAGTTCCACGCCGGTGTTGTAAAAGTCCAGGCCCGGCGAGTTTTCCGGCTTCTTGCCCGTCTTGGCCAGGTCCACGATCGCCTTGACTCCAAGTTCGGCCATCTTGACCGGGTACTGCTGGGCGGTAGCGCCGATGACACCCGACTTGACGTTGTCCACACCGGCGCAACCGCCGTCGACCGAAACCACCAGGACGTCCTTTTCCTTGCCCGCCGACTTCAGCGCTTCGAAGGCACCGGCGGCAGCGGGCTCGTTGATGGTGTAGACGACGTTGATGTTGGGGTTCTTTGAGAGCAGCGTTTCCATGGCGGTGCGGCCGCCGTCTTCGGCGCCCTGGGAGGCCTGGTTGCCGACGATTTCGTACTCGCCGCCCTTGCCGCCGGTGTACTTGCCGGTCTTGGCTTCGTCGCCGTTCTTCTTCTTGTCCGCGGTGTCGATGCCCAGGCCGGTCAGGAACCCCTGGTCGCGGTTGTAGTCAACGGAGACGATCTTGTCGTCGAAGAGGTCGATCAGCGCGATGGTGGCCTTCTTGCCGCCAAGCTGGGCAGCGGTCCACTTGCCGATCAGCTCACCGGCGGCAAAGTTGTCGGTGGCGAAGGTGATGTCGGCGGCGTCCGCGGGGTCCGGCGGGGTGTCCAGGGCAATGACGAACAAGCCGGCGTCCTTGGCTTTCTTGAGGGCGTCGACGACGGACGGTCCGTTCGGCGTGATCAGGATGCCCTTGTCGCCCTTGGAGATGGCGTTCTCAATCGCCTGGATCTGGGTATCCTCGTCGCCGTCGGCCTTTCCGGCCGCGAGCTTGAGGTCGACGCCGTCCGTTGCCGCCGCCTTCTTCGCGCCGTCCTGCATGGAGACGAAGAACGGGTTCGACGTGGTCTTCACGATCAGCGAGACACCGATTTTTTCCGAGGACGTGCCGTCGGTGGATCCTGTTGCGGAAGAGTCGCCTCCGCAGGCCGAGAGGCTGAGGGCGCCCAGGGTCAGGACTGCACCCATGGCGAGCAAACGGTTGACGGTGTGCCGGGGGGTCTTGGAACTCAACATTGAATCTCCTGGTCTCAGGGCACTAGGTGTGCCTGACAACGATGTCACGGCTCATGTAATCAACGTCACAGGGTAGAGTCAAGCGTGAATCGATGATGAAGAGCGAGGTTCTGACAACGATGTCTAATCGTTACCAATCCGAGGCCGGCACGAACCGACCCACCATGCGCCATGTGGCAGCGTTGGCAGGCGTCGGGATCAAGACTGTTTCCCGGGTGATGAATGACGAGCCCGGCGTTTCCGAGGCGACGCGCCAGCGCGTGCTGGGAGCTTCCCAGCAGTTGAACTACCAACTGGACATGGCGGCGGGGAGCCTGCGCCGCGCGGGCCGAAGGACCTTGTCCATCGGGTTGCTGCTGCCCAGCGTTGCCAACCCGTTCAGCAGCGAGATCCACCGCGCGCTGGAGGATACCCTCGCGGAGCGCGGAATCGCCGTATTCGCTGCCAGCCTCGATGACGACCCCGAGCGGGAGAAAGCCCTGGTGGCAGCGTTCCTCGGGCGCAGGGTGGATGGAATGGTCCTGACACCCATCGCCAGGAGCCAGGCCTACGTGATCCCCGAGCACTCGCGGGACCTGCCCCTCGTCTTCATCGACCGCGAACCGGTGGGGATCGAGGCCGACGCCGTGGTGACTGACAATGCTGCCGGCTCTGCCCGTGCTGCGGCCCACCTCCTCAAGCACGGCCATTCGAAGCTTGCCTACCTGGGTGACCGCCTTGATATCCAGACTGCCCGTGACCGCCGCAGGGGCTTCATGGAGGAACTCGGCAGGGCCGGTGTCGCCACCGCTTCTGTTCCGCTTCGCGATGGCCTGCACGACGAAGAATCAGCGCGGCTCGCTGCCCATGAACTCCTCGCCTCCGGCAACCCGCCCACGGCCATCTTCTCCAGCCAAAACCTGGTGACGTTCGGCGTCATGCGGGCACTGCGTGAAAGGGGAGCCAGCCACCGGGTGGCGTTGGTGGGCTTCGACGATTTCACGCTCGCCGACATGATGGAGCCCGGCATCACCGTCATCGCGCAGCATCCTGAACGGATCGGGAAGCTCGCCGCTGAGCGGTTGCTCGCCCGCATGGACGGCGACGACGCCGCTCCGCAGACTTTCGTCGTCCCCTCCGAACTGATTGAGCGCGGCTCGGGCGAGCTGCCGCCGTCGAACTGACCAACCACAGAAAGAAGGAAATCCATGGCCAAAACACTGTATGCAGAATTCACCGTCAAGCCCGGAAGCGAGGGACGCGTCGCGGAGATGATGCGGGATCTGACGGAGCACGTGCGCCGCGAACCGGGCAACGTACATTTCCTCCCCTATACCCGGGAATCCAACCCTCGGGAATACTTCGTGTTCGAGGTGTACCGGGACGACGACGCTTTCCAGGACCACATCACCGCCGATTACGGAGCCACATTCAATGCCGAGCTGGCGCGGCACATCGAAGAGGACGGGTCAGTCCTGACCTGGCTGCAACCGGCGGAGTAGTTTCGCCGGGGGCTTCAGCAGGCTCAGCCACCGGACGCCGGCGGCTGAGCCTGCTGAACCCCGCTTGCTCAGCCCCGGGCCTTCCCTCCGGCGTTGACCGCCTTGAGGGACTCCAGGAACATGGCCTGTTTCATCGGGGTGACGGTGAGCGACTTCAGGTGCGCAATGCCGCCCTCGGCGAACAGCGCCACCTCCTGGGCTCCGTCCGCGGGGAAGACCTGATCCGTGATCGTCCGCAGTCCGCCTTGGGCGAAGACTTCCAGCGAGGACCTGTCCACATAGATCCGAAGCGTCACGTTTCCTTGCGCGTCCACCGTCACCGGCGCCGAATCGACCGAGGTAAACAGCGGGTGGAAGCCCACGTTGCCTGAGTTTCCGCGGTCGATGTACACCTCCTGTGCCGCGGCGTCATAGCCGATCACAGTCGACGACGCCCCGTCACCGAGGACCGTGATACCGGACCTCACTGCCGTCCCCGGGTTGAAGGTGACGTCGATGCGCTGGGCCTGTCCCGACGCCGCGGGAGGCAGGGCATGTGTTCCCGGGCTGATGGCCCTGCCAGCTGTGTCAGTGTAGCCGGGGGCACCGGCAAGCCTGTCTACCTGCTTGGCTGCCTTTTGCGTCAGCCGGGGCCCGGCCGGAGTCTGCGTGAGACCCACCTCGCGGGGCAGCGACATGGCGCTGCGCCACGGGAAGGTGGGGATGCTGTTGGCATAGTCCCAGTTGTTCATCCAGCCGAGCATGACACGCTTGTCCTCCGGCATGTTGCCAAACGAAACCGCGGCATAGTAGTCGCGGCCATAGTCCAGCCACTCATAACCGTTGATGCGCGGTTGGGCCGCCTGCGGGGAAGCGGTGAACTCGTCGGCCAGGATGTGCCCCCACCCGAAGCGGTTGTTGTCCACGATCCTGATTTGGGCCTGGCGGCCCCGGAATTCCGCCACGTTCCAGGACGCCCAGTCCAGCACCTCACTGTTCGCGCCGGTGGTGGAACGGACCACTTGGCCGTCGACCACCAGATTGACGGTGGTTTCGTCGGAGCGGGGCACGGCAGCCTGGTCGGTGAGCATGATGTGGTCAAGCGTGAGGTGTCCCCATCCTCCGGTTGCCTGGTCCACGATGCGTAGCCGGGCTTGCTTGCCGGCGAACTCGGAGACGTCCCAGCCCTTCCAGTTGAGCTGGCCGGCGTCGTTCCCTGCCACTGTCCGGACCACGGCACCGTCGACGATCAGCTGCGCCTCCAGGACCTGTCCTGTTTCCGGTGCCCGGTGTCCACCACCAACCAGCAGGCTGATGAAGTTCCGTGACACGGTGAACTCGGGGGAGGTCAGTACGCCTTGGCGGTCATCGCCGGGAGCGCCGCCGGTTTCGAAGGTGTTGATGCGTTTAGCGCCGAGGTAATAGTCGCCTCCCGCAGTGGCGGGCTGGTACGACGGCGCGAGGTCGCCACTTCCGGTCCAGCCGGCTTCTGCGAGGGTACTGCCGTCCGGAACCTCGAAGCCATTGAACAACAGGTCTCCCGGCGGCGGCGTATTGTCCAGTTTGTCGGAGACTCGGGGGTGTTGGCCGCCCCCGACAAGGAAGTTGATGTAGTCACTGTCCACGGTGAAATCGGACGAGGAGATTGTTCCCAAAGGCCAGTCGCCGTCGTTGAAGGAGTTGACCAGCCCTGCACCGGCGAAGCCGCTCACGATGTTCTGGCCGGGCAGTGTTCCGGCGGCGGGAGCGTGCGCGAAGGGGCCGTTCTTCCAGTTGCCGGGTTCGTTGTTGACGGTCCAGCCGTTATAGGTGCCGTCGTTGAAGCCAGCGATCGAAGCTCCAGGGGGCAGGGAATCCAGGGGCTTTGTGCTTTCGGATGTGAACGTGGTGCCGTCGAAGCTGCCCACGAAATACTGTCCTGCGGAGCCGCCCGCCACGCCGCCCGGATTGATGTTGACCACCATGACCCACTTGACGTTGTTTGGGTCGCCGTCCACGGCAAGGGGGAAGAGGTCGGGACATTCCCAGAGTCCGCCGGTGGCGTTGGCGGGACCGAACTCGCTGAGGGGAGTCCAGTCCTTGAGGTTGGTGGATTTATAGAGCAGCACTTTGTGGTCGGTGGCTTCGACGGCGGTCATCACCCAATAACCGCTCCCGTCGGGTGTGGTGTACCAAAAGACCTTGGGGTCGCGGAAGTTGGCGGAGTTCCGGGTCAGGACAGGATCCGTACTGTACTTGGTCCACGTTTGCCCGTCGTCCAGGCTGTAGGCCAGCGACTGGGCCTGCAGCCCGCGGTGTGGCGAAGCGTCTTTATAGGCGCTGGTGTAAATCGCAACCAGTGGCGGGTTCTCCGTAGTCCCGAGACCGGAAGAATTGTCCTTGTCCACCACAACGCTGCCCGAGAACACATCCTCCTGGTCATCCGTGGAGATGGCCAGCGGCTGCTCCTGCCAGTGAACCAGGTCAGTGGAGGAGGCATGTCCCCAGGACATGTTGCCCCACGTGTTCCCGGACGGGTTGTGCTGGAAGAAGAGATGGTAGATCCCCTTGTGGTAAACCATTCCGTTGGGATCGTTCATCCAGTTCTTTACGGGCGAAAAATGGTACGCCGGCCGATACGTTTCCTGGCCCAAAGTGCTGCCCGTGCTTGGTCCGGCAGGAGGGCTCCCGCCGGACTTCTCTGCCATCGCCGGTCCGGCTCCGGCCAACGCCCCGGTCAGCACCAAACCGGCCAGCGTC
Source organism: Arthrobacter sp. Y3221159 (assembly GCF_059089885.1). Classification (NCBI taxonomy): domain Bacteria; kingdom Bacillati; phylum Actinomycetota; class Actinomycetes; order Micrococcales; family Micrococcaceae; genus Arthrobacter; species Arthrobacter sp. Y3221159. The sequence continues at coordinate 374,692 of NZ_JBNHFC010000001.1, forward strand.
ATGGCCGAAAGGACCTGCAGTCTTTCCTTTTGTCTTCCGTGCATTTTGTGAATCGCCCTTCATCGCGCGTTACTTATGACAACGATGTCAATACGTGACGGAGCCTAAGTTAAGTCCGGAAGACAAGTCAACGAATTCACGGAGCCGCAGAACCGGCCCCGCGCCGGGCGGCAGCAAGTGGCAACGGTTGCTGGCTGCACCGAACGGCTCCACGGGCTTCGGCAAAGAACTGGCGCGCCCTAGGCTTGAGGCATGCGCGCATCTGGCCACCCGGCCGAACTGCAACCCAAACGCGATCCCCAGCGCCGGCTGGCCCTGCGCCCCTACGCGAGGGCTGTTGCCCAGGTCCTGCGGGTCAGTTTCCACGCCTCCCCGGGCGCGGTCATCATGAAGGTGCTCGGCTCGCTCATTTCAGCGGTGTTGCCCCTGGTCACCACCTACTTCGCGGCCCTGACCACCACCGCCCTGGCGGCTGCCTACACGGGTGATACCGGTGCCGGCCAGATGGCCATCGTCTACGTCATCATCACCGCCGCGCTGGGCCTCTTCTGGGGCGCCTTCACAAGCGTCGACCGCTACATCCAGCAGCTCATGAGCTTCAAGGTAGGGGCCATCGTAGGCGACCAGATGTACGAACGCTTCCTGGCCCTCGAGTTCTGGCGGTACGACGACAAAGAGACCGTTGACCTCTACGACCGTGCCAAGCGGTTCTCCGATTCCTATGCCCGCGTCCTCGACCGGATCGCCGGCATCTTCACCCAGCTCGTCTCGGTGATCCTGGCCGTGGGAGCCCTGCTGCTGGTCAGCTGGTGGATCGCGGTCATCGTCCTGGTGGCGATCGTGCCCAGCGTCTACTTGCAGTTCAAGCTCTCCCGGGAACAGATCGCGCACTGGAACACCCAGGTGGACTCCCGGCGGCAGCGCCGGATGATCGAGACCAACCTCCTCCGGCCCCAGCACATCGCGGAAATGCGCCTCTACGGAATCGTCAATTTCCTGATGGATCTCCGGTCCAGGCTCCGGGACGCGGACGAGCGCCGCCGGCTCGATTTCCAGCGGCGGTACATTCCCAAGCAGCTGGCTGCCGACGCCCTGCAGTACGGGGCGGAGGTGGTCTCGCTGATCTGGGTGGTGGGGCAGATCATCGCCCGCGCCCAGCCCGTTGGCCAGTTCCTCTACGTCCAGCAGATCGTCAGCCGGGCGCTGTCCACCGCGAACAACCTGGTCTCCTCCCTTAGCTCGATTGACGAGGACCTGGCCAACCTCAAGGACTACGAGCTGTTCATGGCCCTGCCCGTCCACTCCGAACACGCGCCGCCGCTGTTGGCCGCGCCCCGGGAAGTGGAGCTCAGGGACATCCGCTTCACCTACACCGGGAGCGACATTGAGGTCATCCGCGGGATCAGCATGACCATCCGCGAGGGCCAGCACATCGCCATCGTGGGGGAGAACGGTGCGGGAAAGTCCACCCTGATCCGGATCCTGGCCGGGCTCTACCGGCCGGACTCGGGGCAGGTATTGCTCGACGGCGTCGACCTTGCCGCCCTCGACGTTACGTCCTGGCACCGGCGCTTGGCGGTGCTGAGCCAGGAGTTCCTCAAGTACGAGTTCGCAACGGCCGCCGAGAACATCTACTTCGGCGACGTCGAGAGTTCCCGCGATGACGCGCGAATCCGCCGGGCCGCTGCCGACGCCGAGGCGCTGGACTTCATCAACAAGCTGCCCAACGGCCTGGACAACCATGTCAGCAACTGGATGGAGGACCCCCGCGGCCGCAAGGGCAGCGGCCTGTCCGGCGGGCAATGGCAGCGGCTCGCGATGGCAAGGAACTTCTACCGCGACGCCTCGTTCATGGTGATGGACGAACCCACCTCCGCCATCGACGCGCTCGCTGAGCACCGGATTTTCACGCGGCTTTTCGCGGACCGCAGCAGCACGATCATTGCCATCAGCCACCGGCTGGCCACCATCGAGAAGGCGGACATCGTTTACATGCTTGAGGACGGCCGCATCGTGGAGCAGGGCACCCACCGGGAACTGGTGGCACTCCGCGGCCGCTACTTCCGCATGTTCGAATCCCAGATCCCCGCCAGCCCCCTAACCTCGCAAGCTCGGCCAGGGAACCCTGCTGGCGTGGGCCCTGAGGAAGCAGGCGGGGTCTAGGGTTCCTCGAAAATCCACCGCCTGCCCATCAGGCCACTCTAGCCAAGGGCGGCACGCGGGCTGGGATAACCTAGAGCAGTGACTTATGAGATCGAGATCGGCCGTGGCAAGCGTGGGCGTCGTGCCTACTCCCTGGATGACATAGCAATCGTCCCCAACCGTCGTACCCGCGACCCCAAGGACGTCTCCGTCTCCTGGCAGATCGATGCCTACCAGTTCAGCATGCCCGTCATTGCGGCACCCATGGATTCGGCCATGTCCCCGGCAACCGCCATCACCCTCGGCAAGCTTGGCGGCCTGGGCGTGCTTGACCTTGAGGGCCTCTGGACGCGTTACGAGGATCCGCAGGCCATCCTGGACGAGATCGGCGCACTGCAGGACGAGACCAACAGCCCTGCTGTGACGCGTCGGATGCAGGAGCTGTACCAGGCACCCATCCAGCCCGAACTCATCACCACCCGCCTCGCCGAGATGCGCGACGCCGGCGTCACTGTTGCCGGCTCCCTGACCCCGCAGCGCACGCAGGAACACTACAAGACCGTGGTGGCCGCGGGCGTCGACATCTTCGTAATCCGGGGAACCACCGTCTCGGCGGAGCATGTGTCCAAGGACCACGAGCCGCTGAACCTGAAGCAGTTCATCTACGAGCTTGACGTCCCCGTCATCGTGGGAGGCGCGGCCGGCTACACCCCTGCACTGCACCTCATGCGGACCGGTGCGGCCGGCGTGCTGGTCGGCTTCGGCGGCGGCGCCACAACCACCACGCGCCGCGCGCTGGGCATCCACTCGCCCATGGCCTCCGCCATCTCCGACGTTGCCGCCGCCCGCCGCGACTACATGGACGAGTCCGGCGGCCGGTACGTGCATGTGATCGCCGACGGCGGCATGGGCGCCTCCGGCGACATCGTCAAGGCCATCGCCATGGGCGCCGACGCCGTCATGCTGGGCAGCGCCCTGGCACGGGCCGAGGAGGCACCCGGCAAGGGCTGGCACTGGGGGCAGGAAGCGCACCACCTGGAACTCCCGCGCGGGGACCGGGTCAACGTGGGCACGGTCGGCCCGCTGGAGGAAGTCCTCTTCGGACCGGGCCACCACACCAACGGAACGTCCAACCTGATCGGGGCCCTCCGCCGTTCGATGGCTACCACGGGCTATTCGGACCTCAAGGAATTCCAGCGGGTCGACGTCGTCGTATCCCCTTACGAAGGGAACTGACCCGCAAGGGAAGGCCAGGGGCGGCGTCCGTCCCTGGCCTTCCTCCCAAGCGGGCCCCCAGCAAGTAGTGTGGTCCTACTACCGGCACTAGAGGCACTGGAGGCGTTCGATGAAGACTGTTCCTGCTCATGGCGGGGCACTCGGCCCGGCAGCCAGGGAAGCAGCCATCCAGCGGCTTCGTGATACCTCACGGCCCGGCCAGGAACTAGACATCCTCATTGTCGGCGGCGGCATCGTCGGCACCGGAGCAGCCCTCGACGCCGTCACCCGGGGACTGAGCGTTGGCATCGTCGAAGCCAGTGACTGGGCAGCCGGGACCTCATCCCGGTCCTCCAAGCTCATCCACGGCGGCCTGCGCTATCTTGAAATGCTCGACTTCGCGCTGGTGAAGGAAGCCCTGCAGGAGCGCGGGCTGCTGCTCTCCGAGCTCGCGCCGCACCTGGCCCGGCCGGTGCCCTTCCTGTATCCGCTCACCAAACCCTTCATCGAGCGTCCGTATGTGGGAGCCGGCATCGCGCTGTACGATGCCATGTCCATCTCCAGCGGACACAGCCGCGGCGTTCCCTTCCACAAGCACCTGTCGAAGCGCGGCACATTGCGCGCCGCCCCGAGCCTGAAGAACGATGCGTTCGTGGGTTCCATCAGGTACTACGACGGGCAGGTGGATGACGCCAAGTACGTCGCCAACCTGGTCCGCACCGCCGCGTACTACGGTGCCCACGCCGTCAACCAGATGGCCGTGGTGGACTTCCTGCGCGAAGGCGAACGCGTTGTGGGGGCCAAGGTGGTCAACCGTGAGGACGGCACGCAGTTCAATATCCGCGCCAAGCAGGTCATCAACGCCACCGGCGTCTGGACCGACGAAACACAGGCGATGGTGACCGAACGCGGCCAGCTGAAGGTGCGGGCCTCCAAGGGGATCCACCTGGTGGTGCCCCGCGACCGCTTCCAGTCCACCGTGGGACTGATCCTGCGCACCGAAAAATCGGTGCTGTTCGTCATCCCGTGGGGCCGGCACTGGATCATCGGCACCACGGACACCGACTGGAATCTGGACAAGGCCCATCCGGCAGCATCAAGCAAAGACATCGACTACATCCTCGAGCACGTCAACAGGGTCCTCAAGCGGCCGCTCACCCGCGAAGATGTTGAAGGCGTGTACGCCGGGCTGCGGCCCCTCCTTGCCGGCGAAAACGACACCACCGCCAAGCTGTCACGCGAACACGTGGTGGCGCACCCGGTCCCCGGCCTCGTCGTCGTCGCGGGCGGAAAATGGACCACCTACCGGGTGATGGCCAAGGACGCCGTGGACGAGGCCACCCGCACCATGGACGAGCGGGTCCCGCCGAGCTGCACGGAAACCATCCCGCTGCTTGGGGCCCACGGCTTCCGCGCGGCATGGAACCGGCGGAACCGGACCGCCGAGGAATCGGGCGTGCATGTGGCCCGGATCGAGCACCTGCTCAACCGGTACGGGTCCCTGATCCCGGAGGTGCTGGCCCTCATCGAAGAGAACCCGGCGCTGGCCGAGCCGATTCCGGGAGCCGACGACTACCTCCAGGCCGAGGCCGTCTACGCGGCAACACACGAGGGGGCGCGGCACGTGCACGACGTGCTGACCCGGCGGACGCGGATCTCGATTGAAGCGTGGGACCGCGGTGTGTCCGCGGTCCCGGTTGTCGCTAAACTGATGGGTGACGTCCTCGGCTGGAGCGACGCGCAGCGCGAAAATGAGGTGCGGCACTACATTGCGCGCGTGGAGGCCGAACGCCTCAGCCAGCAACAGCCGGACGACAAATCCGCAGACGCCGCCCGCCTGGGTGTGGAAGACATCGTGCCCTTGCGCTGAGGGGCCGGATGCCCCGTACTGCCGACTGAAGGGAAACGCCTTGGCGGAAGCACTTGACCCGTATGATGCGGACCTCACCACCCCCGAGATGGTGATCCTGGAGATGGAGGCATCGGACAAGGCCGACGCCGCAACCCAGCTCGCGGAACGGCTCTACGCCGCCGGGCGCGTCTCGAACCTTGAGGGGTTCCTGCAGCACGTTAACGCCCGCGAGCACCAGCTGGCCACCGGACTTCCGGGTGGAATCGGCCTGCCGCACGCGCGCAGCGAGTTCGTGACCCGCACGTCCATTGCGGTGGGCGTCGCCAAATACGGCTCCGCCTTGGACTTCGGTGCAGCCGACGGCCCCGCAACGCTGATCCTTCTGATTGCCACCCCCGCCAGCTCCTTCTCCGACCACCTTGAAGTCCTGGCGACCCTGGCCAGGTCCCTGTCCAAGGAATCGTTCCGCGAATCCCTGCGGCGCGCCTACGACGCCGACATCATTTCCGAACTGATCAACTCCAGCCTGGTCTTTTTCGACCACTGATCCGGTGCCCGCCGCAGATGCCGCCGGCGTCGGCGTTTAGCTGTTCTACAAAGGTACGAAGTACGGTTAACACGTGTGGAAAACTGCCCTTAAACCCCGCTGGATCGCTGGATTTGTTTTTGCGATCGCCATTTCCGGGGTCTTCGTGCTGCTGAGCCAGTGGCAGTTCGGGCGCTCCACGCAGCCCGAGGCCCCGGTCAACCCTGCCACCGAACAGGTCCAGCCGCTGACCGATACCCTCCAGCCGGGCGAGTTTTTCCACGGTACCGACGCCGACCAGATGGTCAGCGCGCGGGGCAGCTACGACCCGGACAAGCAGGTCCTGGTCCCGGGCCGCCTGCACGAAGGCCGAACCGGCTACTGGGTGGTTGCCGCCTTCGCCGTCGACGGCGCCCCGGCGCTGACCGGCGCTGCGGCCTCGCCGCAAACCTGGATCCCCGTGGCCCGCGGATGGGTGGCCGACCCCGCCGACGCGCCAGCGCCGCCGTCAGGCGCTGTTGAACTGACCGGGCGGCTCCTGCCGTCCGAGGCCCCCCTCGCCAAAACGGCGCCGCAGCCGGGCCAGGCAACCGCCGTCTCCGTGGCCGAACTCATCAACTACTGGGAGATCAGCAGCTACCCGGGCTTCGTGGCCGCCACCGCCGAAGTGGCCGGGGGAGCGGACGTCAGCCCGGCCGCCGTGCCCGGCGATCTGCTGCCCCTGGAGATCGGTCCGCAGCCGCCCGGGCAGCAGATCAACTGGCTCAACCTCTTCTACTCCCTCGAATGGGTGGTCTTCGCCGGGTTCGCCCTGTTCATCTGGTGGCGGCTGGTCAAGGACGACTACCACCGGGACCTGGAAGAGGGCCTTGACGATGAACACCACGAGGCCGGCCCGGACCCCGGACAGCAGCCTGACCAGAACCAGCACCCGGAACCGACCCAGCAAAAGGTACAGCCATGATTGAACCGAAACCCGCCGCCTCCGCAGCAGGCGGCAACACAGCCGGCAAGGCCGCAGGCAAGAAGCGGCGCTTTGGCGGCACCGAGTCGCAGATCCGCTCGGCCCTGAAGTTCTACAAGGTGCTGGCCTACCTCACCGGCGCCATGCTGCTCCTGCTCTGCGCCGAACTGATCGCCCGGTACGGCTTCGGCCAATACCTGTTCGCCGGCGGCACCAACGCCGTGACGGGGCAGCCCTTCGGCTTCGGGTTCGCCGACGCCGAGCCTCCGGGCGTGCTGGACGGGGTCAACCTGTCCGTCACCGTCCTGATCGTGCACGGCTGGATGTACGTGGTGTACCTGATGTCCAACTTCCGGCTCTGGTCGCTCATGCGCTGGCCGTTCCTCAAGCTGATCCTGCTCGCCCTCGGCGGCGTCATCCCATTCCTGTCCTTCATCGTGGAGAAAAAGTTCCACGCCGAGGTGGAGGCCGAGCTGGCCGCCAACCCGCAGGCACCGCAGCGGTACTAGTCCCTGGCGCCCGGGCCACCGCCCGCCGTCGGACGTCTGCTCCGTCACAGCACCGCCTCTCAAGGTGCGCCGGTGCAACGGCGCAAAGTAGGCTATTACGGTGACTACTCCCACTGCATCCCAGACTTCCCAAAAGCCGGTGCTGGTAGTTGACTACGGTGCCCAGTACGCGCAGCTGATTGCACGCCGCGTCCGGGAAGCAAACGTGTATTCGGAAGTGGTTCCGCATACCTACTCCACCGAGCAGCTCCTCGCCAAGAATCCGGCCGCCATCATCCTTTCCGGCGGGCCCTCCAGCGTCTACGCCGACGGCGCCCCGACCGTAGGTGCCGACCTCTTCGAGGCCGGTGTGCCGGTCTTCGGCATCTGCTACGGCTTCCAGGCCATGGCGAACGCCCTGGGCGGCAAGGTGGACAAGACCGGCCTGCGGGAGTACGGCTCCACGGAAACCACCATCCTTGGCGAGGGACGCTCCGTCCTGGAGGGCATGCCCCAGCACCAGAAGACCTGGATGAGCCACGGTGACTCCGTCCACCTGGCCCCGGAGGGGTTCGAGGTGCTGGCGACGACGGCGGGCGCCGAAGTGGCTGCCTTCGCCAACGAGGAAAAGGGCCTGTTCGGCGTGCAGTGGCACCCCGAGGTCAAGCACTCCGCCTATGGCCAGCAGGTGCTTGAGAACTTCCTGTTCAACTGCGCCAAGATCGAAGCCAACTGGACCACCGGCAACATTGTCGAGGAACAGGTGGAGCGCATCCGCCAGCAGGTGGGGGACGCCCGCGTGATCTGCGGCCTCTCCGGCGGCGTGGACTCAGCCGTCGCCGCTGCCCTGGTGCAGCGCGCCGTGGGTGACCAGCTCACCTGTGTCTTCGTGGACCACGGCCTGCTGCGTGAAGGCGAAGCCGAACAGGTGGAACGGGACTTCGTTGCCGCCACCGGCGTGAAGCTCTACGTCGCCAACGAGCAGGAGCGCTTCCTGTCCGCCCTCGCCGGCGTCAGCGATCCCGAAACCAAGCGCAAGATCATCGGCCGCGAGTTCATCCGCGCCTTCGAAGAGGCCGAGCTGGCCATCATCGCCGAGGCCGCGGCACACGGCGAGAAGATCAAGTTCCTGGTCCAGGGCACACTGTATCCGGACGTCGTCGAATCCGGCGGCGGCGAAGGTGCGGCGAACATCAAGAGCCACCACAACGTGGGCGGGCTTCCCGAGGACCTGCAGTTCGAACTCGTCGAGCCGCTCCGGGCACTGTTCAAGGACGAGGTCCGCGCCGTCGGCGCCCAGCTTGGGCTGCCGCAGGAGATCGTGGGCCGCCAGCCGTTCCCCGGACCAGGCCTGGGCATCCGGATCGTCGGCGAAGTCACCAAGGAGCGCCTGGACCTGCTGCGCAAGGCCGACGCCATTGCCCGGGCCGAGCTGACCGCTGCCGGGCTGGACAACGACGTATGGCAGATGCCCGTGGTCCTGCTGGCCGATGTCCGCAGCGTGGGCGTCATGGGTGACGGCCGCACCTACGGCCACCCCATCGTGCTCCGCCCTGTCTCCTCCGAGGACGCCATGACCGCTGACTGGTCGCGGCTCCCGTACGACCTCCTGGCCAGGATTTCGAACCGGATCACCAACGAGGTGGACGGCGTCAACCGCGTGGTGCTGGACGTCACCAGCAAGCCGCCGGGAACCATCGAATGGGAATAGCGTTCTGAGTGGCCGGCCTCCGATACGGAGGCCGGCCACTCCTGTTTCCGGATCAAATCTCCGCAATTTCGGGCACTCCAGTGTTGCGGTCTCTCGAGTCCGGCGCCGGAGCGGCTACGCTCGAACGTATGCCGGTATGGTCCAGGGCGTCACGCGCAAGCGCAGAAAAGAAGGCAGTAGTGTCAGTTGGTCAAGGCCACCCGGAAGGCTCGGAAGAGCTTCGCAAATGGCTGTCCGGGCTCAAACCCGTCACGGGTGCAGACACGATGCTGCGCTTCACCAAGACCCCTGAGGGCTCCATTGACCTGACCCACGCGCACCCGTCCGGTCTTGCCCAGCTCATGGCCGGGCGCCGCACCCGCCTGTCCACCCTGATCCGGGACCGGCAGCAGTACCTCGTGGCGGCGCGGGCCTCACGCAACATCCGCTCCAAGATTTTCGAACTCGCCAACGACCGCGGGATCGACGCCGGCTACCTCTCGGCCGGCACGGTGGTGTGGACGTCCGCCGTCGGCGGCAAGCCGCAGCGTATCTCGGCGCCCGTCATGCTCACCGCGATTTCCCTGACCGTCCGACCGGGCGAAGACGACTACGAGCTCCAGCTGACGGAGCAGGCGCACATCAACCCGGCATTGGTCCGGCACCTGAAGACCATCCACGGCATCGTGTTCGACGTCAACGCCGTCACCCGGCTGGCCTACAGCACCGCCCGCTTCGACCCGCAGCCTGTACTGGACCGGCTGGGCACCCTGATCCGGCCCATCCATGGCGCCGAGGCCCAGCACAACCTGCTCGTGTCCACCTTCGCGGACCTGTCCGGCAACCTGGACGACCCCTGGATCAACGATTCCAATCCCATCGTGTCTGCCCTGGCTACCGCAGCCGGAGGAGAAGTGGTGGACGTGGCGGAACCGGATCCGTCCCGTTTCCCGCCACTGGACAGCCGGCACCCCCAGGACGAGCTGCTCCTGCTGGATGCGGACACGGACCAGCAGTACGTCATTGATGCTGCGCGCGCCGGTGATTCCCTGGTGGTCAGCAGCCCGCCGGGCACAGGGCAGACGCAGACGGCCATCAACACCATCGGCGCCCTGGTGGATGCCGGCAAGACCGTCCTGGTAGTGGGTGACCGCCGCGCCAGCCTCAACGAGGTGTCCGGCCAGCTGGAGTCCCTGGGCCTTGAATCCATCCTGTTCCAGCTCTCCGGGAACGTCACCGCGCAGCAGCTGAAAGGCCAGCTGGTCCGGGCCATCGTCCGCAACGAGAAGTCGCTGGAACCACAGCTCGGCAACCTCCACGCCACCCTGACCGAGCACCGCCACGCGCTGATGGACCACGTGGCCTCGCTGCACAATGTCCGGCAGCGGTGGGGATGCTCGCCTTACCAAGCCATGCAGTCGCTGGCGGAACTGACTTCCATCCACCCCGCCCCGGCCACCACGGTCCGGCTCAAGCGGAGCGTCCTGGACAGCATCCGCGACCGTGACGAACTGGCCGGAAGGCTGCGCCGTGCGGCGGAACTGGGCAGCTTCAGCAAGGCCGCAACCACCAGCCCCTGGCATGGGGCACGGCTCCTCACCCGGAAGGAAACCGAGGAAGCCCAGGAGCTGGTCCGTTCCGTGGCGAAGAGCCTGCCTGCCCTGCGGGAGCGCATGAATGCCGTGGCAGAGCACGCCGAGATCCGCCTCGGTGAATCCTTCGCCGAATGGGGCGAGCAGCTGGAACTGCTGGTGGCAGTCCGCGGCAGCCTGGACAAGTTCACCCCGGACATCTTCGACCGGCCGGTGACCGACCTCATCTCCGCCACCGCCCCTTCCGCCTGGCGGCGGGAACGCGGCATCGAGATGACCTCCATGCAGCGGTCCAGGCTGCGCAGGGTCGCCAAGGAATACGTCCGGCCCGGCGTCCACATCGCCGACCTGCACAGCTCCCTGGTCCTGGTTCAGGAACAGCGGGCCCTGTGGGCAGGCTACGCCACCACCCAGCGGCACCCGGCTGTTCCGTCCGGGCTTGCCGAGATGAACGCCATGTACCGGGAACTGGACCGAGAGCTCACCCAGCTGGGAGAGGCCCTGAAGCATACCGAGGCGGGCGGTTCGCTCTCCACGGTCCGGTACGGGGAACTCATGGACCGCCTTGAGCGGCTGGTGGCGGATACGGACACGCTCAAGACCCTGCCGGAACGAACGCTGCTGGTGGAAAACATGCGTGAGCACGGGCTGGGGGAGCTTTTGGCTGACCTGGCCGAGCGGGAAGTACCCGCCGCTTCCGTCGCCGCCGAGCTGGAGCTCGCCTGGTGGCAGTCTGCGCTTGAGGCGATGATCAGCGGTGACGACTACCTGGCGATGTCCGACGGCGACGCCCTCCGGCAGCTCGAAGCCGAGTACCGGCTCGCGGACAATGCGCACATAGCCAGCGGGGCGGCCCGGCTCCGCTGGGACCTTGCCGAGCGCTGGCGCGCCGCGATCGCCGGGCAGCCCCGCCAGGCCGACCTCCTGCGCAGCCTGCTCAAAGACGGCCGCGTGTCGCTGCCGGCGCTGACCGCCCAGGCCCCGGACCTGATCGGTACCCTGGTGCCCGTGTGGTCCGTCAGCCCGTACCTGATGACCGGGCTGCTACCGGCAGAGCAACATTTCGACGCCGTGGTCATCCTCGACGCCGAAGCCACCTCGCTGCAGGCGGTACTTCCCTCCATTGCGCGCGCACGCCAGGTGATTGCCTTCGGTGACGCCCGCATCGCCAGCCCGCGCACCTTCACAGTGGGTGTGGAGCGGCTGGCGCCCGGTGAATCAGCGCATCAGCGGGTGGAGAGTGCCTTCACCGCGCTGTCCGCCGTGCTGCCGGTGTGGCGGCTAAACTTCGTTTACCGAGCGGTGGACGAGGACCTGGTCCTGCAGCTGAGCAAGAACTTCTACGACGGCGGGCTCCGCCGGCTGCCGGAGGGACAGTCGGCCACGGGGCTGGACCGGTCCCTGCTGGTGGAGTACCTGCCGGACGGAACCGGGCTGCCCAGCGCCGACCATGAAGGTGTTGAATCCGTGGTGGCCGAGGTCAACCGGGTGGTGGAGCTGGTCTTCGAACACGCCCGCCTGCGCCCGCGCACCTCGCTGGCCGTGGTGACCGCCAGCCTTCGCCACGCTGCCCGGATCGGTGAGGCCATCAGGCTCCAGCTGCCCAACCACCCCGGACTCGCCGGGTTCTTCGGCGCGGGCCCGGAGTCGTTCCGGGTGGTGGACCTTGAGCGGGCCCAGGGCCTGGTGCGCGACCACGTCATTTTCTCACCGGGCTTCGGCCGGACACCGCATGGGCGCGCCCTGCACAGCTTCGGGCCGCTGTCCGCCGAGGGAGGGCGGGAAAAGTTCGCCCTCGCGATGACCCGCGCCCGGCGCTCGATGCACGTTCTGACGTGCTTCCGGCCCGAGGACCTGGACCACACCCGGCTCACGCACGGGGCAGTGGACCTGTATGCCCTGCTGGACCGGGAAATCTCGGGCAACACGGATCTCGGTACGCCCGCGTCCCGCGCTGCCGCCAGCGAACAGGCGCTCGGCGCCGACCCGCTCGTGGCGGACCTGGGCGACCGGCTGCGGGCACGCGGTGCGCGGGTCTGGCACCAGTACGACGGCGCCATCGACGTGGTGGCCGCCGCCGATCCGCTGAACACCATGGGCCAGGACGACGCCGATCTTCCCTGGCCGGTGGCTATCGAGTCCGACGGCACGGAACAGTACCGCACCATGAGTGTCCGGGAGCGGAGCAGGCTGCGTCCCCAGCTGCTCGAACGGCTTGGCTGGCGGTACATGCCCTTGTGGACCATCGAGGTTTTCACCGATCCGTCCGCCTGTGCAGACCGGATCGCCAAGTACCTCGGACTGGAAAAGATTGTACTTCCGGGACGGGTGGCTTCGCCCGGATTCCTTGACGACGACGTCGACCAGGCGCTGAATGATATTGATGCCGTGGCGGAGTCCGCTCCGGCATCGAACGTTACGCGTTTCCCGGGCCCGGCTTCCGGACGGCGGGCCGGCAACGCAGCACGTGCCGGTCATCAGGCAGCCGCCGCGGACCGGCAGGACAGCAAGGAGGCGGCCCCGGTGGGCAGCGACGAGAAGACCAACAGCACCAACAGCGAAGCGCCGCCCGCAGACGGTGACGAGACAGCGGAAGCGCCTGCGTCGGCCGCCCGTGCCGGCCAGAAGCCGGCGGAGGGCATCCTGCCCGCCCGGGCTGCCGAGGATGATCCGCGGGCGTGGGGCGACCGTGACGATGACCATGACGCATGGCTGAAGGAACAGAAGCCGCCGCACTGGGGGTGACACCTTCGTAGGCCCCGGCGCCGCCTGAAGGAGGCAGCCGGTTACGGCGGTCCGACCAGGACAAAGAACAGCTTGCCTTGCGTGGAGGCACCGGCCAGCCGGGCCGCCTGTTCCGCGTTGGCGGCCACGACGATCAGGCCGTCAGTCTCCTGCGTGCCAAGCCATTGCCCGCCCTGCCCGCCGGTTGCCGAGGTCCACAGCACGGGCACCGCCGCGGCCAGGACTTCGGACGGTGTTTGCTGGTCGAAACCGTTCCCCCCGGTCAGCACCACGTTCACCAGCTGCCCGGGGGAAACCAACTGGATGGACGACGGGTCCGCCATCCGAAGGGGCACTGCAGCTGAGCCGGCAGGACTGCCGGTGAGGAGGCCGGGCCCCAGCAGCTGGGCATCCGCCAGCAGCTGGCCCTTGCGCAGCGGGGCAGCCAGCTGCCTGCCGGACGCTTCGCCGGGTTCGCGCAGGACGCCGTCCGCGAGCATGCCCGGAGGAACCTGGATCGCGGAAAGGTCAGTGGCCGCAAGGGCAGACCCGGCAGGCAGGTCCCGGGCGGCGGCCAGTGCGGTGACGGTGTGGACCGGTGCCGGCGTGAGCTGGTGGACGGTGAGTGCCGCCGCTGCACACAGCAACAGGGCAATGGCAAGTCGGCGGTTGCGGCTCAGCCAGCCGCCAAACCTGGCATTGGGACGGGCAATGGAGCGGCCGGAGGGAACCGGCCGGCCGGGACGTCGAAGGAATCCGGAAGCTTCCCGGCGGGCACGGAAGGGATGAGCAGGCATGCCGCCACGCTAGGCGCCCCAAATATGCAAAAGACAGCGGCCCCGCACCTATGTGGACAATGTCCCATCGGTGCAGGGCCGCCGTCGTAACGGCGGAAGCCGGAATCAGCTGGCGGCAGCCGCAGCTGCCGGAGCGGGAGCGGAAGGTGCCGCTGCCGGAGCAGGCGTGGAAGAAGCCGGCGCTGCGGAGACGGTGTTGCCCTTGGAGTCCCGGGAATCGGTCCGGTAGAAGCCGGAGCCCTTGAACACGACACCCACGCTGTTGAACTTCTTGCGCAGCGCGCCCTGGCATTCCGGGCACGACGTCAGTGAGCTGTCCGAGAACGACTGGACGATGTCGAAGGCGTGGCCGCAATCCTTGCAGGCGTAAGCATATGTTGGCACTGGTGCTCCTCCTCTTGGGCAAACGAGAGGTCCCGTGCTGCCACCTGGTAATCCATTAGCAGTCGCAGGGCCTGAGTGCTAATTCTATCATCCCGTTGCGGCCACCCGCCTGACTTATGCGATCTTGCCCAACGGCCTAAGCCCCGACGGGACAAGGACGGCGGGAACAGGACGGTCGAACTCCTCGGCAGGAATCCGGCCCGCCGGGAGGAGTTCATCGTCATAGATAACAGCGGCCAGCGGGATTTCCTTCCCGGCGGTGGCAAGGTGGCCCAGGAACTTGTCGTAGTAGCCGCCGCCCTGGCCCACCCTGTTGCCGTCGAGATCCACGGCGGTAGCAGGGATGAACAGTGCTGTGGCCTCGCCGGCAACATCCGGTCCGTGGCGGGGCCCAACCGGTTCCATGATGGGTGCGTACCTGCTGCGTTCCAGGGTGCTGTCCGGGCCCCAGATAACCCAGCTCAACTCACGGCCCGGCTCGCAAACGGGGAGCAGGACCTTGTGGCCGTTGCCGTGGAGGGCGGCGATGAGGGGCAGCGTGGGCGGCTCGACGCCAGTACCGAGATACACGCAGAACGTCGCCGGCCTTCCGCCGGACATGGATTCGGCCCAGGCGGCACCATGCATGGCCAGGGCAGCGCCGGCGGCTTCCAGTTCTTCAGGGGTCAGTGCTGCCCTTCGCCGGCGGTGGGCTGTCCGGATGTCGTCCTTGGCGGTGGCTTGCTGTTGGGTCATTGTGTCTCCTTATTACCCGTGCTGGGGGGTTGGTACGCCGGTTCCGGCGCGGCTGCCCGCCGGTCCGTTGATTACTGAATGCTTGACGCTGACGTTAGATTAGTCCGGTGAGTACCCGTAACCCGAGAGTCCGCAAAGCCGTCATCCCCGCTGCCGGTCTGGGCACCAGGTTCCTTCCTGCCACCAAGGCTATGCCCAAGGAAATGCTGCCTGTGGTGGACAAGCCTGCCATCCAGTATGTGGTGGAGGAAGCCGTGCAGGTGGGGCTGAATGACGTTCTGATGATCACGGGACGTAACAAGCGGGCTCTGGAGGACCACTTTGACCGGGTCCCGGCCTTGGAGTCAACGCTTGCCGACAAAGGGGACACTGAGAAACTGGCGTCCATCCAGGCGGCCAGCAACCTTGGCGACATCCATTACGTGCGCCAGGGCGATCCCAATGGGCTGGGCCACGCCGTCCTCCGGGCCAAGCAGCACGTTGGCGATGAAGCCTTCGCCGTGCTGCTGGGGGATGACCTCATTGATGCCCGTGACGAACTGCTCAGCACCATGATCGATGTCCAGGCCAAGACCGGCGGGTCTGTGGTCGCCCTCATCGAGGTGGAACCGTCACAGATCAGCTCCTACGGCTGTGCGGACATCCAGGACATCGACGGCGAAAGCTTTGTGCGGGTCAACGGGCTGGTCGAGAAGCCGTCCGCTGATGAAGCGCCGTCAAACCTTGCTGTTATTGGCCGCTACGTCCTGCATCCGTCCGTCTTCGAAGTTCTGGAGCGCACCGGCCCCGGACGCGGCGGAGAGATCCAGCTGACGGACGCACTGCAGGAGCTCGCCACCGGGAGCGGCGAAGGCCGCGGCGTTTACGGTGTTGTGTTCCGGGGACGCCGCTACGATACGGGCGACAAGCTCAGCTACCTCAAGGCATGCCTGCAGCTCGCCATCGACAGCGAGGACCTCGGCCCGGGCCTGCGGGAGTGGCTGCCGGGGTTCACCGACGGCCTGTCCAAGTAGCAGCTGTGCGATTCGGCCCCATCTGGCCCGTAACCCTGGAGTGCGGCGACCTGGTCCTGCGGCCCATCAGGTACCGGGACAAAAAGGAGTGGACGGAGGTCAGGTCCCGCAACAGCGACTGGCTTGCACCGTGGGAGGCGTCCAACCCGGACCCGCGCGCAGGCCTTCCGGACTACCGGCAGATGGTCCGTTCGTTGAATACGCAGGCCGCCCAGGCCACCGCCCTGCCCTTCGTGATCACGGAGAGAACTCCGGGGCTGCGAAATCCGCCAATCATCGGCCAGTTGACGGTCTCCTCCATCGTGTGGGGGTCGGCGATGATGGCCACCCTGGGATATTGGGTGGACCAGGCCAGGGCCGGGCGCGGAATCGCCCCCACTGCAGTGGCCCTGGTGACCGACCACTGCTTCCAGACCCTGGGGCTGCACCGGATGGAAATCAACATCCGGCCTGAAAATGCGCCCAGCCTGCGGGTGGTGGAGAAGCTGGGCTTCCGGGACGAGGGCTACCGGCCCCGCTACCTCCACATCAACGGCGAATGGGCCGACCACCGGTCGTTCGCCCTGACATCGGAAGAGGTCCCGGAAGGCCTGTTGACACGCTGGCTCGCCACCAGGCCGTCATAAATCCACTCATTTGCTCCCCGGCCTGCGACACACCGCGGCTAATGCCGCAGCAGGAGGCCTGATGCTCATACGGTTTTGAGTGTGGACTTCCCCCTTAGCAGCTCAGTGATCCTTGTGGTTGCCGTCGTGCTCTGGATTGTGTGGGTTGCCCCCTACGTCCTCCGGAACCGCCGGCACCAGTTCCAGCCCGCCGGTGATTTTCTGGCAGACGCCCCAGCCGAGGAAAGACCGGATCAGCCAGCCGGTCTGGTACTGAACGTCGCCGCCCAGCAGGAGAAGCCCATGGAAGCCAGGAAGAGCGCCGGACCCTCCGCCAAGCCTGCCGGCCCGGCACCCGCCGGCCGCCTCCGGATCCGTTACGGCCGGACCGCACTGGCGCTTGCCGGACTCCTGTCTTTGATGACGTCACTGGTTTCCGCAATTCTGCTGCCTTTTGGCCTCGGCTCACCTTTCCTGCCGCTGGCCTGTGCGGCACTGACGGCGGTGTCCGTCGCCATCCTGCGCTGGCTGGCTGTCCGCGACCGCAAGGCCAAGGTCAACGCGGCTTTTCGCTCGGCTATGAGCGCACCGCCGGTTAGACACGTATCCGAAAGGATTCCGCCGAAGCCGGAGTCGGCCCCCGCTCCCCGGGAAAGCCCGCTCTTTGACGCCGAGGCCCACCAGCCGAAGGTCCAGCAGCTGACAGCCCAGGAACTTCGCGAGGCAGCCCTGGCCGTTGCCGTTGCGGCGGGTGATCCGAGTGCGGCTGCGGCGGCATCGGGGACTCCCGCCGGTACCCCCTGGGAGCCGGTAGAGGTTCCGAAGCCTGTATACGTTGATGCCGCCAAGGCCGAACGCCCAGAGCCTGAGCCGCTTGAGCTGCCGGCCGCGCCGAAGGCAGTGGGCAAGCCGTCCCTGAAGCAGGGTGCAGCAGGGACGCCTGCCGCTGCTGCACCGGCTGCAGAAGCCCAGCAGCTCAGCAAGGCACAGAGCGCACTGAGCAACCTCGACGACGTCCTGCAGCGCCGCCGCGCATAAACCTTGGCGGGCGGTACGACGGCGGCATCCGGGGTGCTGCTGCCCCTCACCAGGGTGCGGATTGGCATTGGGACGGGAAAATTTGTAGCCTAGGGTCACCGGTCCAGCACCTGCACCAAGTGGCCGTTCCGGGGCTATAGCTCAGTTGGTAGAGCGCTTCGTTCGCATCGAAGAGGTCAGGGGTTCGAATCCCCTTAGCTCCACAAATGTGAGGAGTGGGGTCGTCCTTCTGGGATGGTTCTGTCCTCGGTAACACCCCGGTCTTCGGACCGAGGTGTTCTTCTTTGGAATCCCGGATCTGCCAGTCCACCCTGTGCCGCGCCCTTTGATGGCCAGTAATTGCCAGTTCTCTCGGGAGGCGGGATGGCCAGGACCCTACAGCCAGCCCTTCTTTTTGAAGATGCCATACATTCCCACCCCCACCGCCGCCATGAGGCCGATCGCCATCGGGTAGCCAAAGGCCCAGTGCAGCTCGGGCATGTAGTCGAAGTTCATGCCGTAGATCCCGGCCACGAACGAGGGCGCAAACAAGATGGCGGCCCAGGAGGAAATCTTCTTGACCTGCTCGTTCTGCGCGGCGCTGGCCTCATTCTGGCGGTTGGCCGTCAGGGTGCCGTCAAGCGTCAGGGCATTCTGCAGCAGGTCCCGGAACGAGTCTGCCCGGGAGATCACCCGTTCAACGTGGTCCTCCACGTCGCGCAGGCTGTGCTGGAGCTCGCTTTCCACACCGTACTTCGCGAAGCCCCGCTTGAGCTGGTGCATCATGTCCGGCAAGGGATGGATGGCGCGCTGGAACTGGATCACTTCCCGGGCCAGTTCGTAAATCCGGCGGGAGACGGTGGAATCGCCGCTGAAGAGCTGGTCCTCGATCTCGTCGATGTCATTCTCAAGCCCTGCGACTACCGGGGCATAATCGTCAACCACTGCGTCCAGGAGGGCGTACAGCACCGCTTCAGGGCCGTGCCGGAGAAGGTCAGGCCTGCCTTCGAGCCGTTTCCTTACGCGGGCCACACCGGCCGTCTCGGCATGCCGCACGGTGACCACGAAGTTCTTTCCCGTGAAGATGTGGAGTTCCCCGAATTCCACTGTTTCACTGGCGTCCAGGTAGCGTGCCGGCCGGAGGACGGTAAAGAGGTTGTCCCCGTAGCGCTCCAACTTAGGGCGCTGGTGGGCTGAGATGGCATCCTCCACCGCGAGGGCGTGGAGCCCGAACTCCGCGGCCACGGCGGCCATCTCAACCTTGGTGGGACGGTACAGCCCAATCCACGCCATCCCGCCGTGGTGCGCCAGCGTCTCGAATGTCTGCTCCAGGTTTTCCGGCTCGGCATGGCGGACGCCGTCAACGTAGACGGCATTGTCGATGATGGTCATGCGCAGGTGCCTTCGCTGTACGTGCTCACGATGGTCAGGACATCGCTCCGATAATGGCGCCGGACACGGCCATCGCCACCAGGTCATGGCCGGCGTCGATCACTGTCACTGCAGCCGGGCGGCCTGCAAAACCGTTGTGGATCACATGGCCTCCGGCACGGAAGACAAGTCCCAACACCAGCGCGAACCAGGCTCCTGCCAGGGCACTATCCAGCCCCAGCTTGCTGATGAGGACGGCCAGGAGGATGACGGTCAGCGCCGAAGCCAGCATCATGGGGAGCCAGATTCCTGCTCCGCCACCGATGTTCTTCAGATCCTCCTCGGTCTTGCCGATGGCGGCCATCCACCGGTTGCCCAGGACGGCCGGCATGTACCACATGAAGCCAATGGCCATGCTGGCCACGAAAGCCAGCAAGACCGCGAGCCAGTTGATCTGTGAGACGTAAGAGAGCCAATCCATTCAAGAAATCCTAGCCGTCCGGAGCCGGCCGGAAGGGGAGGCAGGTCCCGAGGCGCCGCAGCGGATCCGGTATCAGCCGCCCGTCGACTTGGTGAGGCCGCTAATGAGGGGCTCGGTCCGGTAGGGAATATGGGTGTGCAGCGCCAGCACCGTTTCGGTCCGGATGACGCCCTTGATGCGGAGGACCTGCCGCAGCGATGCCTGCAGGTTGTGGGTGTCCGTGGCCACCACCCGGCACCAAACGTCGCCGCGTCCGGAAATTTCATGGACTTCCAGGACCTGGGGGATCAGCCGCAGCGCGGCGACCACACCATCCAGTTCACGGTGCGAGACCTCAATGGTCACAAAAGCCACCACGTCATAGCCCACGGCCTCAAGATCCACTTCCCGGCCGCCCGGGCGCAGCACACCCGCACGGATCAGCCGGCGGACCCGGGACTGGGCGGTGTTGCGGGCCACGCCCACCAATTCGCTCAAATCGCCGATCTGGATACGGGGGTCCCGGATCAGTGCCAGCAGGATCCTGAGGTCAGTGGGGTCCAGATTGTTCAAATGGTCACTCTCCATCACAGCGGTACAGAACTTTTGATGATCCTGCTCAATCCTGTCACTGATTTCGCACCAATCGAGCAGTAATACCCCAATCTGGAACCATCGCATATCCACTCCGCGCCGGGCTCCCACAAGGGACCACCTGCCGCGGCAGAACCAAAGGCGGCACCATGACGGTCTTCAGCGAACTCCGGATGCGCCCGGCCCCTGCCACATCTGCCGGGTGGGACGCGTCCACCACGGCACGGCTTGTGATGGCAGGCGCCGTCATTTTCGTCCTGCTGGTGGGCGCCAATCTCGCTACGCCGCTGTATCCACTCCTGCAGGCGGAGCTGGGACTCAGCTCGCTGGATGTGTCCGCTGCGTTCGCCAGCTACGTCCTTTCGCTGGTGGCCACCCTGATGCTGGCCGGGCACTGGTCCGACCACATCGGACGCCGCGCTGCGCTGCTGCTTGCCGTGCTGACCGGGTTGGCTGGCGGCTGGGTGTTCGCGGGTGCGGACACGCTCGCCGCCCTCTGCACGGGACGGGCCCTGCAGGGCATTGCCGTGGCACTCGCCACGGGTGCCAGTGCTGCCGCCCTGCGCGAGCTGCTGCCCTCGCGTCCGGAGTGGGCGTCACGTTTCACGCTGCTGGCCTCTGCCGGCGGAGTAGCGGCCGGCCCTGTTCTGGGCGGGCTGCTGTCCCTGCTGCCCGGTGCCACCACCGCCCCCTACACCGTGTACTCGGTGGTCCTCGCGGCGCTCCTGGTGCCGCTCTACCTGATCCGGGCACGGCCGGCCATCATGCTTCCGGCAGTGTCCCGGCCCCTGCAGGCGCTGGCGCCGCGGCCCCTCGCCGTGCCGCGGAACGCCAGGGGCGCTTTCTGGCTTGCATCGGCCGTGGGCTTCCTCAGTTTCGCAGTATTCGGTTTCTGCCTTTCCCTGGCGCCCGGCTACTTCGCCCAGGTGCTGGACACACAATCCCGGCCGTTGATCGGCCTGCTGGCCGCCCTGCCGCTTGGAGCCTCCGCACTAAGCCAGGTGCTGACCCTCCGCGGACGCTACACAATCCCTATAGGGCTGGCAGTCCTCGGCGGATCCGTCTTCCTGCTGGGGGCCGCGGGCGCTTGGCACAGCCCGCTGCTGCTCGTGGTTGCTGCCGTCTTTGCCGGTGCCGGGCAGGGACTGGCCTTCAGGACCACATTCAATGAGGTTGCCGCCATGGTGGAGCCGGCCCGTCACGCCCAAACTGTCAGCACGGTCTACGTCATCACCTACTTAGGCAGCGCCGTCCCGGTCCTTGGCCTTGGCTGGTTGGCCGGACTTGCCGGGCAGGAAGCTGCCGTGGCCGGCTTCGTCCTTGTTTGCGGTACGGCCGCGCTTGCGTTGGCCGTCCTGACGCTGGTCCGGGCGGTTCGGCGGCACGGCCGGTCCGGCTAGGCCGGTAAGCCGCTACTCCGGGAGCGGCCCGTGGTTGCCCTGGATGTGTTCGAACACCAGGGTGGTCTCGGTATGCCCCACCACCGGGTCCGTGGCAAGGTTGTCCAGCACCCAGTCCCGGAGGTCCTCGGTGCTGCCGACGGCGATGTGCAGCAGGTAGTCCACGGAGCCTGAGGTGTGGAACGTGGACAGCACAGCCGGCAGATGCGGAACGCGGGACGTGAAACGGTCGATCTGGTCGCGGTCGTGGGCGCGGAGCCGCACGGCAACAAGTGCCTGGACGGACCGGCCGATGGCAGAGAGGTTGAGCTTCGCCTCGTAGCCCTGCACGATGCCCCGTTCGGACAACGCGCGGGTCCGCATCAGGGCGGTGGAAGGGGCGATCCCCACCAGTTCGGCAAGCTGCTTGTTGGAGATCCTGGCGTCGTTCACCAGGGCTTCGAGCAGCCGCTCGTCAATAGCATCCAGCGGCTCCAGGTGCGCTCCCGGCCTGATGTTCCTGGGATTCGTGGTCACTGCTGTTCCTTCCAACGGTCCTGCATTCATCCTAGACCGCTGTATCTGCGCCAAGACGCCCCTGGCCGCGGGTCCCGCCGAATATCAGCACCGACACTGCCTCCAGCCGGAGCAGTTAATTCGCTGCCCGTAGAGCCGTAGGGGCCCGTCCCAGCCGGTCAGGCGCCTGCACCTTGCGTCCGCGGATGCACGACGGCGACGGCCGCCCCGGTCAGGCAGGCAAGGACCATCACCCCTGCCGCCAGGGCCACCCAGCCGAAGGACTGGAAAACGAGTCCGCCGGCCCACCCGATGATGCTTGACCCCAGGTAGTAGGCGAGGTTGTACAGGGATGCTGCCTGCGCACGGCCCGTGCTGGCGATCGCTCCGGTCCAGCCGGCGCCGATGCTGTGCGCGGCGAAAAAACCGCCCGTGAACACCACCAGGCCCGCCAGGATCAGCGGAAGGTAGGGAACAAGCGTCAGGGCAAGTCCCGCCGTCGAAAGGGCCAGCCCGGCCAGTAGGACGTTCCGCCGCCCAAACCGTGTGGTCAGCCCGGCGGCCCAGCGTGAGGACACGGTTCCGGAGAGGTAGGCCAGGAAGATGAGGCTGATCAGCGTGGCAGGCAGGCTGAAGGGCGCGCCGGACAGCCGGAAGCCCAGGTAGTTGTAGACGGCGACGAAACCGCCCATCATCAGGAACGCCTGGACGTACAGGGCGAGCAGCCGGATGTTGCGCAGGTGCCCGCCGAGGGTCCGGAATGCGCTGCCGAGTCCTGCCCCCGGTGAGGAGACGAAGCCCCGTGCCCCCGGCACCAGGACCAGGAAGGCGACGGCGGCGAGGGTGGCCAGGATGGAAACGGCCAGAGCGGCAGCACGCCAGCCCCACAGCTCACCGGCCGGTCCTGCCACGAGCCGGCCGGCAAGCCCGCCGAGGGTGGTGCCCGCGACGTAGCTGCCTGCCGCCAGCGCCGCGTGCGCTTTGGTCACTTCCTCGTTGAGGTAGGCGATCGCGATGGCGGGGATTCCGCCGAGAGCCATGCCTTCCAGCAGCCGCAAGGCAAGCAGCATCCCGAAGCTCGTGGACAGCGGCACCAGCAGGCCGAGGACAGTGGCGATCGAAATGCCCCAGGTCATGGCCTTGACCCGTCCGATCCGGTCGGCCAGGAAGGACCACGGGATCACCGTGACGGCGAGTCCCACGGTGGCCAGCGAGATGGTAAGCGCAGCCTCGGCCGCGGTGATGTGCAGGTCAGCCGCGAGCAGGGGCAGGACGGCCTGGGTGGAGTAGAGCTGGGCAAAGGTGGCCACCCCGGCGAAGGACAATCCGGCCAGGATCCGGCCGTAGGCCCGGGATCCCTTGGCGTGCCCGTCCCAGCGGGGCGGCGATTGGTTGCCGGTCACCCTTTCTTCACAGGCCATTCCGTTAGCCTAGGCCCGGGCCTATACATGCCTCCAATGCATAATTTGTGAAGAACTGATAGCAGAAGCGGATTGAAGCACGGCACAGCGAGGAGCCAGGACATGCAGACAGACCACAGGCAGCTGGCGCAGCTTCTTCCCCTCCTGCCTGTGCTCGCCGAGCTGGGCAGGACGGAGCACGTCACTGAAACAGCCGAACTTCTCGGAGTGCCCCAGTCCACGGTGAGCAGGGCACTGGCACGGGCCAGCGCCGCCGTCGGCACGGAACTGCTGGTGAGGGACGGCAGGGGAGTCCGGCTCACCCCGGCAGCCCGGACGCTCCTGCCTTACATCGAGCAGGCACTCAGCGAATTCCAGACCGGACTGGACCTGGTACGCGAGGAATCGTCGGTGGTCCGGGGCAGGATCTCCGTGGCGTTCCAGCACACCTTCGGCGAGGCCACCCTGCCGCTGCTGATCAGTGCCTTCCGGAGCCGGCATCCCGGCGCGGTCTTTACCCTGAGCCAGGGTTCGCGGAATTCCTGCCTGGAGGAGCTGGCGGCCGGGGAGGCAGACCTGGCACTCACGGCGCCGGTGGGAGCGGACGGCACGAACCTGCAGTCCGCGCCGCTGTACCGGGAACCGCTGCGCCTGGTGGTGCATCACAGCCATCAGCTCGCCGGCCGGGGGTCGGCGGCGCTGGCTGACATCAGGACGGAACCCTTTGTGGCACTCGAGCCGGGGTACGGCATGCGTTCCCTGACGGATGCACTGTTCCGCGAGGCAGGGTACCGGCCGCGCATAGCCTTTGAAAGCCAGGATTCGCATACCGTCCGGGGGCTGGTGTCCGCTGGGCTGGGCGTGAGCATCCTGCCACCGGGAGGGGATGCGCCCGGCAGGACCGTCAGCCCGGAGACCGGAAACCTTGGCTGGACGGAGGTTCCACTCGACTCACCGCTGGCCTTCAGGGAAGTGGGCCTGAGCTGGCGCCGCAGGAAAGCCGGCGCCGAACCAGTGCCGGTGCGGCTTTTCCGGGACATGGTGGTTGGTGAGGGACCCCACTTGCTGGCAGGACTGGCCAGGCAGCGTATCCGCTGAGCGGGAGGAGGGGACAGACATGACGGAGCCAGGGCCGGTCCCGGCCAGGTTGGCGCCTGTGCCGGCCAGTACCCTAGTGACGTGACCAACACCGAAAACCCCTCCGCACTGCCCACCGACAAGACTGTGGCGTCCGCACCCAGCCCGCTCGCCGGCGTCGTGATTGGCCTTGATATCGGAGGCACCAAGACCCACGGCATCCGCTTCGAGGGCGGCGTGCCGGTTGCAGACGAGTCCGCGGGCAGCTCAAATGTGCAGAATGTCAGCCGGGAGGAGGCGGCCCGCAATATCGCGGACCTCTTCGGCCGGATCGGCGGCGGTGCAGTCTCCCGGGTTTACGCGGGATCGGGCGGGATCGACACCGATGAGGACGCGGCCGCCCTGGCATCGCTGATCCAGCCGCACGTTCCCGATGCCCTGGTCACCGTGGTGCACGACTCGCGCCTCCTGCTCGCGGCCGGCCACGCCAGCACCGGGGTGGCAGTGATCGCCGGGACCGGTTCGGCCGCCTGGGGCAGGAACGCCGACGGCGGTGAGGCCCGCGCAGGCGGCTGGGGCTACCTGCTGGGCGATGAAGGCAGCGGGTACTGGCTGGGCCGCGAAGCCGTGAGGCACAGCCTCCGGCGGATGAACCAGGGACTGCCCGTAGACGAACTCACCACCGCGCTGCTGCAATCCTGCGGGGTGGACCACCCCAACCGGCTCATCGCGCTGTTCCACTCCACGGACACCGGACGCCGTTTCTGGGCCCAGCAGGCGCGCCACGTAGTGGCGGCTTCAGCCGCAGGGCACGCCGGCAGCCAGGCCATGCTGGACCAGGCCGGCCGCGATCTTGCAGACCTGGCGCTGCAGGTGCTCCGCCAGCTCGGGCTCGATGGCCCTGTCATCCTGGGCGGCGGGTTGGGCATGAACGTGGAACCACTGCAGGATTCCTTCCGCCACCATCTTTCCAGTGCCGGCGCCGCCGATGTCCGGGTCCTGGACCAGGAGCCCGTGTTCGGGGTGCTGCAGCTGCTGGCGGAGCCGGCCTGACGCCGGTTCCGGCGAATCAGACGGCCCGCTTCCGTGGCGTTAGCCGCACCGCCGGCAGCGGGGGAGCGGGGATGCGCCCGGCTTCGGCGCCCGCATCGGGGCCGTGGCCGGGCACCAGGCCGTACCTGGCGGAATACGCATCGGTTCCGGACAATGCGGCCTGCGCTTCCCAGTCCTCCCGGGCCTGCTCCACCTCCTCGTGGGTCCGCCCCACGAAGTTCCACCACATCAGCAGTTCCTCCTGGAACGGCTCGCCGCCGATCAGCAGGAAGCGCGTGCCCGGAAGTGCCTGCAGCCGCAGTTCCTGCCGGCCCGTGCCAAGGTAGCCCAGCGGTCCGGGACGAAGTTCCTGCCCGTCCAGCGACAGCCCGCCGTCGAGCACCAGGATGCCGTGCTCAAAGTCCCCATTCAGCGGGAGCACCGCGGTGCCTTCACAGGACACGTCGGCTCCCACGATGGGCGAGTACATGGTGGCGGGGGAGGCCACGCCGGCCAGCTCGCCCACCATCACGGTTGCGGTGAAGCCGTCCCCGGTTACCCGGGGCAAGTCGCGGTGCTGCTCGAACGCCGGCCCGCGGTGCCGCTCGCCGTTGGGCAGCGCCACCCACAGCTGGAGGCCGCGCTGCAGCGGCAATTCCCCGCCGGCAGGAGGGAGCACAGCAAACTCGGAGTGGGAGACGCCGTGCCCTGCGGTCATGATGTTCAGCTCGCCCGGGCGGACCACAACATCGCTGCCCACGCTGTCCCGGTGGCGGACGTGGCCGGCAAGCGGCCACGTGACCGTTTGCAGCCCGATGTGCGGGTGCGGCAGGACGGACATTGCCGTCCGGTCCGGGCCGAAACTGTCCAGGAAGCACCACGCCCCGATGGTGGGAAGGCCGCGCTGGGGAAGGGTCCGTTGGACGTTCATGGCTCGCACCCCGCCCAGCGGGACCTCACGCTCCGGCCACAGCTGCAGGCATGGTCCCGAACTCCCCTCGGCGCTCGCCGGCGGACAGACTTCCTGCTGGGGTGAGATCTCCAAGTTGGTCACCCTCCAACTGTAGGCCGGTGCGGCCGGGGCGGTCAGTGCTTAACTTCGCGGCCCGTGATCCGGTCCTGCGCCCGTCCGGATCGCGTGCGGCTCCGAATGGTCACAGTAGGAAATCCTTTGCGCGGATTAGGTGCCGCTACCGGTGATGCCGGCCCCGGATTGGGTTACCGTAACTATCAGCGTGCTGATGACAATGTCGCGTGCAATCAGATGCCGTCCAACAGAACAGGTAAGTCCGCACCATGGACCAGGCGATGATCGAGTTCCAGAGCGTTACCAAGCAGTACCAGGGCGGGCAGCCGGCCGTGGACAACCTCTCGCTGTCCATCGCGAAAGGCGCCATCACGGTTTTCGTTGGACCATCGGGCTGCGGCAAGACCACCTCGCTGCGGATGATCAACCGGATGGTGGAACCCACCAGCGGCACCATCGCCGTTGGGGGCAAGGATGTCACCTCGGTGCCGGCCGCGGAGCTGCGGCGGTCCATGGGATACGTGATGCAGTCCGCCGGTTTGCTGCCGCACCGCTCGGTGCTGGACAACATCGCCACAGTGCCCCGGCTGAACGGGGTGTCCAAGGCCGACGCCCGCAGGCGCGCCGAGGAACTGCTGGACGTGGTGGGCCTGGCCCGACCCCTTGCCAAGCGGTACCCCTCCCAGCTTTCCGGCGGCCAGCAGCAGCGCGTCGGCGTGGCCCGCGCCCTCGCCGCGGATCCGCCGGTCCTGCTCATGGATGAACCCTTCAGCGCTGTGGACCCCGTGGTCCGCGACGAACTGCAGCAGGAACTGCTGCGGCTGCAGAAGGACCTGGCCAAAACCATCGTCTTCGTCACCCACGATATTGACGAGGCCACCACGCTGGGGGACAGGGTGGCGGTCTTCGCCGTGGGCGGCAGGCTGGCCCAGTACGCCACGCCGGAGGAGATCCTCCGGGCGCCGGCCAACGATTTCGTGGCCTCCTTCGTGGGGCGGGACCGGGGCTTCCGGCACCTGGGCTTCACCCCGTCCGACGGCGTCACACTCCACCCGGTGCCGACCATCGTCCGCGGCCCGTCCGGCCCTGTCTCCGATCCGGCAACCGCCGGCGGGTGGCAGCTGGTGGTGGACCAGGACATGCGCCCGCTCGGCTGGTCGACCCCCGGCACCGACACCGGGCTGATACCCGGCGGTTCCCTGTTCCGGCCCGGCGAAAGCCTGCGGAAAGCGCTCGACGCGGCCCTGTCGTCGCCGTCGGGCCTGGGCGTGGCGGTGGATTCCGAAGGCAGGGTGCTGGGCGCCGTCCGGGGCGGGGAGGTCCTGGCGCTGATCGAGGAAGCACGCCAGTTGCGGCAGGCCGCGCTCTGATGGAGTGGTTCCTCGCCAACAGCGGCATGGTCTTCGAACGCGCAGGCCAGCATATGGTGCTGGCCATTGTGCCCATGGTCCTGGGCCTGATGATTTCCATCCCCTTGGCCCAGCTCGCCCGGCAGCACCGCGCACTCCGCTCCGTGGTGCTGACTGCATCCTCGCTGCTGTACACCATTCCGTCGCTGGCCCTCTTCATCATCCTGCCTACCATCCTGGGCACCCGGATCCTGGATCCGCTCAACGTGGTGGTGGCCTTGACCATCTACGCCGTCGCGCTGCTGGTCCGCGCAGCTTTGGACGCCTTCGATTCCGTGGATGCTGAGATCAGCCAGACCGCCGTTGCCATGGGGTACAAACCGCTGGCACGGTTCCTGCAGGTTGACCTGCCACTGTCCCTTCCGGTCCTGTTTGCCGGCCTGCGGGTGGTCTCCGTCAGCAACATCTCCCTGGTCAGCGTCGCCGCCCTGCTGGGCATCGGAAACCTCGGCATGCTGTTCACCTCAGGCCTGCAGCGGGACTTCGTGACCGAAGTGGTGGTGGGCATCATTGCCATCCTCTTCCTGGCGCTGGTGATGGACGCGCTGCTGGTCCTGCTGGAGCGCATCCTCACGCCGTGGGAGCGGACCGGCAAGGGACGCGGCCCGCAACCCCTGGCCGCCGGCACGCTTGAGCCTGCAGCCGCGGCCGGGAGGCCCGCTGCTCCGAAGACCGGGGGTGGGAACGCGTGAGCGTCTTCAGCAATACCTTTGCCTGGCTGGCCGACCCGGAACACTGGACCGGGTCCGCCGGTATCCCGGCACGGCTGGGTGAGCACCTCCAGTACACCGGCCTGGTGATGCTGATCGCCGCGGCCATCGCGGTCCCGGTGGGCCTCTACGTCGGACACACCGGCAGGGGCCGGGTGGCGATCGTGGCGCTGGCCGGGGCTTTGCGGGCACTGCCCACACTCGGCCTGTTGACACTCTTCGTCCTGCTCGCAGGAATCGGACTCATGCCCCCGGTGTGGGCGCTGGTGATCCTGACCGTGCCGCCGCTCCTGGCCGGGACCTACGCCGGGATTTCCAGCGTGGACCGGAACGTGGTGGACGCTGCCCGCGCCATGGGGATGACAGAGCTCCAGGTCCTGTTCCGCGCTGAGCTGCCCAACGCCCTGACGGTGATGTTTGGCGGTTTCCGGACCGGCGTGCTGCAGGTGATTGCCACCGTCTCGGTGGTTGCCTACATCAACCTGGGCGGCCTGGGCCGGTACCTCTTCGACGGGCTGGTCCTGAGCGACTTCCCGCAAATGCTGGGCGGATCACTGCTCATCGCAGCGCTGGCCATCGCCGTCGACCTTGTTTTGTCCCTGTTCCAGCGGCTGTTCCTGACACCAGGGGCAGCAGGGCAGTCCCGCCGCAGCCAGCAGGCTGCGGCCGATCTCACAGACCCCGTGCTTACGGAGACTGTTGTCCAAGGAGGTAAACCATGAAACTAAGCCATCACCCGCGCCTGGGAAGGCGGGCATTTGGCGGGCTGGCCGCAGGACTCGGCCTGGCAATGGCGCTGTCCGCGTGCGGCGGTTCGTCAGATCCCCTGAGCGAGGCTCCGGAAACCACCGGCGGTTCCACGGGCGGGACCACCTCCCTGGTGGTCGGCTCGGCCGACTTCCCGGAAAGCCAGATCATCGCCGAACTGTACGCGGGGGCACTGAACGCCGCCGGCGTCACCGCCACCACCAAG
The DNA here is from genome assembly GCF_059089885.1 of Arthrobacter sp. Y3221159. Lineage (NCBI taxonomy): Bacteria > Bacillati > Actinomycetota > Actinomycetes > Micrococcales > Micrococcaceae > Arthrobacter > Arthrobacter sp. Y3221159. The sequence goes on from NZ_JBNHFC010000001.1 coordinate 404,384, forward strand.
CCGAACATCGGCTCCCGCGAGGTCTACTTCAAGGCCGTCCAGGACGGTTCCGTTGACGTTGTCCCGGACTACACGGGCAACCTGCTGCTGCACGTCGACAAGGAAGCCACGGAGGAGTCGGCCGAGGACATCGCCAAGGCCCTTCCGGACAAGCTGCCGGACGGCCTGGCCGTGCTGGACGCGTCCAAGGCGGAAAACAAGGACGCCATGGTGGTCACCAAGGCAACGGCTGAGAAGTACCAGCTGAAGTCCATCGAGGACCTCGCCAAGGTCTGCAGCGAGATTACTGTCGGGGCACCTGCCACTTTCGCCGAACGTGCCTACGGGCTGCCCGGCCTGAAGGAGAACTACAACTGCGAGCCCAAGAAGCTGGAGCCCTTCAGCGACGGCGGCGGCCCGCTGACCCTGAAGGCGCTGCTCGAGGACCAGGTCCAGGTGGCCGACATCTACACCACCACCCCGTCCATCGCGGACAACGACCTGGTGGTCCTCGAGGACCCGAAGAACAACTTCATCGCCCAGCAGGTCATCCCCCTGTACAACGAGGCCACGATGACAGACAAGGCCAAGGAGGCGCTGAACAACGTGTCCAGCCAGCTGACCACCGAGGACCTGATCAACCTCAACCGTGCCGTCAGCGGCAGCCAGAAGCAGGGTGCCAAGGAAGCAGCCGAAGCCTGGCTGAAGGACAAGGGCATCCTCAAGTAGGAGCCTGCAGCTTGCCCGCCGGGCCATCCGCACGGTGGTCACGACGGCGGCTGCCGGACTTTCCGAAGTCCGGCAGCCGCCGTCGTTCGTGTGGGCGAGGTCTCAGCGGCCGTGCATCCTTCCTGTGGCATATTTGAGGAATGGCAGAATTCAGGCAGTCCACGAAGCTCAACAACGTCCTTTATGACATCCGTGGACCGATCCTGCAGGCCGCCCAGCAGATGGAAGCGGAGGGCCACCGGATCCTCAAGCTGAATATCGGCAATCCCGCGCCGTTCGGCTTCGAAGCCCCCGATGCCATATTGGTGGACATGATCCGGCATCTGCCCCATGCGCAGGGCTACAGCGATTCCCGCGGCATCTTCTCGGCGCGGACGGCCGTATCGCAGTACTACCAGACCCGCGGGATCCAGAACATCCACGTGGACGACATCTACCTCGGCAACGGCGTCAGCGAACTCATCACCATGTCCCTGATGGCGCTGCTGGACGACGGGGACGAAGTCCTCATCCCCACCCCGGACTATCCGCTCTGGACCGCGTCCGTGGCGCTGGCCGGCGGAAAACCCGTGCACTACCTCTGCGACGAGGAATCCGCCTGGCAGCCCGACCTGGAGGATCTCGAATCCAAGATCACGCCCCGGACCAAGGGCATCGTGGTGATCAACCCGAACAACCCCACCGGTGCCGTGTACCCGGAGGAGACGCTCAAGCGCATCGTTGCCCTGGCCGAGAAGCACGGGCTGGTGATCTTCGCCGACGAGATCTACGAAAAAATCCTGTACGAGGACGCCGTCCACATCAACCTCGCCGCGCTCACCGGCGACCACGTCCTCTGCCTGACCTTCAGCGGGCTGTCCAAGGCCTACCGGGTGTGCGGCTACCGCGCCGGCTGGATGGCCATTTCGGGACCCAAGAAGGACGCCGCCGACTATCTTGAGGGCATCAGCCTGCTGGCCAACATGCGCCTGTGCGCTAACGTCCCGGCGCAGCACGCCATCCAGACCGCCCTTGGCGGATACCAGAGCATCAACGACCTGATCCTGCCCGGCGGCCGCCTGCTGGAGCAGCGCAACAAGGCCTACGACATGCTGAATGACATCCCCGGCGTGCGCACCCAGCAGGCCCGGGGCGCCCTGTATCTCTTCCCGAAGCTTGACCCAGAGGTCTTCCACATCCGGGACGACGAGAAGTTCGTCCTGGACCTCCTCAGGGAGCAGAAGATCCTGGTGTCCCACGGCCGTGCCTTCAACTGGGTGCGCCCGGACCACTTCCGCATGGTTACGCTGCCCAACGTCAAGGACATCGAGGAAGCTGTTGGCCGGATGGGGGACTTCCTGAGCAGGTACCAGGGGAACTAGCCTGTGCACACGGGCTATGAGGCCCGTGGCACTTCGCGGAAAGGATTCCCCATGGCCGGCGTCACTCGGTTCGAGCAGCTTCCTTCTGAAACTTTGCGTGTAGGCGACGGATTTGCCCTGTCCGACGTCGACCCGGATGCCACCCCGGGCTACAACGGCACGAAGGAGGACGGCAAGGCACTGCTGGCGGACATGGACGACGAATTGGCCGACCTGCAGGAAAAACTGTTCGCCGAATCCCGTTTCGGCGGCCGCAAGAGGATCCTGCTCATCCTGCAGGCCATGGACACGGCCGGCAAGGGCGGCATCGTCAAGCACGTCATGGGGGCGATGGATCCGCAGGGTGTCCAGTTCAAGGCTTTCAAGGCTCCCACCACCGAGGAGAAGTCCTACGACTTCCTCTGGCGGATCGAGAAGGAAGTGCCTGCCGTCGGCATGGTGGGGGTCTTCGACCGGTCCCACTATGAGGACGTCCTGATCCACCGCGTCCACCGCTGGGCAAGTCCCGAGGAGATCAAAAGGCGCTACGTCGCCATTAACGAGTTCGAGGGGCGGCTCATCGAATCGGGAACCAAGGTGGTGAAGGTGATGCTCCACATCAGCGGCGGGGAACAAAAAGAGCGGCTGCTGGCCCGCCTGGACAACCCGGCGAAGCACTGGAAATACAACCGTGGCGACCTCGATGAGCGGGCGTTCTGGGAAGACTATATGAATGCATACCAGGCGGCCTTCGACGAAACCAGTACCAGGGAAGCCCCCTGGCACGTAGTCCCGGCCAACAAGAAGTGGTATGCCCGCATCGCCGTGCAGCAGCTGCTCATTGGTGCGTTGGCCGAACTAAACCTTCAATGGCCGAAAGCGGACTTTGACGTTCCCACCGAACGGGAGCTGATCCTGCGCTCCTGAGCCTGCCTGTTACAGCGGCTGGTCGCGGGCAGCGGCCAGCCGTTTCCTTGCCCCTTCCAGCCATTCCTCGCAGCGGGCGGCGAGGGCTTCGCCCCGCTCCCACAGCGCCAGTGACTCTTCCAGGCTGGCGCCTCCCGCCTCGAGCCGGCCCACGACGGCGATGAGCTGCTCGCGTGCCTCCTCGTAGCTCAGCCCCGCGATGGCGGCATCTGTTGTCTGCTCACTCATGAGCGTTTCCTTCCTGCATTACGTCCGTTTGCGTCTTGGGGTTGCGCGTCCCGGTGGAGGTGGCGCCGAAACGCCCCTCCGCCACGCGGATGGAAAGCGCAGAGCCTGCCGGGGCGTCCACCGCGCGGCGGACCACAGCGTGGCCGGCGACCGCGGTGGGTGCGGCCTGCCAGCCAGCGAGCTCGACGACGGCGTACCCGCGGTCGAGCGTCTTCTGCGGCGACAGCGCCCGCACCTGCGCCTTGAGATGCTCCAACTGGTCCGCGGCCCGGACAACCGTGGAGTTCACGGCAGCCGACGACCGCCGCAGCAGCCGTTCGATCTCCTCGGCCCGGACGGTGACCAGTCCTTCCGGAGACGCCAGGACGGGGCGGGAGCGCAACGAGGTCAGCCTGTCCGATTCCCGGTCCACCAGGCGTTCCATGCAGCGGCGCAGCTGTTCCCGTGCCTGCCGGACGCCTGCCAGTTCCTCGGAGACCTCGGGAACAATCCGCTTGGCTGCATCCGTGGGCGTGGAGGCACGCAGATCGGCGACGTCATCCAGCAGCGGCCGGTCCGCCTCATGCCCGATGGCACTCACCACAGGGGTGGCCGCCGCCGCCACGGCGCGGATGAGTTCCTCGCTGTTGAACGGAAGCAGGTCCTCGAGCGCGCCACCGCCGCGTGCGATCACAATGACATCCACCACGGGGTGGGCATCGAGCTCGCGGAGGGCACGGACCACCTGAGAGACAGCGGTGTTGCCCTGGACGGCCACTTCCCTGATTTCAAACTCCACCGCAGGCCAACGCAGCGCAGCGTTCCGCAGGACGTCCTTCTTGGCGTCCGAGTCTCGGCCTGTGATCAGGCCGATCCGGTGCGGCAGCAGGGGGAGGGGTTTCTTCCGGGAATCGGCGAAGAGCCCCTCGGCGGAGAGGGCCTGCCGGAGCCGTTCAATCCGGGCCAGCAAGTCACCGAGGCCCACCGGCCGGATATCGCGGACCAGCATGTTGAGCCGGCCGGTCTTCATCCAGAATTCGGGTTTCAGCAGGGCTACCACCCGGGATCCGCGTTCAAGGGGCAGGTTCTGGCGTTCCAGTACTTTGGTCCAGACCGAGGCGGGCAGGGAAACTTCCGCATCAACATCCCGCAGCGTCAGGTAGGCGTTGCTTCCCCGCCGGTTCAGCTCGATGACCTGGCCTTCCACCCACGCGGACGGGGTCCTGTCGATGTGGGCCTTGAGCTTCTGCGAGAGCAACTGCAGCGGCCAGGGGTTGTCCGGGGTGGTTTCAGCAGCCGTCGCGGGCAGCGTGGAGGGTGCGGTGCCGGGAAGGGAAGCCTGGTCAGACATGCAAACGCCCTTGCGGGGCTGGAGCTGCGGGCATGGGGTCCTTCGTCTGTTGTACGGCGGTCATTCAACCTTATCCATAAGCTGTAGCATGCGGGACCGACAGAATCCCGCCAGGATCCTTGCCTAGGATGGGTCTACCGCCAACAACGACGAAGGACCTGCTGTGCGCACTTTTGTTTCCGCCGTGGCCACCGTGCTGGGTGTCCTGCTGGCAGCCGTGGCCGTCCCGGCCATCTGGCTTGACCGCAACCTCGTCCAGGAGGACGGTTTCGTGGAACTGGCGGCCCCGCTGGGAAAGAACTCGGAGTTCCAGCAGCAGCTGGCCACGGCGGCTGTAGGAACCATTGACACCAGCGCAGTCCCCGGGTTCCTCGCTGACCTTGTCCAGCCGGTGCTGGAGGATGCCGCCACGTCACTGGCCGGCCTGCCGGGGTATCCGGCGGCCTGGGAAGAGACCCTTCGCAAGAGCCACCGGCTGAGTTTCCCGCAGGCTCCTGCGGACCCCGGCGCTACCGGATCCGTGTCCTCCCTGACCCTGGACGTAGGACCGCTGGTGGCACTGGGGGTTGAGGAGATCTCGCGTGCCACCAGGCTGCCGCTGGATCCGCCGGGGGAGACGCTGATCAACGTTGGCCAGCCCGAACAGCGGGAATGGACGGAGCGGCTGGCTACGTACGCCCCCATGGGCTACGTGCTTGCAGCAGGCTCGGGCATCGCCTTCCTCCTTGCCCTTGTCGCGGCCCGCCGGCGCTGGACGGTACTGGTGGGCGCCGGGCTCGGCGGGTTGGTGCTCGCGGGGCTGTGGGCCCTCGGTGCGGAGATAGGTTCGGCGCGGGCACTGGCCACGGACACCGGCAACGAGGTGGCCAACATGTTCCGGAACGAATTCGTGGCCGCGGCCACCGCAGACTTCACAGGCTGGACCGTTGCTGCAGCCCACGCCGGCGGCGTGCTGGTGCTGCTGGGCGCTGTGGCCGGGATCGCATCGCGGAGGCGCCCGGGGACAACCCGGTAGCATGGAGAAATGACCTCCTCAGCTGTTTCCCTTTCGATGCCCACCATCCCGCGTCGGCGCCGCTCTCCGGAGGAAGTAGCAGCTGCAGCCCCTGTCCTGGGAACCAAGAAAGTGTTGCTGGCCGCGCCCCGCGGTTACTGCGCGGGCGTGGACCGCGCTGTCATCGCCGTCGAAAAGGCCCTCGAACACTACGGCCCGCCGGTGTATGTGCGGAAGCAGATTGTGCACAACGTCCACGTTGTCAGCTCCCTGGAGGAAAAGGGCGCCATCTTCGTGGATGAAACCGATGAGGTGCCTGAGGGCGCCCTGGTCATCTTCTCGGCGCACGGCGTTTCTCCCGCGGTGGTCGAGTCAGCCGAGGAGCGCGGGCTGCGCACCATCGATGCCACCTGCCCACTGGTGACCAAGGTCCACAAGGAAGCCGTCCGGTTTGCCAAGGATGACTTCGACATCCTCCTGATTGGCCACGACGGGCATGAGGAAGTGGAAGGCACGGCAGGCGAAGCGCCGGAGCACATCCAGATCATCAACGGCCCGCACGAGGTGGACAAGGTCACCGTGCGGGATCCGGAAAAAGTCATCTGGCTCTCGCAGACCACCCTCAGCGTTGACGAGACCATGGAGACGGTCCGGCTGCTGAAGGAACGCTTCCCCACGCTCCAGGATCCGCCCAGCGACGACATCTGCTACGCCACCACCAACCGGCAGGTGGCCATCAAGAAAATCTCGCCGCAGGCGGATCTGGTGATCGTCGTCGGCTCCGCCAATTCCTCCAACTCCGTCCGGCTCGTAGAGGTGGCCCTCGAATACGGTGCCAAGGCTTCCTACCGGGTGGATTTCGCCAACGAGGTTGACGAGGCCTGGTTCGAGGGCGTGGCTACCGTGGGCGTAACCTCCGGGGCATCCGTTCCCGAAGTCCTGGTGCAGGACGTGCTGCGGCTGCTGGCCGAGTACGGCTACGGCACAGTGGAGGAAGTAGTCACCGCTGAAGAGGACCTCCTGTTCTCGCTGCCCAAGGAACTCCGCGCAACACTCAAGCAGGCCGGGGATGTCAGCCGTGCGCTGGGCGGGCGCAGGCCGCGCAGCTGAAACAACGGCGCTTCAGAGAATAGAGCGGGCTCCGCAGCTTACAGCTGCGGGGCCCGCTCCGGTTCTTTTTGCCGTTCCCAGGCTGCCTTGGCCTTTCCTAGGCTGCAGCCTCGTCCTGCTGAAGCTCAGGAGCCGAGAGGGCACGCGGCGTGGCTTCCACTGCCGGCGGAGCAGCCAGGCCGGACTCCTCCAGGGAGTTCAGCTTCCGTGCCGTAGGCAGCACCCGCGCCTCGAGGGTTCCCACCATCGCGTTGTAGCGGTCCACCGACGATTTCAGGGATGAGCCCAGCTTGCTGACGTTTTCGCCGAGCGTTCCCATCCGGTCGTAGAGCTGCCGGGCAAGGTCGAACAGTTCCCGGGCGCTGTCCGTCAGGACATCCTGCCGCCACGTGAAGGCAACTGATTTCAGGACAGCCAGGAGAGTGCTGGGGGAGGCCAGGACCACGTTCCTGGACAAGGCATGGTCCAGGAGTTCTGCGTCAGCGGCCAAGGCAGCTGCCAGGATGGATTCAGCCGGGATAAAGCAAATCACCAGTTCTGGCGAGTTGCCCGGGATATCCCAGTACTTCTTGTTACTGAGGGCATCCACGTGCGCACGGAGAGCCTTCGCGTGGGCAGCCAGCAGCACCTGCTGCGACCGGCCATCCGCCTGCACCGTCCGCCCCTGCTGCCCGGGCCGGGAATCCACTGCACCCAGCTGCTGGGCCTCCAGGTAGGACGACAGCGGAACCTTGGCGTCCACCACCAGCTGCTTTTCGCCGGGAAGCTGGACCACAAGGTCAGGGCGGACAGACGAATCGCTGCCGGCGCTGTGAAGCTGCTCAACGAAGTCGACATGGCGGAGCATCCCCGATGCTTCCACTACCCTCCGCAGCTGCACCTCGCCCCACTGTCCGCGGGCGCTGTTTGAGCGCAATGCCGACTCCAGCGCGTGCGTGGACCTGATCAGCTGTTCATCCGAGTGCCGGGCCTCCCGCAGCTGCTGCGCAAGCTGGCCGTACTGTTCCACCCGGTCGCGCTCCAACAGGGCCACCTGCTGCTGTACCGCCGACAGCTTCTCCGCCACCGGCGCAAGCGCGCGCAGCACGCTGCCGTCCTGCGTCCGTGCCTCGCCAAGCTCCCGGTTCTGTGCCGCCAAAAGCCGGCGCTCGGCGTCGGCCGCTGCGAACTGCGCGCTGACCTCTGAGAGCCTGGACGAGACAGCGTCGAAGTCCGCCTCCAGGGCATGGGAGCTTTTCCGCAGCACAAAGTAGGTGGCAGCAGCACCGGCAAGGGCGCCGAGCAGCAGCATGAACAAGGCCAGAATCAACGCAAAAACATCCATGCCCTCACTGTGGCATGGGGGTCGGACAATGTAGGGCAGTGACATCCGCGGGTACAGGCGGGGGACGCCCTGCGGGTAGAATCAATGCTCGTGGCTCTTACTATTGGCATCGTCGGACTGCCCAACGTCGGCAAATCAACCCTCTTCAACGCGCTTACCCGCAACCAGGTCCTGGCCGCGAACTATCCGTTCGCCACCATCGAACCGAACGTCGGCGTCGTGAACCTGCCCGACCCCCGCCTCGACAAGTTGGCCGGCATCTTCGGTTCGCAGCGTATCCTGCCCGCAGCGGTCTCCTTCGTGGACATCGCCGGCATCGTCAAGGGCGCGTCCGAAGGCGAAGGGCTCGGCAACCAGTTCCTGGCCAACATCCGTGAAGCTGAGGCAATCGCCGAAGTAGTCCGCGTCTTCGACGATCCCGACGTCGTCCACGTCGACGGCAAGGTGGACCCGCGCTCGGACATGGAAACCATCAACACCGAGCTCATCCTCGCCGACCTGCAGACCATCGAGAAGGCCATCCCCCGGATCGAAAAAGAGGTCAAGATCAAGAAGCGGGAGGCCGCAGAGCTCGCGGCAATCAAGGCTGCCCAAGCGGTCCTTGAACGCGGCGACACCATCTACTCCTCGATCAAGAGCGACAAATTGGAGATGGAACACCTCAAGGAGCTCGGCCTGTTGACGGCCAAGCCCTTCATCTACGTATTCAATGCGGACGAGGCAATCCTGGGCAGCCCGGAAAAGCAGGAGGAACTCCGCGCTTTGGTTGCCCCCGCAGACTGCATCTTCCTGGACGCCAAGCTCGAGGCCGACCTCGTGGAACTGGACGAGGAAGAAGCCCGGGAAATGCTGGAAATGAACGGCCAGGACGAGTCCGGCCTCGATCAGCTGGCACGGGTGGGTTTCCACACACTGGGCCTGCAGACCTACCTCACGGCGGGCCCCAAGGAAGCACGCGCCTGGACCATCAAGCAGGGGGACACCGCGCCGCAGGCAGCGGGCGTCATCCATTCGGACTTCCAGCGCGGCTTCATCAAGGCCGAGGTGGTCTCCTTCGAGGACCTCGTCGAGGCGGGTTCCATGGCCGAGGCCAAGTCCCGCGGCAAGGTGCGCATCGAAGGCAAGGAGTATGTCATGGCCGACGGCGACGTGGTGGAGTTCCGCTTCAACGTCTGAGCCGGTCCGGCGTCTGCCTGCGCGGACACCTTATCCTGACTATGTAGGGCGTGATCCTGGCAGCTCCAGGTCCCCTTCCCCCAGAGGGAAAACACAAGGAGGCGGCATGCCGGTCGGGCGTCTGATGCGTTATGTCACTTCAGCCCTTGCGGCTGTGGTGGTGCTTTCGGGCTGCTCCGGCGGCGGCGGCACCGCCCCTGTGATCGTGGGGGAGGCGAAGCGGGGCGGCGTTGCCACCGTGGCCGAAGTCAACGCGTTCTCTTCCTTCAACCCGTACAGCGCCGACGGCAACACGGACATCAATTCCAAGATCGGCTACATCACCCACTCCGGGTTCTACTACCTGGACGACAAGGCCGCGGTGGTGCGCAATGACAAGTTCGGCCGGTTCGAGAAGGTGTCGGACGAGCCCCTCAAGGTGAAGTACACCGTAAACGAGGGCGTCAAATGGTCCGACGGCGAGGCCATCGATGCCGGTGACCTCCTCCTCAGCTGGGCGGCAGGTTCGGGCTACTTCGACGACGCCGACCCCATATCGGGCACCGGCACCAGGTACTTTTCCACTGCATCGGACACCAGCGGGCTGGCCGGCACGGTCTTTCCCGAACTGGGGGGAGACGGGCGGTCGATCACCCTCGAGTACGCCACCCCTTACGCTGACTGGGAAGTAGCCTTCGACGTCGGCCTCCCGGCTCACGTCGTTGCCGCCAAGAGCGGGCTGAACGATGAGGAAGACCTTGTTGAACTGATTCGCGACTCACCGCGGGGGGATCCCGAAAAGCCCGCGGTCAACACGGAACTGAAGGCGGTCAGCGATTTCTGGAACTCGGGCTTCGACACCAAGGCCCTTCCCGACGATCCTGCCCTGTACCTTTCCAGCGGCCCGTACATCGTGGTGGACATCGTTCCCGAAGTCTCCATGAGGCTTGTCCGCAACCGGGATTACGTCTGGGGATCAGAACCGTGGCTGGATGAGATCAATGTCCGGTTCACCGGTGCCCTCCCGGCGGCGGTCGACGCCCTGCGGAACGGGCAAGCGGACATTATCTCGCCCCAGCCCTCAGCCGGAAACGAGGATGTGTTCGAAGGCCTGGCGGAGCAGGGCAATACCCTCGAACGGTACGACCAGTCCGGCTATGACCACCTGGACCTCAACTTCTCCGGCCCGTTTGCCAGGCGGGATGTCCGTGAGGCATTCCTCAAGACCGTCCCGCGCCAGGCCATCGTCGAAGCCGTCGTGGGGAACCTGCAGCCGGACGCAAAGCCGCTCAACTCCCATGTCTTCCTGCCGGTGCAGCCCAAGTATGAGGACACCGCCAGGAACAACGGATCCTCGGAATTCGCCGAAGTGGACATCGAGGCCGCAAAGGAGCTCCTGGACGGGGAAACACCCACGGTTCGGATCCTCTACAACAGGGACAACCCCAACCGTGCCCAGGCATTCGCCTTGATTCGGGACTCGGCGGCGCTTGCAGGATTCCGGGTGGAGGACGGCGGGCAAAGCAGCGCCGACTGGGCCCGGTCCTTGGGCGAGGACGGCCACGACGCCGCACTGCTGGGCTGGATCGGCAGCAGCGCCGGTGTGAGCCGCGTGCCACAGATCTTCCGGACGGGCGCAGGGAGTAACTTCAACGGCTTCTCGGACGCGGACGCGGACAAGGCCATGGAAGAGCTCGCACGGACCACTGACCTCGGCAAGCAGGACGAACTGCTCGCAGAAATCGACAAGCAGATCTGGGAGAACGCCTACGGGCTCCCGCTCTACCAAACCATCGGCACCACCGCCTTCGGCCCCCGAATTGCCGGCGTGAAATCAAGCTCCGGCCCGCTGGGCGTCTGGTGGAATGTGTGGGACTGGCGCCTGGCCGGATAGTTGCGGCGAGTTGGATAGGCCTTCCCTCGCCGCCTGACACCTCGAAGCTCAAGGCGGCAGAGCTGTTCAAGTTCCGGCGCCGGGTTCAGCCGATCTTCCAGGACCCCTACGGCTCCCTGGATCCGATGTACAACATCTTCCGTACCATCGAGGAGCCGCTGCGGGTCCACAAGATCGGCAACAGTGCCACCCGGGAGAAGAAGGTCCGGGAGTTGCTGGACCAGGTGGCGCTGCCACAGTCCGCCATGCAGCGGTACCCGAACGAACTCTCGGGCGGGCAGCGGCAGCGTGTTGCCATCGCCCGCGCCCTGGCGCTGGACCCCGAAGTGATCATCTGTGACGAAGCGGTGTCCGCCCTGGACGTGCTGGTCCAGGCGCAGGTTTTAAACCTGCTTGCGAATCTGCAGTCGAACCTCGGGCTGACCTACCTCTTCATCACCCACGACCTCGCCGTGGTCCGCCAGATCGCGGATCATGTTGTGCGTCATGGAAAAGGGACGCCTGGTGGAGACCGGTTCCACCGACGAGGTCTTCGAATCGCCGCGGGAGGACTACACCAAGGCCCTCCTCAATGCCATCCCGGGCGCGAAGTTGATGCTGCCGCCCGAAGTGGCGTAGCGGTTGGATTGACTGGGCTGATGCCGCCGTTTCCAGGCGGCATCAGCCCATCGTTTCATGGTCGCCCGAACGGGCGGACATGGTGCCCTTGGTTGCCGCAAGGTCCCGGATTTTCAGTTCCCTCAGCCGCTGCGCCAGGAGGACTCCAAGGGCGTTGTGTCCCTCGACGCTCATGTGTACTGCATCTGCCAGGCGACTGGTCAACTTGTACCTGCTCACCCAGTCGCCCACACTGACAAATGTGAGGCCATGCTGGGCAGCAATGGTTCCCAGCAGCGCATCGACCTGGGTTCGTCGCCCGCCGCCGTTGCCCGCTCCGCGCCCCAGCGTCCCTATTACGACGATTTGCGTGGCCGGATACCTGGACTTCAAGGCGTGAAGAAGCCTGTTGGCGTTGCCGGTAATCTGGGCGTCCGTTGCCCCGCTCCCGGCATCGTTCCCGCCGCCTTGGACAACCACCAGGGCCGGCGTGCCCACCGGGAGCAGCCAGTCACCACGCTCGAGGGCGTCGATATAGTTGCCGACGCCGCCATTTGCCTTGACGTAACCCGTCCCGCCTAATCCGGCAAAGTGGACATGGTAGCCCAACGCCGCGAGTGCCTGCCTTGGCCATCCGTGCGCCGGCGCCGACTGGGAGTCGCCTATGAGCACAGCAGTCCTGCTGATGTTCGGCACAACCACCTCGTTGCGGCCACTGATGGGATTCCGGTAGATGGAGCCGGGCAGCGGGATCGACATTCCTTCGACGAACTTGGGCAAGTCCAGATGCGGCCGGTAGGGAGCGGCGGCCGGCTGGCCGGGAACCGGCACGGCCCTTAGCAGTCGGGGCGGCGTGCCCTCGGGCATTGCACCGGTTTGGACTGCAACCCGCACACCGCCGGGGATTGCGGGGACGGGCATCGACGGCTGTCCCGGGGCAACGAGGACAATCGTGGCGGCCAGTCCGAGGACTACACTGCGCACCAGCACCCGGCGCAGGACGGACCTGCCTCTCCCGGGACTCTCGCTGCTCATCAACAGTAATCATGCGGCATGTATGCGGGTTAATCCAATAACTTTTGATGCCGCGGCCGGTAAGGCATCCGGTACCTGTTTGGATACTGTTCCGGTTGGCCAGCTTTCCCTTTTAGGCCAATAAATGCTGGTGCCGGTAAGATAGGGGAAGGCGCCCTGTGCAAAGGGCCTGATCCGTCGTGCGTTCCGGTTAGGAATTGGCGCGATACAACAGCTGACTCCACTGAATCGAGCCATTACGCATGTCTGAAACCACCACCAACACCGCGGTAGCCACTGCATCGCGCAGTGACCTGCGCAACGTCGCGATTGTGGCCCACGTTGACCACGGCAAGACCACCTTGGTCGACGCCATGCTCAAGCAGACCAACTCCTTTGCCGAGCACAACCACCTTGAAGACCGCGTGATGGACTCCGGTGACCTGGAGCGCGAAAAGGGCATCACCATCCTGGCCAAGAACACCACCGTGGCCTACAACGGTCCGTCCTCCAACGGTGAGACCATCACCATCAACGTCATCGACACCCCGGGCCACGCCGACTTCGGCGGTGAAGTAGAGCGTGGGCTGTCCATGGTCGACGGCGTTGTGCTGCTCGTGGACTCCTCCGAGGGCCCGCTGCCGCAGACCCGCTTCGTGCTCCGCAAGGCCCTTGCCGCGCACCTGCCGGTCATCCTCCTGGTCAACAAGACCGACCGCCCCGACGCCCGCATCGACGAAGTGGTCCACGAATCCATGGACCTGCTCCTGGGCCTGGCATCGGATCTCGCCGATGAAGTTCCTGACCTGGACCTGGACAAGGTCCTTGAAGTTCCCGTGGTCTATGCCGCAGCCAAGGTGGGGCGCGCCTCCCTGGAACAGCCGGCCAACGGCTCCGCCCCGGACAACGAGGACCTCGAGCCGCTGTTCAAGGCGATCATCGACCACATCCCCGCGCCGACGTACAACCCCGAAGGCGTCCTGCAGGCGCACGTCACCAACCTGGACGCCTCCCCGTTCCTGGGCCGCCTCGCCCTGCTTCGCATCTACAACGGCACCCTCCGCAAGGGCCAGCAGGTTGCCTGGGCCCGCCAGAACGGCGAGCTGAAGACCGTCAAGATCACCGAGCTCCTGGCCACCAAGGCGCTTGAGCGCGTCCCGGCTGAATCCGCAGGTCCCGGTGAGATCGTCGCCGTCGCAGGCATCGAGGACATCACCATCGGTGAAACCCTCACCGACGTCGAGAACCCGCAGCCGCTGCCGCTGATCACCGTGGATGATCCCGCGATCTCCATGACCATCGGTATCAACACCTCCCCGCTGGCCGGCAAGGTCAAGGGTGCCAAGGTCACCGCCCGCCAGGTGAAGGACCGCCTGGACAAGGAACTGATCGGTAACGTCTCCATTAAGGTGCTCCCCACCGAGCGCCCCGACGCGTGGGAAGTCCAGGGCCGTGGCGAGCTCGCCCTCGCCATCCTGGTTGAGCAGATGCGCCGCGAAGGCTTTGAGCTGACCGTCGGCAAGCCGCAGGTTGTCACCAAAACCATCGACGGCAAGATCCACGAGCCGATGGAGCACATGACCATCGACGTGCCCGAAGAGTACCTCGGCGCTGTCACCCAGCTCATGGCAGCCCGCAAGGGCCGCATGACCAACATGGCCAACCACGGCACCGGCTGGTGCCGCATGGAGTTCATTGTTCCGGCCCGTGGCCTGATCGGCTTCCGCACCAAGTTCCTCACGGACACCCGCGGTGCCGGCATCGCGGCGTCCATCTCCGAGGGCTACGAGCCGTGGGCCGGCCCCATCGAGTACCGTACCAACGGCTCCATGGTTGCTGACCGCGCCGGCGTGGTCACCCCGTTCGCCATGATCAACCTGCAGGAGCGCGGCTCGTTCTTCGTCAAGCCCACCTCCGAGGTGTACGAGGGCATGATCGTGGGCGAGAACTCCCGCGCCGACGACATGGACGTCAACATCACCAAGGAAAAGAAGCTCACCAACATGCGTGCCGCTTCCTCCGACACCTTCGAGAACCTGACGCCGCCGCGTGACCTGACCCTCGAAGAGTCGCTGGAATTCGCCCGCGAGGACGAGTGCGTTGAGGTAACCCCGGAGGCCATCCGCATCCGCAAGGTCATCCTGGACACCAACGAGCGCGCCAAGGCTAACCGCGCCCGCGCCAAGGCCTAAGGAGTTTTTGTCCAGATACGGCCACTTCCAGGCGGTTTAGTCCGCCATATCTGGACAAAACTCTGTTGGAAAAGCCGGGACGGCAGGCGGTACTACGGTATTACCGCCGCACGTCCCGGCTTTTCCGTTTAATCGGGTCACCCCGCCGTCCCGGTACGACGGCGGCGTGAGGATGCCTTAGGCGCGTGGCTTGCGGCGTTCGGGCGCCGGTGGCACCTGCTTGGCAGCCACCACAAGGTCAAGGGGAATCACGACGTCGGCCTGCCGGGTACGGACTGTACAGGTGCCGGCGTCGCAGGAGACCAGATGGCCCAGTGCGTCCGTCAGGCCGTCCTCGACCCGGTAGCGGACCACCACCCGTGTTCCGGGTTCGGCTGCGGCAAGGAACCCTGCAGGGGTAGGCGGCTGACTCACCAGTTCATACTAGGGGTCCCGGCTAGGTTCGCGGGAACGGGCTGGGAGATAATAGGCTCAGATGTCAAGAGTCCGGCCGCAGCTGCCGGATGCAAGAACCGGCGGGTTGCCGGAACCAACGTGGAGAGGCCAGGGACGTGACGTACGTAATCGCGCAGCCGTGTGTAGATGTCAAAGACAAGGCATGTATTGAAGAATGCCCCGTCGACTGCATCTATGAGGGTGAGCGTTCGCTGTACATCCATCCGGACGAATGCGTGGACTGCGGCGCCTGCGAACCCGTATGCCCGGTTGAGGCGATTTACTACGAGGACGACACTCCGGACGAGTGGGCCGACTACTACAAGGCCAACGTGGAGTTTTTCGACGACCTCGGTTCCCCGGGCGGTGCCGCCAAGATCGGCAACACCGGCAAGGACCACCCGATGATCGCCGCCCTGCCGCCGCAGAACCAAGACCACTGACGCCCGCGGGAAGGTGACTGCAGCAGTGAATTCGTTCGGCCTTGACCTGCCCGATTACCCGTGGGAGGCCATGGCGCCGTACCTCGTGAAGGCTTCGGAGCACCCTGGCGGAGTGGTTAACCTGTCCATCGGGACGCCGGTGGACCCCACTCCGGCACTTATCCAGGATGCGCTGAAGGCTGCTGCTGACGCACCGGGATACCCCACCGTCCACGGCATGCCCGCGCTGCGGGAAGCCATCGCGGGCTGGTTCGAGCGCCGCCGCGGCGTGGCCGGGTTGGACCCCCGCAACATCATGCCCACGGTCGGTTCCAAGGAACTCGTCGCGTGGCTGCCGCTGCTGCTTGGCCTGAAGCCGGGGGACGTCGTCGTGCGCCCCAGGGTGGCCTACCCGACGTACGATATCGGTGCAACGCTGGCAGGGGCGTCCTCTGTGGCGACGGACAACCTCGACGAGCTCGACGACGCCACCCGCTCGCGGGTTCGCCTGGTCTGGGTCAATTCCCCCGGAAATCCCACCGGCAGTGTCCGCGACGCCGACTCGCTGAAGACGCTCGTGGCGCAGGCGCGCGAACTGGGCGCCGTGGTGGCGTCGGACGAATGCTACGCCGAACTCGGCTGGGGAACCTGGGACGTCCAGCGCGGCGGCCAGCCGGTGCCCAGCATCCTGGACCCGCGCGTGGCAGGAGGCTCGCACCAGGGCCTCCTCGCCGTCTACTCGCTCAGCAAACAGTCCAACCTCGCAGGCTACCGCGCCGCCTTTGTGGCCGGCGATCCGGACCTGATGCCCAACCTTGTCAACAGCCGCAAGCACGCTGGCATGATCGTTCCCTATCCCGTGCAGGAAGCCATGCGGGTGGCGCTTGGCGACGACGCCCACGTCGAGGCCCAGAAAGACCTTTACCGCGGGCGCCGGGAGCGGCTGGTGCCCGCACTCCTGGACTTCGGCCTGGAGATCAAAGATTCCGACGCCGGGCTGTACCTCTGGTCTACGGCGGGGGAGAACACGTGGGACACCGTGGCAAGGCTGGCTGAGCGGGGCATTGTGGTGGGGCCCGGGGTCTTCTACGGCGATGCCGGTAACGGCTATGTGCGGGTTGCACTGACCGGAACCGATGAACGGATCGACGCTGCGGTGGACCGCCTCCGCTAGGCGGGAGCGCATCCAATCCCCGTAACAATCATGTGACTCGCGCCACATCGTGGGTATTTTAGGGGAAATCGGGCTGTCTCGGATTAGTGACACCCGCCAAGGGGCGGTACTTTTTAACTGATCAATGGTGGCTTTCTACAAGAAGGCAGCCCGGGTGTTGGAACCTGTGTCCTCAGGGTCAGTGCGCGGCTCACCTGATATTGGATCAAGCTTTCGACAGAGGCCCAGAAGCCTCATGAAGGGGACTCCATGACTGAGACCAACAACGCTGCGACCCTGCTGCATGCAGGTGGCGAGCTCAAGCTCCCGCGCATCCCGGTTATTGAAGGAAACGAAGGATTCGACGTTTCCAAGCTGCTGAAGCAGACGGGTGCAGTCACCTTTGACCCCGGCTTCATGAACACCGCGGCAACCACCTCGGCCATCACCTACATCGATGGCGATGCGGGCATCCTGCGCTACCGCGGATACCCCATCGAGCAGTTGGCGGAGCACTCCAGCTTCCTCGAGGTGTCCTACCTCCTGATCTACGGCAACCTGCCCACCCCCACGGAGCTGGAAGAGTTCGACCAGAAGATCCGCCGCCACACCCTGCTGCATGAGGAATTGAAGGGCTTCTTCGGCGGATTCCCGCGCGACGCCCACCCGATGCCCGTCCTGTCCTCCGCCGTGTCCGCGCTGTCCACGTTCTATCAGGACTCGCTGGATCCGTTCAACGCCGAGCAGGTGGAAGTATCCACCATCCGGCTCATGGCCAAGCTGCCGGTCATCGCCGCCTACGCGCACAAGAAGTCCATCGGCCAGCCCATGCTGTACCCGGACAACTCCCACAACCTGGTGGAGAACTTCCTGCGCCTGAGCTTTGGCCTGCCGGCCGAGCAGTACGAAGTTGATCCAATTGTGGCCAAGGCCCTGGACCTGCTCCTGATCCTGCATGCGGACCACGAGCAGAACTGCTCCACCTCCACCGTTCGCCTGGTGGGCTCGTCCAACGCCAACCTTTTCGCCTCCGTCTCGGCAGGCATCAACGCCCTCTTCGGTCCGGCCCACGGCGGTGCCAACGAAGCCGTGCTGAAGATGCTCCGCCAGATCCAGGCCGAGGGCCTCAAGCCCGAGGACTACATGGAGAAGGTCAAGAACAAGGAAGACGGCGTCCGCCTCATGGGCTTCGGGCACCGCGTCTACAAGAACTACGATCCGCGCGCCAAGATCGTCAAGGCCACCGCGCACGAGATCCTCAGCAAGCTCGGCGGCAACGACGAACTGCTGGACATCGCCCTCCGCCTGGAAGAGAAGGCGCTCAACGATGATTACTTCATCCAGCGCAAGCTCTACCCGAACGTGGACTTCTACACCGGCCTGATCTACAAGGCCATGGGCTTCCCGGAGAAGATGTTCACCGTTCTGTTCGCCATCGGACGCCTGCCCGGCTGGATCGCCCAGTGGCGGGAAATGATCAGCGATCCCAACACCAAGATCGGCCGTCCGCGCCAGCTCTACATCGGCGAACCGGCCCGGGACTACCCGGCACGCTAGTCCCCACCGGCTCCCAAACCTCGCAAGCTCGGTTCGGGTCCCTCGCCGGTGTGGGCCCATCCGCCGGCTCCCAAACCTCGCAAGCTCGGTTCGGGTCCCTCGCCGGTGTGGGCCCATCCACCGGCTCCCAAACCTCGCAAGCTCGGTTCGGGTCCCTCGCCGCTGTGGGCCCATTAAGACGGCGGCCGCCCACCTCTCCAGGTGGGCGGCCGTTTCGTTGTGCTGGGGTAAGTGGGGCTGCGAAATCAGGACATGTAGCCGTTGGGGTTGTTCTTTTGCCAGCGCCAGTGGTCTTCGCACATTTCGTCTACGGTTTTGGTGGTGGACCAGCTGAGGTCGGCCAGTGCCGAGGTGGCGTCTGCCCAGAAGGCGGGCAGGTCCCCGGCGCGGCGGGCGGTGATTTCGTAGGGGATGGGCTTGCCGACTGCCTTCTCGAAGGAGCGCAGGACTTCCAGGACGGAAGAGCCCTTGCCGGAGCCCAGGTTCCAGCGGAAGACGCCGGCGCGGTCTGCGACGTGGTTCAGGGCTGCGACGTGGCCTTGGGCGAGGTCCACCACGTGGATGTAGTCGCGCAGGCAGGTGCCGTCCGGGGTGTCGTAGTCGCCGCCGAAGACCATCAGCTTCTCGCGCCGGCCGACGGCGACCTGGGCGATGAACGGGACGAGGTTGTTGGGGATGCCCTGCGGGTCTTCGCCGATCCGGCCGGAGGGATGGGCGCCGACGGGGTTGAAGTAGCGCAGCAGTGCTATGTGCCAGCGCGGGTCCGCGGCGCCGAGGTCGGAGAGGATGTCCTCGATCTGTTCTTTGGTGCGGCCGTAGGGGTTGTTGGCGCCGATTTCCATTTTCTCGACGTACGGGATGGGGTTGTGCTCGCCGTAGACGGTCGCGGAGGAGCTGAACACGAAGGAGCGGACGTCGTGCCGCTCCATGACCCGGATCAGGTTCAGGGTGCCCACCAGGTTGTTGTAGTAGTACTTCAGCGGTTCCTGGACTGATTCCCCCACGGCCTTCAGGCCGGCGAAGTGGATGACGGCGTCGATGGCGCTGCCGGCGAAGACACGTTCCACGGCGGCTTCGTCCACCAGGTCGACCTGGTGGAATTCGGCGGCCTTGCCGCTGAGTTCGGCCACCCGGCGCAGGGACTCTTCGCTGGAGTTGACCAGGTTGTCCATGACCACCACGTCATGGCCGGCTTCCTGCAGGGAAAGAACAGTGTGGGAACCGATGTAACCGGTGCCCCCGGTAACCAGAATCTTCATGCCTCCACGCTATCCCACGGGACGTACTGCCGCCGTCGCGTTCCGGATGCCGGGCAGGCCAGGTCGGCCCAGCCAATCTTGGAAGCACAACTGTGCTACATAAGAGGGATGCCTAAAATCGTGGACGCCCATGCCCGCCGCCAGGATGTTGTGGAAGCGGTCCTGCGGATCATCGCAGTGGACGGGCTGGAACGGGCATCGCTTCGAGAAGTTGCGGACGAGGCCGGCCTGGCCGTCGGCTCCGTGCGGCACTACTTCGCCAACAGTGACGAATTGCTCGCCTACTCCTTCGGCACAGTGGTGGACCGCATCGTGGGGCGGAGCGAAACGGCGCGGCGCACCTCACGGCGGCGGCCCACGGCAGCACCGGGCAGCGAGCGGCGGTACTGGCCTTGCTTGGCGGCGCCCTGCCCCTGGACGAGGCGCGGGCACTCGACGCCTGTGCCTGGCTGGCCTTCCGCAACGCCGCCAGGATCAGGCCTTTCCTCGCCCCGGTTGCGGACCGGAGCCACCGGGAAGTGGCCGCCATCATTGGCCAAGTGGTGGCCACTCTGGTGCCGGAGGGGGAAGCGGAAGACAGCCTGGTGCTGGAAGCCGAGCGCCTGCTGGCCACCCTGGACGGGCTGTGCCTGCACGCCCTGCTCCACCCCGGGTGGATAACCGCGCAGATTGTCGGCGGCGTTTTGGAGCGGCACCTTGACGGGTTGGAAGCCCAGGGGCGTTAACGTGGGCAGGGAGCGGGAATAGACTGATAGCCGGGAGAGGGCGCAGAACCGGATCACCAGACCCGGCAGAGGCGCGTCAGGGAAGGGATTTGGGATGCATCAGGCAACGGGTACAGGCTGGCGGATCACCACGGACACGTCCGGGCCCATGATGATCGCACTGTACGTCCGCGATACCGCTGGACTGAACGGCGCCGGCCACCCGGCACTGTCGCATGCCTCGCCCAAGATCCGTCCCGCCGACCATACACACCTGACGGCTGACGTGGGCGGCATCAGTGCCCTCAAGACGGAGTGGGAGGCGTGGTGGGAGCAGCTCCTCAAGGCCTATCCCCAGACTTCGCCCGAACTCACGCCGCCCGACTTCGCGGCGTTTGGCAACTCACCGGCACTCCAGCGCGTCCTGCAGGCACATTTTGGCGCAGCCCTCACCTGGGCCCGTGAACGGCGGAGCGAATACGCGGAGCTGGAGGCGGAACGGGTTGCCAGCGGAACCAACCAGCTGCTGGAGGACATGGTGGATGACCGGCTCCTGGAGGTGGGCCGGGATTCACGAGACTTCACGCTGAGCATCATTGAGCTGCCGCTCAACGAGGACCGCGCGTGGTACCTGGAACCGGACAAGATCATCATGAGCCGCAAGCTCATGAGCCAGCCGGAGCTCTTCCGGAGTTACGTGCAGCCCGTGGTCGAAATTCTCGTTTAGCCGGGGTGGCCGAAGTTTAGCCGGAGCGGCTGGAGCTTCACGCGTCCTGCGCCGCCACGGTGATCCGGACCTCGCCCTCGGGGGCCGCAGATTCCTGCCAGCCGTTGCGTTCCGCGCGGTCCCAGCTGCGTCCTGCCACTTCCACCTGGGTTACCTCCAGGCCCTTGGCGTTTGCCACCGCCCAGTGCGCCACGGACCAGGCCTGGCTGCCGGTGGCTTCCACCACCACGGTTTGCCCCTCAACCTTGCTGCCCAGGAAACCATAGGCACGGTCCAGTTCGGCGGAGACAGCTGGGGCGTCACCGGCTGATTCGGTGGAACGCAGCGTGCAGTGCACAGCCTGCGGTGTCTGGCCGGACAGGCCCGAGGCGAAAAACCTGCCCATGTCCTCGTGCTGGGCGTAGGCGGTGGGGTACGCGGAACGCTGGACCTGCTGCGCGGCGTCGGTGATTTCCATGGTTTCGTAGCCCGGAATCCGGACCAGCGCGTCATAGAAGGCGTTGACGGCGTAGTAGGGGTCCATGACCTGTTCCTCAGTGCCCCAGCCCTGCGACGGCCGCTGCTGGAACAGCCCCCGTGAATCCGGACCGGCCTGGTCGCCGTGGCCGATGTTCCGCAGCTTGGACTCCTGCATGGCCGTGGCCAGGGCAATGCTTGCCGCCCGCGGCGGCAGCCCGCGCTGGACCGCGACGGCGGTGATCAGCGAGGCATAGACGGCCTGGTCGGGAGCCAGCTCAGCCCTCCGCTCGCCGACCACGGCAGTGCAGCGCTCCGAGACGAGGGTCTCGGAGCGCTGCACGAAGAACACAGCCGAGTAGATGCCGCCGACCACCAGGGCGAGGACCAGCAGGAGCACCGCCAGGCGGTGCAGGCCGCGTCTGCGTGCCACCGGAAGTCAGTTGGCGTGGAGGGCGTCGTTCAGTTCCACCGTCTGGCCCTCGCGGGGAAGGACCTCCACGGCACCGGTGGTGGAGTTGCGGCGGAACAGCAGGTTGGGGACCCCGGAGAGTTCCGCGGCCTTCACGATCTTGGTGGTGTCCTCACCCACCTCGTCCTTGGGACCCGGTACCCGGACGCGGGTTCCTGCTGTCACGTACAGTCCGGCCTCCACCACGGAGTCGTCACCAATGCTGATTCCGACGCCGGAGTTGGCGCCCAACAGCACCCGCTCGCCAATGGTGATCTTTTCCTTGCCGCCGCCTGAGAGCGTGCCCATGATGGAGGCGCCGCCGCCCACGTCGCTGCCGTCACCGGTGACAACGCCTGCGGAAATGCGGCCCTCCACCATGGAGGTGCCCAGTGTTCCGGCGTTGAAGTTCACGAAGCCTTCGTGCATGACCGTGGTGCCGGCGGCGAGGTGGGCGCCGAGGCGGACGCGGTCGGCGTCGGCGATGCGGACACCGGGGGGGACCACGTAGTCCACCATGCGCGGGAATTTGTCGATGCCATAGACCGTGACGGGGCCGCGGCGGCGGAGCCGGGCGCGGGTCAATTCGAAGCCCTCCACTGCGGCGGGGCCGAAGTTTGTCCAGACGACGTTGGGCAGCTTGCCGAAGATGCCCTCCAGGTTGATGGTGTTGGGCCGGACGAGGCGGTGTGAGAGCAGGTGGAGCCGGAGGTAGGCGTCGGCTGTGTCGGCAGGAGCCTCGTCGAGGTTGACCTGGACGAAGACCACTTTCTGCTCTGTGCCGCGGTCCTCGTCGGTGCCGTTTTCCGCGATCTGCGTCAGGGCCTCGTCGGCGTTCTCCACTGAACGCAGGTTTTCGGCGGCAACGCCGAGGGCCGGTGCGGGGAACCAGACGTCCAGCACCGTTGCCTCGCCGTTGGCGGTGGCGATGGTGGCCACGCCGAAGCCATAGGCGGAGCGTTCGTCGGTGGGGGAGTTCAGGGTTTCGGGCACGGCGGAAGAAGCGGTCTCAGTCATGTGCTCCAGTCTATCGAGGGCAGGGCTCCGGGTTCGAACTAGACTGGCTTCGTGACTGCCGAAACCGCTCCGGACCCCGCTTCCACCCTCTCTACCAAGGAATCCAGCCGGCAAGTTGTGCCACCCCGGCTGGATCTGCGGCAGGACGTCGCGCTGCTGACCGCGGCCATCATGGACATAGACAGCGTCTCCGGGAACGAGAAAGAACTCGCGGACGCTGTCGAAGCGGCCCTCCTGCAGATCCCCCAGCTCACCGTTGTCCGCGACGGTGATGCCATCATCGCCCGCACCGAGCTGGGGCATTCCGAGCGGGTCATCCTGGCCGGGCACCTCGACACCGTCCCGCTGCCGCTTGCCGAGGGCGCGAAAGGCACGGTGCCTTGCACCTGGGAGTCCGGCGTCCCGGGCGAGGGGGTCCTGTACGGCCGCGGTGCCACCGACATGAAGGGCGGCGTTGCGGTGCAGCTTGCACTGGCAGCAACCATGTTCGACGGCGGCGCTCAGCCCGGGCGGGACGTCACGTTCGTCTTCTACGACAACGAGGAAGTGGAAGCGGTGAAGAGCGGCCTGGGCCGCCTGGTCCGCAATCACGGGCCGCTGCTGCACGGTGACTTTGCCATACTGCTGGAACCCACGGACGGCACCGTGGAAGGCGGCTGCAACGGTACCAGCCGCTTCGAAGCAACAACCGTGGGGGAGGCGGCACACTCGGCCCGGGCGTGGATGGGCAGCAACGCCATCCACGCCGCGGCGCCCATCCTCGCCCGGCTGGCAGCCTACGAACCGCAGACCATCACGGTTGACGGCCTTGATTACCGCGAAAGCCTCAACGCCGTGAGGATCAACGGGGGAACCGCCGGCAACGTCATCCCGGACCGGTGCGTGGTGGAGATCAACTACCGGTTTGCCCCGGACAAGACGCCCGACCAGGCAGAAGCGGTGGTGCGCGGCCTGCTGGAGGGCTTCAACGTTGTCCGTACCGACGCCGCGGCAGGCGCCCGGCCGGGACTCCAGCATCCGGCCGCGGCCTCCTTTATTGCCGCTGTGGGAGGCGAACCCAAGCCGAAATACGGCTGGACCGACGTCGCACGCTTCAGTGAGCTGGGCATTCCGGCAGTGAACTTCGGCCCCGGGGATGCGCTGCTGGCGCACAAGGACAATGAGCACGTCCATGCCGACGCCATCCGCAGATGCCTCGCGGCCTTGCAGGATTGGCTGGCGGGGCCAAGCGCGCGATAGAAGCCTTCCGGGTTAAACGGGAATGGCCCGGACCTGCTGGTCCGGGCCATTTCGTTTGGAACCGTTAGGGAATTGGGGCTTCGGCCTTTTCAGGTTCAGCCTTGGCGACACCTCCGGCTGCCTTCTTGGAGCCGCGGCGCTCGATCCAGACGGCAAGCCTGGACACGAGGATGTTGATGGCGATATAGATTGCCGCGGCAACAAAGAAGATGGGGAACAGGAACTGCGTGCCCAGGAAGTCCGCCATCACCTGCACGGCGCGCAGCAGCTCGCCGTATGCCACGATGTAGCCGAGCGAGGTGTCCTTCAGGAGCACCACCATCTGTGCCACCAGGGATGGCATCATCCGGCGGATGGCCTGCGGAAGCTCGATGAGCATGCGCGACTTGAAGCTGGTGAGGCCGATGGCCAAGCCCGCTTCGCGCTGCCCGCGGGGCAGAGACTGAATGCCTGCGCGGATAATTTCGGCAAACACCGCCGCGTTATATAGGACAAGGCCCGTCACGACGGCGATGAACGGGGAGGTGCCGAAGCCCAGGAGGACGAACAGCATCATCAGGACCACGGGCATGCCGCGGAGGAACTCCAGAACCACCCTCACCGGGACCCGGATAAAGGCCGAGTCTGATATGCGCAGCAGGCAGAGCACCAGTCCCAGGGGGAAGGCGATAACCGCTGCGAGGGCGGCAGCGCTGAGGGTCGCGCCGAGGCCATTGGCCAGGAGCGTCCAGACGTCCGCCCGGGTGAAAATCTGCCAGCGGCGGCCTTCAAAGATGCCCTGCTGGCCAAGGGTCATGATGATCCACGCCAGCAGGCCCAGGATCAGGAGGGAACCGGCTATGGAGCCGATCAGGGAGATCCGCCGGGCTTTCGGTCCGGGGACGTCGTAAAGGACTGAACTCATCGGGCAATTGCCACCTTTCGTTCCACCGTGCTGGCCAGGATGCCCAGCGGAACGGTGAGGAGCAGATAGAAGAATGCGGTGCCCAGCAGTACGGCGATCACGGCGTCGCCGTTGGCGTTGGCCAGCTGGCGGCCGTAGCCGAACAGTTCAAGGACAAAGAACGCACCCGCTACGGAGGAGTTCTTCACCAGGGCGATCAGGATATTGATGAGCGGCGGGATCACTGTCCTCAGCGCCTGGGGGAGGATGATGAGGTTCAGGACCTGCCCAAACTTCATGCCGATACTGCGGGCGGCTTCGGCCTGGCCGACCGGGACGCTGTTTACACCTGAGCGGACAGCTTCGGCGATGAACGCAGCGGTGTAGGTGCTGAGGGCAATGATGGCCGCGACTTCGAACTGTTCGAAGGTCACGCCAAGCCGCGGAAGGACGACGGCGGCAAAAAAGAACGCGATGGTGAGCGGCGTGTTCCGGAGAACCTCCACGTAGACGGTGCTGAAACCGCGCAACGCTGCTACCGGCGAAACCCTGGCGGCCGCAAGAAGGGTACCGAGTACCAAAGCGATGATCCCGGATACTGCTGAAAGGAATAGGGTGCGGAGAAAGCCTTCCCAGTACAGGGGCAGGTTTTCAAGAATGACGTCCATAGGATCCTTCGGCTGTCGGCGTGGACGGGAGGGAAGGCGGAAAGTTGCCGGGGCCGGCGAACCGGCCCCGGCAACCCCGGCAACGCTTGTTTGCCTTAGTAGCGGTCAAGCGTGGGCAGATCGGGCGCGGTCTTGATGACTGAACCTGCAGTGGCCTCCCAGGCCTTCTCGTAGGACCCGTTCTCTTCGAATTTCTCCAGCTGGTCATTGATCCAGTTACGGAACTCCGTGTCGCCCTTCTTCAGGCCGATGCCGTAGGGCTCCTTGGTGAAGGTTTCGTCCGAGGCGAGCTTGAAGGCGTCCGGTTCCTTGTCCACGAAGCCGGCGAGGATCACGTTGTCGGTGGTGACGGCTTCAACCTGCTTGTTGCGCAGCGGCTCCAGGCACGCGGAGTAGGTGGCGGCGGGGACCAGCTCCGCACCGTACTGATCCACGATGGTGGCAGCGGGGGTGGAACCCGTCACGGAGCAAACCTTCTTGCCCTTGACGTCCTCGGGGGTCTTGATGGTGTCGTTGTCCTTGTTGACCATCAGGGCCTGGCCGGCTTCGTAGTAGGGGCCGGCGAAGTCAACAACCTGCTTGCGCTTGTCGTTGATGGTGTAGGTGGCGATGACCAGGTCGACCCTGCCTTGCTCGATGAAGGGTTCGCGGTTGGCGGAGACGGTCTCGGACCATTCAATCTTGTCCGCGGCAATGCCCAGCTCTGCTGCAATTAGCTTTCCAATTTCGACGTCGAAGCCCACCGGTTTGCCGTCAAGGCCCACCTGGCCGAAGAGCGGCTGGTCGAACTTGGTGCCGATCTTGATGGTTCCGGCGGAAGAAAGCTTCTCCATGGTGGTGCCGGGGGCGAAGGTGGGCGTTTCGGCCACGGTCGGATCGCTGGTGGTTCCGGCGTCGCCGCCGCCACAGGCGCTCAGGGACAGGGCGACGGCAGCGGTAGCCGCCACGAAGAATGACTTCCGCCGGGTCATAAATGCCTTCATGACATTCCTTTCATTGGTGGCCGTGGGTCACGGCCTGGGTGCGAACTTGAGTGTGATTGTTC
This sequence comes from Arthrobacter sp. Y3221159, assembly GCF_059089885.1. Taxonomy (NCBI): domain Bacteria; kingdom Bacillati; phylum Actinomycetota; class Actinomycetes; order Micrococcales; family Micrococcaceae; genus Arthrobacter; species Arthrobacter sp. Y3221159. Next base: position 431,213 of record NZ_JBNHFC010000001.1, read on the forward strand.
GGGTTGTTGAGTGGCGAACGTGTTTCAGTGCGTTAGGAGCTTGGACAGGAAGTCCTTGGCCCGGTCGCTCTTCGGGTTCGTGAAGAACTCCTCCGGGGTGGCGTCCTCGACGATCTGGCCGTCCGCCATGAAGACAACGCGGTCCGCGGCCTTGCGGGCGAAGCCCATCTCGTGGGTGACCACGATCATGGTCATGCCTTCCTTGGCGAGCTGGATCATGACATCCAGGACTTCGTTGATCATCTCGGGGTCCAGTGCCGAGGTGGGCTCGTCGAAGAGCATCACCTTGGGCTTCATGGCCAGGGCACGGGCGATGGCGACGCGCTGCTGCTGGCCGCCGGAGAGCTGGGCCGGCAGCTTGGGCGCCTGATGCCCCACGCCCACGCGTTCCAGGAGCGCCATGGCGTCCTTGTCCGCGGTGGCCTTGGCGACACCCTTGACTTTGATGGGGCCGAGGGTGACGTTCTCCAGGATGGTCTTGTGTGCGAAAAGGTTGAACGACTGGAAAACCATTCCGACGTCGGCACGGAGCTGGGCGAGTTCCTTGCCCTCCTCCGGAAGCACCTTCCCATCAATGCTGATGGTCCCGCCCTCGATGGTCTCAAGCCGGTTGATGGCGCGGCACAGAGTGGACTTGCCGGAGCCGGAAGGACCGATGACCACAACGACCTCGCCCTTGCGGACCTGCAGATTAATGTCCTTCAAAACGTGCAACTGGCCGTAATGCTTATTGACGGCCTGCAGGGAAACGAGGGTATCGCCGGGCACAAGAGTAGTCATAGGAAGAATCTAGCGAACTGCGGGTCCTTATGACGGGAATCACCCCAACTTCCTGCGGATCGTGATTCAAGAGATACCTGCCGCGGGAGGTTAGCCTAGGGGAATGAGCATCAACGCAGATCCGGCCAAGAACTCCCAGCCGCGCCGTAAGGGGCCCCTCGAACTGCGCCGCAAGCAGGCAGCGGTGGAAATGTCGGACCAGCATCTGCTTGATACCAAGGGGCCCGGGCAGTTCGTTCATACGGATCCGTGGCGTGTCCTGAGAATCCAAAGCGAGTTCGTCGAGGGGTTCGGTGCGCTGGCGGACATCGGCAAGGCGGTGAGCGTCTTCGGATCGGCCCGCACCAAACCGGGCAGCGCCTACTACGAGATGGGCGTCGAGGTCGGCCGGAAGCTGGCGGAGGCCGGCGTCGCCGTCATCACGGGCGGGGGACCCGGATCCATGGAGGCCGCCAACCGGGGCACGGTTGAAGGCAACGGCGTTTCCGTGGGGCTGGGGATTGAGCTTCCCTTCGAGCAGGGCCTGAACCAGTGGGTGGACCTGGGCATCAACTTCCGGTACTTCTTTGCCCGCAAGACCATGTTCGTCAAGTATGCCCAGGGGTTCATCGTGCTCCCCGGCGGCCTGGGAACCCTTGACGAACTGTTCGAGGCCATGGTGCTGGTGCAGACCCGGAAGGTGACGTCCTTCCCCATCGTGCTGCTCGGCGTCGAATTCTGGGGCCCCATGATCGACTGGATCCGCGGAACCCTGGTGGCCGAAGGAATGGTTTCCGAAAAGGACCTGGACCTGATCCAGCTCGTGGACGATCCCGCCGAAGCCGTGAACCGCGTCCTGCAGGCGGGCATTACGCCGTCCCTGAACGGCGAGCAGCGGCCGGAGTAGCTTTCCAAGCAGTCCGGTACGGCGGGCCCGGTCTGGCACGATGGAACAGTGAGCTTCTTTCTGGTTTTCCTTGCCATAGTGCTGGTGGGGGCAGTTGCCTGGGCCAGCCTGGGGCGCCGTGCCAGTGGTGCCGGTGACCGGCCGTTGCCAGGGCTGCTGGACGGCGGGTTCGAGCAACCGCCCGCCAATCTTCCCCCGGTGCTTTTGCCGGCCGGTGCCGGCCCCGAGGATGTGGACCGCGTCCGCTTCTCGCTGGGCCTTCGGGGCTACAGGATGGACCAGGTGGACCAGGTCCTGGACGAGCTGCGCGACCAGCTGGCAGCCACGCAGCAGGAGGTGCAGGAGCTGCGCGCCCGGTTGCAGGCATGTGAGCAGCATCCGCGCGCCAGCGACGGGGGACTGGACGACGGCGGGTCCGCCGGAGCGCCCGACGGCGGGAAGGCCACTTCCGGGGAGGGCAGCCTGTGAGTACCGTGGCCCGGCGCAGGACGGGCATCGCTTCTTCCGCCCACGCGCTCGCGGGCCGGGCCGGAGTAGCCATGCGCAGCTGGCCCTGGTGGGTCCAGGTGTCTGCCATCTACGTCAGTGCCAGGCTGGCCAGCGCCTGCATCTTCATGGCGGCCGCACTCCACCAGGGGCCCAACCCCTGGTTCGCGGCCAAGCCGGACTACTGGAACTTCATCAACATCTGGGACGCCCGGTGGTATGGCGAGGTGATCGCCAACGGCTATCCGTCGCTCCTTCCCACAGACACCACCGGCGATGTGCAGCAAAACGCCTGGGCTTTCTACCCCCTGTTTCCCGCACTCGCAGGAGGGTTGGGGCGCCTCACGGGACTGAGCCCGGCTGCCTCACTCACCGTCATTGCCATGCTGGCCGGCTGGGGAGCGGCACTGCTGGTCTACACCCTGTTCCGCCACAGGGCCCCCCACGTGGCTGCGCTCTGGGGTGTTGCCTTCTTCGCCACGTTCCCGGTATCGGCAGTGCTGCAGGTGCCGTACGCGGAGTCGCTGTCCCTGCTGCTCCTGGCGGGCGCCTTGCTGCTGGTGGTGCGCCGGCAGTACCTGTGGGCGGTTCCGGTGGTGGTGCTGCTCTGCCTGTCGCGTCCCGTGGGCGTTCCCTTCGCGCTCATGCTTGGGCTGGTACTGTGCTTCCGGTTCCTGCAGCGGTTTCCCCTCTCCGGGCGTTTCCGCGGAGCGAATTCACCCGGAAGTGCAGGGGAAGCGCACTCCGCGGGGGACCTGGCGGCGCTGGCTGTCCTGACGGCCGTTGCAGGAGTGGCGGCCCTGGCCTGGCCGGCAGCGGCGTGGGCCGCGACCGGCGACTTCGGGGCCTACACCAAGACCGAAACGGCCTGGCGGGGACACGACCTGGTGCCGTTCAAGCCGTGGTTCGATACCGGCGTCGACCTTTTCGGTCCTGTGCTCGGGCTCCTGGCGCCATTTGTTTTCGTTGCCCTGTTCGGGCTGATGCTGTTCCTTCCGCCCGTGGTGCGCCTCGGCGTCGAACTCCGGCTGTGGTGCGCCTCCTACATGGGCTACCTTCTGGCATTCCTGCATCCCCAAACCAGTACCTTCCGCATGCTGCTTCCGCTGTTTCCGCTGGCGCTCGGGGCGGTGCTGCTGTCCAGGTCAAGGGCCTACCGGGGCACGGTGGTCACCATGTTCCTGCTGCTCCAGATCGTATGGATCGTCTGGCTGTGGGCCTGGGCGCCATTGCCGGGCGGCGGCGACTACCCGCCCTAGTTCCGGAAACTCCCTGCAGGTCAGGACGGGAATATAGGCATACCGAAAATGTCCATCGATTAGCTACGTGCGGGTAATTCCGCGATAATGATAAGTAAGCAAGGACAAAAAGCATTCAGAATACGCGCAGCCTTGGCGGTAAAAGCAACCCGCCATAGCGGCTTGATCGACATGCGGACACAGCCCGCCCGGGCTGATCAGTCCTGGGACAAATTGGAGGGGAATTCCTCATGGCGGCGATGAAACCACGCACCGGCGACGGCCCAATGGAAGTCACCAAGGAGGGCCGCAGCCTGATCATGCGCGTCCCGCTCGAAGGCGGCGGGCGCCTTGTGGTCGAACTGAACGCTGCCGAAGCGGCAAACCTCAAGGAATGCCTGGTAGGCGTTACCGAATAATCGTGCCGGACAGGGTCCGCAGCTCCGGGCTGCGGACCCTGTCCTTTCCTTTGGGTCTGCCCCGGACGTTATTTCTTGACGGCCACCAGCAGGCCGTCTCCGGTGGGAAGCATTGCCGAGGCCAGCCGTTCGTCATCGCGGATGGCCTTACCCACCTGCCGGAGGACCACCGTGGTTGCCTCACGTCCGGCCGGATTCGCCACTTTGTCCTTGTCCAGCGCATCGTTGATGATCAGCAGTCCGGACCGCTTCAGGAGCCGGATGGCCTGCTCCACGTATCCGGGCAGGCCCGGCTTGTCCGCGTCAATGAACACCAGGTCGTAGGCCGCGTCCGTCAGCCGCGGCAGCACGTCACCGGCGCGGCCCGAAATGGTCCGGGTGCGGTTGGCGGGGCTGCCGGCCTCAGTGAAAGCCTCACGGGCAGCCTTGAGGTGTTCGACGTCGACGTCGATGGTGGTAAGGACTGCCTGCGGCCCCAGCCCGCGAAGGAGGCATACGCCGGACACCCCTGCGCCGGTGCCGATTTCGACGGCGGTCTGCGCCTTGGAGGCGGCAGCGAGGACGGTGAGGACAGCACCGACTCCCGGCCCGATGGCAGTGACCCCCAGTTCGAAGGAGCGCTCCCGTGCCCGAAGCATGACCTCATCCTCAGCGGGCAGATCTTCTGCATAGGACCAGCTGATGGACTTGTCGGCGCTCATGAATATTCGCTTTCTGGGCGGAAGGGGGGAATGTCTCCTACAGCCTACTGTGTCCGGGCGAAACGGCAGTGGAACCGGGCTGTTGCGCCCACGGCTGAAATGTCCGGCAGTCAGGAAATTCCCAGCCAAGTTTGAAATGATTATTATCCGCTCATCCAAAAGGTGATCGGCGCCGAATCAGTGATGTCAACAGTATCCGGGCGTTAGCATTCCACGAGGGGAGTGGACGATGTCATCTTCAGTTGTGGCACCTGTCCCTGCAACAAACAATCCCGACACCGAGTGGGTCCGTCCCACCTGGGAAGAGGTAGTCACCAACCACTCGGCCAAAGTGTACCGGCTTGCCTACCGCCTGACCGGCAACAAGTTCGACGCCGAAGACCTCACCCAGGAGGTGTTCGTCCGTGTGTTCCGGTCGCTGGACAACTTCAAGCCTGGAACACTCGACGGCTGGCTGCACCGCATCACCACCAACCTGTTCCTCGACCAGGCGCGGCGCAAGACCCGCATCCGGTTCGATGCGCTGGCCGAAGACGCGGAGTCGCGCCTGCCGGGGCGAGAGCCGGGACCGGAGCAGAGTTTTGAGCTGAACAACCTGGACCTGGACGTCCAGGCCGCGCTGGAAGAACTGCCGCCGGACTTCCGGGCCGCCGTGGTCCTGTGCGACCTGGAGGGGCTCTCTTACGACGAGGTAGCGGAGGCGCTCGGCGTGAAGCTCGGAACCGTCCGGTCCCGCATCCACCGCGGCCGCACCATGCTGCGGGAAAAGCTTGCCCACCGGGACCCGCGTCCGCAGCAGACGCGGCGCAAGCTTTCCATGCCGCGCATAGCGGGCATCCTCTGATCGGCGCATGAGGTCCCGTTTCCCTCTCGGCGGCAGGCACCAGAGAACCCCCGGCCATCTTTCGGAGTGCCAGGAGTGTGCCTCGGCCATGCGCCGCGAACGCCAGTACCTGGAGCGGCTGCGCCAGGCACCCATCCCCCCGGCCAGTGACGACCTGACGGCGCGCCTACTGGCCCGCACATCGGTGCTGGCTGCAGAGCCACTGCCTGCCGCCGCCCACATTCCTCCGCCGCGGACGGCAGTCCGGATGCTGGCCGTGACGGCCGGAAGTACCGTCGCCGCCGCCGGCGTCCTCGCCGTGGGCGCCTTTGCTGCCGCCGGCGACCCCGAAACCGCAGCAGGGGCAGCTACCTCGGCGGCGCTTTCCCAAGTCTCCTCGCAGACCCCCGCGGATGGCCGTACGCTCACGAAGGAACAGCTCGGCAGGTTGCGCGCCGAGGGCTGGGCCTGCCCGGAACTGGAGGCAATGGGCTTCCAGCTCGAATCGGCCAGGGCCGTGGTCATCGACGGCCAGCCCGCTGTGTCACTTCGACTCACCGACGGATCGCACTACGCCACCGTCACCGAGCAGCACGCTACCGGCACGCAGGGCCAGGCTGTATCCGCCCAGCTGGACAGCCCGCTGCAGCTGGGCGGGACCTCCCCGTGGACGGCCACCTACAGGACACCCGCCCGCACCTTCACATACGAGTCCAACCTTCCGGCAGACCAGGCTGACGACGCCGTGCCGATCCTGCAGCGGTTGGCCAGCCAGTCCACTGCCGGGGTGGCCGCCGCGGTCCACGAACCGGACGGGTCCGGGCCGGAGGAGTCCCTGGGCGCCCGGATGCAGCGCGGGATCAACAACATCGTGGCCCTCTTTACCCGGTGACACAGGCATGGTCCGTACCCGCGGGACGGAAATCGTCACCGGCAGCCCGGAGAGGGTAATCTTCCTAAAGTGTTTGGAATCAACGGCCCGGAGTTTTTTCTTCTGCTGCTCATCGGCATCCTGGTGATCGGCCCCCAAAGGCTGCCCGAATACACCCAGAAACTGGCGAACCTGGTAAAGGAAGTCCGCCGCATGGCGTCCGGCGCCCGTGAGCAGATCAAGGAAGAAGTGGGCATCGACATCGACGATGTCGACTGGAAGAAGTACGATCCCCGCCAGTACGATCCCCGGCGCATCATCAAGGAAGCGCTGCTCGAGGACGATGCCAAACCCGTCAGCGCAGGAGCACCCGCCGCAGTGGCTGCTGTCTCAGGGGCGGCCGCCGTTGCCGCCGTGGAGGGGGCTCCGGCACGGCCGCAGCGAGTGGTGCAGTCCCTCCCCGCAGGCGAAGCTGCGCCGTACGATACCGAAGCCACCTAGGAATCCACCCGCGCGTAGCCCCTGCCAGGGCCAGGAACCGGCCAGCCGGTCAGCGCGGCTGAAGCCCGAGTTTCATGCCCGCCAGGCCCCGCGGCACCGATGCCAGCCGGCCGGCGATCCCTGACAGCGCAGCAGCCGCAGGAGTTCCGGGCTGGCCGATAACGATCGGAACACCCGTGTCGCCGCCTTCACGGAGCTGGATATCGAGGGGAATCTGTCCGAGCAGCGGCACCTCCGCACCCACGGTGGCCGTCAGCCTTTCGGTGAGGACCGCGCCGCCGCCGCTTCCGAACAATTCCATCCGGCCGCCGTCGGGCATCTCCAGGTAGGACATGTTCTCGATGACGCCCGCCACCTTCTGGCCCGTCTGGGTTGCGATGGCGCCGGCGCGTTCCGCGACGTCCGCTGCAGCGGCCTGGGGAGTGGTGACCACCAGGATCTCGGCCTTGGGCAGCAGCTGGGCCACCGAAATGGCGATGTCCCCGGTGCCCGGCGGAAGGTCGAGGAACAGCGCATCCAGGTCGCCGAAGTAGACGTCCGTGAGGAACTGCTCCAGGGCGCGGTGCAGCATGGGCCCGCGCCAGGCCACGGGCTGGTTGCCGGTGACGAACATGCCGATGGAGATCACCTTCACGCCGTAGGCGACTGGCGGCAGGATCAGGTCGTCCACGCGCGTGGGCGCCTGGCTGATTCCCATCAGTGCAGGAACGGAAAAGCCGTAGACATCCGCGTCCACGATGCCCACCCGCAGGCCCTGCGCGGCCATGGCACAGGCAAGGTTCACAGTGACCGAGGACTTCCCCACACCGCCTTTTCCGCTTGCCACGGCGAAGACCTTGGTGAGGGACTCGGGCTGGTTGAAAGGGATGCCACGCTGACCGCCGGCGCCGCGGAGCTTTTCCTTCAGTGCGTCCCGCTGCGCCTGGTCCATGACTTTCAGGTCCACGTCGACGGCGGTGACACCCGCTACAGCACCCAGCGCCTTTTCGGAGTCGGCGGTGATGGTATCCCTGAGGGGGCAGCCGGCAATCGTGAGCAGGACGGTCAGGCTGACCCGGCCGTCGTCGGAGACCTTCACTGAGTCCACCATTCCCAGTTCCGTGATGGGACGCCTCAACTCGGGGTCGATGACGGTGGAAAGCGCAGCCGTGACTGCTTCGGCCAACCCGGGGCTGGCGGTACGTTCATTCATTAACGGTCCTGGTTGGAGTGGCCGGGTTTGATCCTGGGGATCTGCTGCGTCCTGGGATTGCGCTGCCGGTCGCGCTGCTCCCGCAGCTTGTCCTTCGGGGACTCGTGGCTGCCCGGGCCCGTCTGGTCGTGGCTGCGCAGTTCTTCCTGCGCGTCCAGGATGTCTTCGAGCAGCGACCGCAGCTCGGCCCGGACGTAGTCGCGGGTGGCCACTTCACGCAGTGCGATCCGCAGCGACGCCAGTTCCCGGGTGAGGTACTCGGTGTCGGACAGGTTGCGTTCGGCACGCTGGCGGTCCTGCTGCAGGGAGACCCGGTCCCGGTCGTCCTGCCGGTTCTGGGCCAGCAGCAGCAGCGGCGCCGCGTACGAGGCCTGCAGCGACAGCATCAGGGTCAGCAGGGTGAACCCGAGGTCCTTGGAATCGAACTGCCACTCCAGGGGCGCCCACGTGTTCCAGGCAAGCCAGACGACGACGAACACCGTCATGTACACCAGGAACTGCGGCGTTCCCATGAAACGGGCGAAACCTTCGGTGGCATGGCCGAAGGCGTCCGGATCCGGGGAGAACTTGGGCAGGATCCGCTGGCGTCCACTCAGCGGCGTGTCCAGGCTGCCGCCCTTTGCCGCACCCCGGCCGGGGACCCTCTGGTTGGGGTTCTTTGGAGCGCTGTTGTCAGCCAATGCGTCCACCGAGCTTTCTTATCGGGGCTTCGCCATCATGGGCGCGCCAATCATCCGGCAACAGATGATCAAGGACGTCATCAACAGTCACCGCCCCCACAAGGCGGCCGGTGTGGTTGACCACCGGGAGGGAGTTCAGGTTGTAGGTTGCGAGGGTCCGGGCCACCTCGCTGATATGCGCCTGGTCGGACAAAGGCTCCAGGTTCTTGTCCACCAGGTTTCCCAGGGGCTCGTACGGGGGAAAGCGAAGCAGCTGCTGGATGTGCACCACGCCCAGGAAACGTCCGGTGGGGGTTTCCAACGGCGGCCGGGAAATGAAGATGGAGGAGGCCAGGGCTGGAGACAATTCCTCCCGGCGGACATGGGCCAGCGCCTCTGCCACGGTGGCCTCCGGTGGCAGGATGACGGGCACCGGCGTCATCAGGCCGCCCGCGGTGTCCTCGTCGTATTCCAGCAGGCGCCGGACGTCCTCGGCGCCCTCCGGCTCCATCAGCTGCAGGAGCTCCTCCGCCTGCGCGGAGGGAAGCTCGCCGAGAAGGTCGGCGGCGTCATCCGGGTCCATCTCTTCCAGCACATCGGCGGCGCGCTGGACGTCCAGGGCGGAGAGGATCTCCACCTGGTCGTCTTCGGGCAGTTCCTGCAGGACGTCGGCCAGGCGCTCGTCCTGAAGCTCGCTGGCCACCTCGAAGCGGCGTTTGTCGCTCATTTCCTGGAGGGCCTCGGCGAAGTCCGCGGGCTTGAGGTCCTCGTGGTTTGCCACGAACTGGGTGGCGGCCTGCGGCTCCGTGCGCGGGCCCTGCAGCGCGTCTGCCCAGTCAATGATCAGGGTCTCGTTGCGGCGCAGCCGGCTGAGGGGGGACAGCGAATGTCCACGCCGGACGAACAGTTTGCTGACGAACCAGTCACCGGAACGGCTCTGGTCCATGGCGATGTCTTCGATGGTGGCATCGCCGCTGCCGTCACGCAGAGTAACGCGGCGGTCGAACATCTCGGCCACCACCAGCGTTTCCGCGCCGCGCTGCTCAAAGCGCCGCAGGTTCACCAGGCCGGTGCAGATGATTTGGCTTTGGTCGATGGAGGTAATGCGCGTCATCGGAACGAACACACGCTTCTTTCCCGGAACCTCCACCACGATGCCCACCACGTGCGGGGCTCCCTGGGTTCCGCGGGACAGCACAACAACATCGCGCAGCCGGCCCAGCCGGTCACCCAACGGGTCGAAGACGTCGAGTCCAAGCAGGCGCGCAACGAAGACTCGGGTAGGTGTTGTGCTCACTCCTACAGGCTACCGAGTCTGCTCTCTTTTAGCTGAATTCCCAGGCAGCATCCATGGTGATGGGCAAGAATGGGGGTATGGCAAACATTTTTGGTGCTCCCAAGGCAGGTGGCCCCAACGGCATGGACGAAGCCAGGGCCGTTCCCACCGGCGACACCGTCGGCTCCTACACCTCTTACCTGGATGCCCAGAAGGCGGTGGACTACCTCGCCGACCAGCAGTTCCCGGTTCAGATGGTATCCATCGTGGGCAACGAACTGAAGATGGTGGAACGGGTGACGGGGCGCCTGAGCTACCCCCGGGTGGCTCTCTCGGGGGCGCTGAGCGGCATGTGGTTCGGCCTGTTCGTCGGTGTGCTGCTGTCCTTCTTCGCGCCGTCGCCGGGGTACTTCTCCATCCTTACCTCCGTCCTGATGGGCGCCGCGTTCTTCATGCTGTTTGGCATCGTCACCTACGCCATGCAGCGCGGCAAGCGGGACTTCACGTCCACCAGCCAGGTGGTTGCCACCAGTTACGACGTCGTCGTTTCGCCGGAGGCCGCCCATGAGGCCCGCCGGCTCCTGCAGCAGCTCCCGATGACCCGTTCCGATGCGGCAGCGGGCAGCGGACCGTACACGCAGCGTGACTACTACAACCAGCCGTACCAGCAGGACCAGCACCACCAGCAGCCGGGGCAGGGGCCTGCGCGCCCGTCCGGCTGGCAGGACCCGTACGGCCAGTCCACGGGGTCTTCCGTGCAGAACGGCGGCTACCCCGGCGGCCAGCAGCAGGGCGGCCAGAATTACGACGGCGGCCCGCGCCAGGAGGAGACGCCCGCCCCTGCGCCTGCGCGTTCGGTCCGTTACCCGGACCTCCCGGATGGCCGGCCCCAGTACGGCGTGCGGCTGCCCCAGGCTCCCGCCGCCGAGCCCGGTACCGCTCCCGTGTCCGGACAACCTGACGAAACAGCCCAGGGTGAGAACCTGCCGGGCACCGAGGGCAGCCAGGGCGCCGAGGGCCCGCAGCGGCCGGCGGATCCGCGCCAGTAGGCCCGTCCCTTTAGCAAGAAGCGGGGCCACCCGGTGAAGGACTGATCCAGTCCCCGCCGGGTGGCCCCGCTTTTGTTGATCGGTACTACTGGCCGCTTTCCGCGTCGCGATAGATCCCGGCCATCCAGTCCTCCACGTCCTCCGGCTTGCGGGGCAGGGCGGCGCTGAGGTTGACCGGGCCGTCGGCGGTCATCAGGATGTCGTCCTCGATCCGGACACCGATGCCGCGGTATTCCTCCGGGATCGCCAGGTCTTCGGCCTTGAAGTACAGGCCGGGTTCGATAGTGAACACCATGCCTTCGGTGAGGATGCCGTCCAGGTAGAGTTCCCGCTTGGCCTGGGCACAGTCGTGGACGTCCAGACCCAGGTGGTGGCTGGTGCCGTGCGGCATCCAGCGCCGGTGCTGCTGGCCTTCGGGGCTGATGGCCTCTTCCACGCTGACAGGCAGAAGGCCCCACTCGGACAGCCGTTCGGCCAGCACGGTGGTGGCGGCAGTGTGGATGTCGCGGAACTTGGTGCCGGGCCGGGCCGCGGCGAACCCTGCATCCGCGGCGTCCAGCACTGCCTGGTAGACCTTGCGCTGCACGTCGCTGAAAACCCCGCCGGCCGGCAGGGTGCGCGTGATATCCGCTGTGTACAGGGAATCCACCTCCACGCCCGCGTCCAGCAGCAGCAGTTCGCCGGCGTGGACCTTCCCGGTGTTGCGGGTCCAGTGCAGCACGGTGGCATTGTTGCCGGCTGCCGCGATGGTGTCGTAGCCCACTTCGTTGCCCACCTCGCGTGCCCGGGCGAAGAAGGCTCCCTCCACCACCCGTTCACCCCGGGCATGGGTAAGGGCGCGGGGCAGTGACTTCACCACTTCCTCGAAACCTTCAACGGTGGCTGCCACCGCAGTCTTCATCTGTTCGATCTCCCACTCGTCCTTGAGCAGGCGCAGCTCGGAGAGGGCCTCACTGAGCTTTTCGTCCAGGGCGTCGAACACGCCCAGATCCAGGTTTTCCGGATCCCTGGCGGTGTTGTACCGGGCGGTGTCCACAAGCGCGTCAATATTTTCATCCACTTTGCGAACCAGCCGGATGGAGATGCCGCCGATTTCCGGGGCGCCAACATCCTTGGTGACGGCCGTCTCCAGCTGGTCGATGTGGGCCGTCGCCAGGCCCAAGCGTGCCTCAAACTCGGCCAGCGTGGGCCGGGCGCCGATCCAAAATTCCCCTGACCGCGCGTCGGCATAGAACTGCTCCGTGTCGCGGCCGGCCAACGGACGGAAGTAGAGCGTGGCACTGTGGTGCCCGCCGTCGTCGCCCTTTCCCTCCTCAACTGGCTCAAGGATCAGGACGGCGTCCGGCTCGTGGTCCAGGCCCAGGCCCGTCAGGTGCGCGAAACCGGAATACGGGCGGAACCGGTAGTCGCAGTCGTTGGAGCGGACCTTCAACGGGCCCGCGGGGATCACCAGGCGTTCGCCCTTGAACTTGGCGGAAATGGTCTTGCGGCGGGTCGCGGCATAAGCAGCAACAGCATCACGACCCGGCAGCTCCTCGCTGGCCGGTGCCCAGTTGCTGGCCATGAAGGCCTTGAAGGCGTCGGAACTGGGCCGCTGCGAGCGGTTGTTGACACGCTCTTCCAACGGCTGGGAAGCAGAGTTCAGGGTGTTATCGGCATCGTTCACGGGACCATCGTCTCACCAGCTCCGCGGCGATGCGAACGGGCTTCCGCCGGGGGCGGTGCCGGGTCTACTAGTCTGGACAGGTGAGGATTGACCTGCATGCCCACTCCAATGTTTCCGACGGCACGGAGAAACCCGCCGACGTGGTGGCCTCCGCCGCCCGCGCCGGGCTGGACGTGGTGGCACTGACTGACCACGACTCCACAGACGGATGGGAGGAAGCATCCGCGGCGGCTGTTGAGCATGGCGTGGCCCTGGTGCCCGGGATGGAGGTGTCCTGCCGGACCGCTGAAGGCATCAGCGTTCACCTCCTGAGCTACCTGCACGACCCCGCACACGCCGGCCTGCTGGAGGAAATCACCAAGGCCAAGGACGCCCGCCTCACGCGTGCCGAGCGGATGGTCACGCTCCTTGCCGAGGACTATCCGCTCACCTGGGACGACGTCATACACCATGTGGCGCCTGGCGCCACCCTCGGCCGTCCCCACATCGCCGACGCCCTCGTGGCCGCCGGTGTGGTGGAGGACCGCTCCGAGGCCTTCGCCACCATCCTCACCTCGCGGTCGCGCTACTTCATCCAGCACTACGCGCCCGACCCCGCCACCGCCGTCGAACTTGTCCGCGCCGCCGGCGGCGTCCCGGTGTTTGCCCATCCGGTGGCGACCGCTCGGGGCAGGACCGTGGGGGAGCGCACCTACCTGGAGATGATCGACGCCGGCCTGGCAGGCCTGGAGATCGACCACCGGGACAACGCGGAGGAAGGGCGGGCCTTCCTCCGGCGGCTGGCCGCGAAGCACGACCTGCTGGTGACCGGTTCCTCCGATTACCACGGCACCGGCAAACCCAACCTGTTGGGCGAGAACCTCACGTCCCCGGAAGCCCTGGCCAGGATCGAGGAACTGGGTACGGGGACCGCCGTCGTCCGTTCCTGACGCTTAGCCGGGCTGCCGGCTGACGAGCGTGGCGTGCGCGCCCAGCCGTTTCGCCATGATGTCCACCGCGGGCTGGTTCTGGTCCACGCAGACGAACTTGCGGCCCAGCTTGGCCGCCACCGCACCCAGGGTTCCGGAGCCGGCGAAGAAGTCCAGACACCAGTCGCCGGGACGGCTTGAAGCGGCGACGACGCGGCGGACCAGGCCCTCCGGCTTCTGCGTGGGGTAGCCGGTTTTTTCCTTGCCGGTGGGGGAGACGATGGTGTGCCACCAGACGTCCGTGGGCAGCTTGCCCAGTTCCCGTTTGGCGGGGGTGACGAGGCCGGGAGCCATGTACGGTTCCCTGTCCACCTCGGCACTGTCGAAGTGGTACTTGGCGGGGTTCTTGACGTACACAAGGATGTTGTCGTGCTTGGTGGGCCAGCGGTTTTTGGCGCGGGCGCCGTAGTCATAAGCCCAGATGATCTCGTTCAGGAAGCATTCCCGGCCGAAGATGGCATCCAGCATCACCTTGGCGTAGTGCACCTCGCGGTAGTCGAGGTGCAGGTACAGCGTCCCGTCCTCGGCCAACAGTCGCCACGCCTCCACGAGCCGCGGCTCCAGGAAGGACCAGTAGTCGCTGAACGCGTCGTCGTAACGGTGCAAAGCACCCTTGATGGTGTCGTAGGAGCGGCCCTTGAAGCCCACGCGGTCGCCGCCGCCCTCGGCGTTGGCCACCATCCTGGTTTCCTGGCGCCGTTGTGGCCTGCCGGTGTTGAAGGGCGGATCCACATAAATCAGTGTGAAGGCGCCGTCCGGCAGCGTGGGGAGGTACTCCGCGTTGTCCGCGTGCACCACCAGGCTGCCGCCGTCCGGCGCCCAAACAGTGTCAGTCATCGGGGCAGTTAGCCCTCGGTGCCAGGCTGTGCGCCCTTGTCAGTGCCGGCAACCACTTCGCCGTTGCGGCGGCGGGTGCGGGTACGGGGGCGGCGGGCACGCGTGGGCTGCTCGCCGTCGTTCTGTCCAGCTTCGCCGGCGGGCGCGGAGGCTGCCGCCGGGCCTGACGTACGACGACGGCGCTCACCGGAGCGGCCAGCGGGCTCGCCGCCACGGCCACCTTCACGGCCACCTTCGCGGCTGCCGGAATCCTGGCGTCCGCGCCCGGCACGGTCACGGCCGTCCCCGCGGCCGCCGCCGCGGCTGTTCTTCTTCCCGGTTTCGCCCAGGTCCTCCAGGACCTCGGCGTCCACACCGGCAAGGGTGCGCTTGTCGCGCGGCAGCCGGCCCTTGGTGCCTTCGGGAATGTCCAGGTCGGTGTAGAGGTGCGGCGAGGAGGAGTAGGTTTCGACAGGCTCGGGCACGCTCAGCCCCAGGGCCTTGTTGATCAGTCCCCAGCGCGGCATGTCGTCCCAGTCCACGAAGGTGACGGCGGTGCCCTTGTTGCCGGCGCGGCCGGTGCGGCCCACCCGGTGCAGGTAGATCTTTTCGTCTTCCACGCACTGGTAGTTAATGACGTGGGTTACGTCCTCCACATCGATGCCGCGGGCCGCTACGTCGGTGGCCACCAGGACGTCCACCTTGTTGTTGCGGAAGGCGCGCAGGGCCTGCTCGCGGGCACCCTGGCCCAGGTCGCCGTGGATGGCGGCGGCGGCGAAGCCGCGGTCCACCAGTTCCTCTGCCACCTTGGCGGCGGTGCGCTTGGTCTTGGTGAAGATGATGGTGCGTCCGCGGCCCCGGGCCTGCAGAATGCGGGCCACCACTTCGGTCTTGTCCATGCTGTGAGCGCGGTAGATCAGCTGGCGGATATCGCGCTTGGTCAGCCCCTCGTCGTCCGGATCGGCGGCGCGGATGTGGGTGGGCTGCGTCATGTATCGCCGGGCCATCGCGATGACCGGGCCGGGCATGGTGGCGGAGAACAGCAGCGTCTGCCGGACGGCCGGGGTGGCGGCGATGAGGGTCTCGACATCGGGCAGGAACCCGAGGTCCAGCATCTCGTCGGCCTCGTCCAGGACCACGATCTTGACGTTCTTCAAGCTCAGGTGCTTCTGCTTGTACAGGTCGATAAGGCGCCCGGGGGTGCCCACCACAACCTCCACGCCCTGCTTCAGCGCTTCCACCTGCGGCTCGTAGGCACGGCCGCCGTAGATAGTGGCGATGCGCGCGTTGCGCTTGCGGGATGCGGTCTGCAGGTCGTTGGCCACCTGGACTGCCAGTTCGCGGGTGGGGACAATCACCAGGGCCTGTGGTGCACCCGGGACCGCCAGCTTGGCGTAGCCGGGGTCGTCCTGGCCGATGACGCGCTGCAGGGCGGGGATGCCGAAACCGAGGGTCTTGCCGGTGCCGGTCTTGGCCTGGCCAATGATGTCGTGCCCGGACAGTGCCACCGGCAGGGTCATGGCCTGGATGGGGAAGGGGTGGGTGATCCCGGCGTCGGCAAGCGATTCGACGATGTCCTCGCGGACGTTGTAGTCGGAGAAGGACTTCTCCGCGATTTCGTGCGGCTTCTCGTCCGAGATGATGGTCTCTTCCGGCTCAATCACCTCGGTGCCGGTCTCGTCCGTCAGAAGCTGGTGGGTATGCAATTCACTCACAGGGAGTTTCCTTATTCATTTGGGCATTGGCGCTGCCTGCTCGACGGGCCGGCCGCAAGGCCGGTCCGGAGCACGCTCGGGCGCACAAGCATTTCCAGTGGAAGCCGATCGCGGGCTATCTAATGCTGGCACTGGTGACCAGCGGGCAAATCTCAAGATCGCGTAGGGGCGGGCTTGTTGGTTTCAAATCAAGGAAATCAACGACCGGGCATCCATTTCTACTTCTCCAGTCTAGCCGTACAGTGCCGCAATACCGGCTTTTGCACCCTTCGGGGCGGGAAGCCGGGCCCGCAACGGGCGTCAGGCGACCAGTTCGAAGTGGACCTCGCGGGTGGCAATATCGGAGGAAAGCAGGCGGACGCGGACCTTGGTGCCGGACTCCAGGTCGCCGGCGCAGCGGGCTGTTACGGCAGGTTCGGCGATCTGGATGATGCCGGAACCGCCGTTGCCGTTTCCGTTCTTCCCGTTTCCGTTCTTCCCATTCCCATTGCGGGGGCTGCCGCCGTTGCCGTTGTCCTTTTGGGGCTTCGAGCCGGAGATGACGATGGCATCGAACTCCTGGCCCACATGGTTGACCAGCAGCGCGGCCTCCACGGTATCCAGCGCCATCCGCTCCATCCGGGACGCCAGCTGGTCCGAGCCGGCCATGATCTCGGGAAGCGTCGGCAGGGCCTGCCGCGCCCAGCCAGGAACGTTGCCGCCGTTACTGAGAGCCTCGCAGATCACCAGCACAAAGCGGTCCACCAGCCGGCGCAGGGGAGCGGTGGTGTGCGCGTAGGCCGCGCCGATGGCGGCCTGCACAGCAGCCTCCGGTACGCTGCCGTCAAAAGCGGTGTAGGAGGCTCCGCGGAACAGCATCCCCGCCGAGTGCATGATTGCCAGCTGCCGCGGTTCGGTGGGGTCCAGGCTGCGCAGGTACTCGCCGTAGCTGACCTCGCCGTCCCACGGTTTCCCCAGCACCTCCGTCTGGAGTTTGAAGTGGTTCAGGGAGCGTTCGTCCGGCGCGGGCATGGTCCGCAGGATGCCCACCTTGCCGTCCAGCATGAGCTGCGCGGCAGCCATGCCCGTCATGAGCGAAATCTGGGCGTTCCAGTCCTCCACGGGCAGCTGCGGCGCGGCGGCGATGCGGTATCCGCCGTCGGGGAGCTGGACGATCTCCTGCTCCGGCATGTTCAGGCTGGCGCCGTCACGGGCGCGTTCCAGCTCCACGCGCTTGAGGCCAACCTCTTTCAGCAGCTGCAGGACCGGGGATGCGGTACCGGTGTCAAGTTGGGCCTGCGCGCCCTTGTAGCTCAGCTTGGCGCGGCTGCGCATCCGTGCCCGTCTGACTGTGGCAGAGGTGACTTCGGCATTGCCGTCCAGGCGGAAGTCCCAGACGAAGGCCGGGCACTCCTGGCCAGGCAGCAGGCTCCCCGCCCCTTCGCTGATGACCTCCGGATGCAGCGGAATCCGGCCGTCGGGGGCGTAGAAGGTCTGCCCGCGGCGCCGCGTTTCCTGGTCCAGCGGTCCGCCCGGCTTCACGAAGGCCGGAACGTCGGCGATGGCGTACAACACGTGGTAGCCGTCGCCGTCGGCCTCTATGAACAGCGCCTGGTCCAGGTCCGTGGACGAGGCCGGATCGATGGTGATGAATTCGACCCCGGTCAGGTCGTGGGACGGAAGCTCCAGCGCGGCCACGGCCGCTTCGGCGTCCCGGACCGCGTGCTCAGGGTATGGCCCGGGCAGCTCCAGCTCGGTCCGCAGCGCGCCCAGGGCCTCTTCCAGCGCGTTGTTGTGCTCATGGACGTTGGGAGCCAGCCGATGGTGTGACACGAAAATCAGCCTAGCCCGAAGACCGCCGAATATGCAGGCCATTGGCGGGATAGAAGGCAGGGCCGTGTTGCCCCACCGGCAGGTCAGGACGCGGCAGCGTCCAAAACGGCCAGGAGTGAGGCCGCCGCCGCGGCGGGATCCGCCGCTTCGGTGATGGCCCGCACCACCACAATCCTCCGGGCTCCCGCTTCCACCACCTCGCTGATATTGGAGTGGTCGATGCCGCCGATGGCGAACCACGGCACCTCGTTGCCGGCTTTGGCCGCGGCTGCCGCAGCGTATTTCACCAGCTCCGGTCCCACGGCGGCCCGGCCCGGTTTGGTGGGGGTGGCCCAGACCGGCCCCACGCAGAAATAGTCCAATCCGGCAGGCCCTGCGGCGGCAACGAGTGCGGCATCAACCTGTTCCGGGGTGTGGCTGGAGAGTCCAATGGCGGCGTTGCCGTTCAGCAGGGTGCGTGCCGCGGGCAGGGGGAGGTCCTTTTGCCCGATGTGGAACACCGGCGCGCCGGACAACACCGCGACGTCGGCGCGGTCATTCACTGCCCACAGCCGGCCATGGCGCTGCGCAGCCTCCCTGAGGACGGCCAGCAGTTCCAGCTCCTCGGCAGCCTCGATGGTCTTGTCGCGGAGCTGGATAATGTCCACTCCGCCGGTGAAGGCGGCATCCACGAAATCCGCGAAGTCACCGCGGTCAGCGCGGGCGTCAGTACACAGATAGAGGCGGGCAGACTTGAGCCCTGCGGTTCCCTCGGCGGTGGTGAAGGCATCGGTTGCGGAGGCGCCGGCAGCGGCAGCGGAGTGGGACACATTCATGGCTGCAAGCCTAGTTCCTCTACACTTGCCTCGTACTGCGGGAGCCTGCGGCAGCTGTCATAAAGCGCCGGGCTGAGAGGGCGTCAGAGCCGACCGCTTGACCTGATCCGGGTAATTCCGGCGTAGGGAAGGAGACACATGGGCACCCCCAACACAGCACCCCCGCAGCCCCCCAACGGCACCATCAGGGCCGACGTCGCAGTCATCGGCGGCGGAGTGGTGGGCCACGCGATCGCCTGGGAAGCACAGCGCTCAGGCCGCAGCGTCGCGCTGATCGACGACGCCCCCGGCTCCGGCGCCAGCTGGGCGGCCGCCGGGATGCTCGCACCGGTGAGCGAGCTGCACTACCAGGAAGAGGACCTCCTGGACCTGATGCTGGCCTCTTCCGCCCGGTGGCCCGGCTTCATCGCGGACCTGGCCTGTGCGTCCGGGGAGAAAACCGGGTACCTGACGACGCCGACCCTCGCCGTGGGTGCCGACGCCGCCGACCGCCGGGCTTTGATGGACCTGCGCGCGGTCCAGCAGGCCAATGGCCTGGCTGTTGAGCCGTTGACCGTCCGCGAGGCGCGGCGGCGGGAACCTTTGCTCAGCCCCGCCATCGCGTGTGCCCTCGACACCCCCGCGGACCACCAGGTGGATCCCCGGCTCCTGGTGTCCTGCCTTCGCAACGCCCTCGCCGGGGAAGCCGCCGGCCGCGGCCCCGCAGTTGCGGGCGCAGCGGAAGGCTACGCGGTGCCGGACAGGGCCTTGGGCCTGCTGTGGGCTGATGGCACTGTTGCGGGAGCCCGGCTCGCCGGCGGCGGCACAGTGCTGGCCGGAGAAACCGTGGTGGCCAATGGACTGGATGCCGCTGCGCTGATGGACTTGCCCGCGGGCCTGCACCTGCCGCTGCGGCCGGTCTACGGGGACATCCTCCGCCTCGCCGTACCGCAGCACCTCCGGCCGCTGGTGACGGCCACCGTCCGCGGCCTGGTCCGCGGCGTGCCGGTGTACATCGTCCCCCGGGAGGACGGAACGGTGGTGATCGGAGCCACCCAGCGTGAGGATGCCCTCGCCGGGGCCGGTGCCGTACCCCCGCAAGCCCTCCGGTCCGCTGCCGGAACGGTGTCCGCAGGCGGCGTCTATCAGCTACTCCGGGACGCGCAGGTCCTGGTCCCGGCCGTGGCCGAGCTGGAATTGCTTGAATGTACGGCGCGGGCCCGGCCGGCGACCCCGGACAACGCCCCGCTGCTGGGCAGGGTGCCCGCCGCTCCGGGCTCCAACCCGGGCGGGCACATCGCCGGCCTGATCATGGCCACCGGATTCTTCCGGCACGGCGTCCTCCTGTCACCCGCAGCCGGCGCCATCTGCCGGGACCTGATGGACGGCACCGCGGACCCCCGCTGGAAAACGTTCGACCCTGGCCGCTTCTCCGGCCGCGAAACCTCCGCTGCAAGCGTCAACATCAAGGAGACAGCATGAATATCACCCTGAACGGAAACCACCATACGGTGGCTGAGGGGGCCTCCATCACCACCCTCATCAGCGAGGTCACCGGCCGTACCGTGGGGGCTGACGGCCAGGCCAAGGACGGGAACAGGCTGGGTGTCGCCGTGGCGCACAACGCACAGGTTGTTCCCCGGAGCCAATGGTTCGCCACGGCGCTCGCCGACGGTGACGACGTCGAGCTTGTCACGGCAGTGCAGGGAGGCTGACACGATGACCGAATCCGATACCCTGACCACCACGGCCGTTGCCAACCTGGACGATGCCCTGGTTATCGACGGGGTGCCCCTGGCGTCCCGGCTCATCATGGGGACTGGGGGCGCCCCGAGCCTCGACGGGCTTGGCGCAGCACTCCTGGCCTCCGGCACGTCCCTGACCACCGTGGCAATGCGGCGCTACTCGACGGCGGAGACGGGCTCGCTGTTCCAGCTCCTGGTGGACCACGGCATCCGGGTACTGCCGAACACCGCCGGCTGCTTCACTGCCCGGGACGCCGTCCTCACTGCCGAACTCGCCCGCGAGGCGCTGGAAACGGATTGGGTGAAGCTCGAGGTCATTGCCGACGAGCACACCCTCCTTCCCGACGCCGTCGAGCTGGTGGAGGCCACCGAACAGCTGGTGAACCGCGGCTTCAAGGTGTTTGCGTACACCAATGATGATCCGGTCCTGGCGCTGCGGCTGGAGAACCTCGGCGCCACCGCCGTGATGCCGCTGGGAGCGCCCATCGGCACGGGACTGGGAATCCTGAACCCGCACAACATCGAGCTGATCGTCTCCCGCGCCTCCGTCCCGGTGGTCCTGGACGCCGGGATCGGTACGGCCTCCGACGCCGCCCTGGCCATGGAGCTCGGTTGCGACGCCGTGCTGCTGGCCACGGCGGTCACGCGGGCGCAGAATCCGGCCCTGATGGGGGAGGCATTCAAACACGCCGTCATCGCCGGTAGGCTGGCGAAAGCGGCGGGCCGCATTCCCCGCCGCGAACACGCGCTGGCATCGTCGGCAATGGAAGGCCGGGCCGAGTTCCTCTAGGCCGGGACCGTGCCGGCTGATGCCCCTCAAGCAAGGAGCAGCAGTGGCCGGCAAAGATGCCCTTCCCCAGGAACAGATCCACCAGGCCCTCGCCGGGCTGCCCGACTGGCGGTACCACGACGGCGGGCTGGTCACCGTCTTCAAGACGCCGACGGCGGCTGCCGCACTCGAGCTGATTGCCGCCGTCGGACGCATTGCTGAGGAACAGAACCACCACCCGGACCTGGACTGGCGCTACAACCGCGTCTTCATCCGCTACACCTCGCATGACGCAGGCGGGCAGGTGACCGGACGGGACCTCACCGCTGCGGCAGGAGCCAGCGAGGCGGCGGCCGCCGTGGGGGCGAAGGCGGAACCGTCGCGCTACCCCGGAAGCTAGCCGCCAAGCCGCTTAAGTGAGCGTGGCCGCCGCCCCGGAGGGCGGCGGCCACGCGTGTTTTCGGGATAGTTCCCGGTCCTAGCGGCGAAGGATGGCAGTGAGCCGCTGCGTGTCCAGACGGGCGCGGCTGCGGCCCAGGTAGAGGACCGCGGCCACGGCGGCGGCAACTCCAAGGACGATGGGCAGGACCCACGGGAGCCACGTCAGGCCCGGCCGGTAGCCAAAGCCTGCCATCATCAGGATGATCCAGGTCAAGACCCCGGCAACGACGGCAACGCCTGCGGGCAGGCCGGCGCCATACTTGGCGTGCCGCCTGTCATTCGCCCAGACGATGAAGCCTGCGGCAACCGCTGCCAGAACAACGATGGTCAGGGAAAGCATGGATCTCCTAGGGACGTCCGTGGTTCCGGGCTAGAACTGGCCGAACCCTACGCGGCGGACCTCTTCGGCGCCGATTTCCACATAGCCGAGGGCATTGCCGGGAACAATGATCAGGCGTCCCTTGTCGTCGGTCAGCCGCAGCTCGCTGCCGGCATTGATGGCTTCGCCCACAACCTTGGCCACCGTCTCGGCGTCCTGGGTCGATTCGAGCACAATCTCGCGGCCAACGTTCTGAACGCCGATCTTAATTTCCACAGGGGCCTCCCAGCCAGTCAAAGTTCATGGATGATGTCTTATTTGTAGTCTAGGACTCTTTGGGGAAGCGAGAGATTCCGCGCCAAGCTAAACGGTAGATGAGGTCGCTGGCCACATCGAGGTCCAGGTTGCCGTCCGTTTCAAGCCAGTAGCGGGCGCTGACCTGGGCCATTCCTGCCAGCCCCCGGCCCAGGAGTTCGGCTTCGAGATGGGGGAGCTTGGTGTCCTCGGCAATGACGCGTGCGATCGCGTCCGCGAAGGTCCGGTTGAATGTTTCCAGCCTGGAACTGACATCCGGATCGTTGATCAGGTCCGATTCGAAGACCAGCCGGTGGGCCTGGTCGTCATTGGCGATGAAGCGGAAGTAGGCCCGCATCACGGCCTGCACGCGTTCCTTGTTGTCCGTGGTGGAGTTCAGGGCACCCAGCATGAGCTCGGTCAGGGAGGCCAAGTGGCTTTCCAGCAGTGCCAGGTACAGGTCCCGCTTTGAAGGGAAGTGCTGGTACAGGACGGGTTTGCTGACGTGGGCCGTCTCGGCGATCTCGTCCATGGCGGCTCCGTGGTAGCCGTTGGCCACGAAGACTTCCTGCGCTGCGGAAAGGAGTTGGGCGCGGCGCTCGTCGCGCGGCAGCCGGGCGGAGCGCTGGCCTGCCGGCCGCGGGGTCGCCTGCGGTTCGGCGGCGGGAGGGCGGTCAGCCCGTGCTTCAGGGACCACGGTTGTCCTTCTTTCCATTGCGGTTAGCTCCACTTTACTGCGGGGTAATATGACCCGGCGGTATCCCTGGGCATACATTGAAGTATGGCTTCGACTTTCACCGCAAATGTTTCCTCTGTTTCCCTGGATCCCCTGGTGGAACCGGCTGGTGAGCTGACCCCTGCCGAGGTGGAGCGCTATTCGCGGCACCTCATCATTCCCGAGATCGGGACCATTGGGCAGCGGCGGCTCAAGAACGCGAAAGTCCTGGTGATCGGTGCCGGCGGGCTGGGATCACCTGCGCTGCTTTACCTGGCGGCGGCCGGCGTGGGAACCATCGGGATCATTGACGACGACGCCGTTGACCTCAGCAACCTGCAACGCCAGGTCATCCATGGTGTGGCCGACGTCGGCAGGCCCAAGATCGAATCGGCCAGGGACGCCATCGCCGCGCTCAACCCGCTGGTGGACGTCCGCCTCCACGATGTCCGGCTGGACGCCTCCAACGCCCTGGAACTGTTCGCCGGCTACGACCTGATCCTTGACGGGGCGGATAACTTTGCCACCCGTTACCTGGTTAACGACGCCGCAGCCATCCTGGGCAAGCCCTACGTCTGGGGCTCCATCTTCCGGTTCGACGGCCAGGTCAGCGTGTTCTGGGAAAAGCACGGCCCCACCTACCGCGATCTCTACCCCGAAGCGCCGCCCGCAGGCTCTGTTCCCTCCTGCGGCGAGGGTGGAGTCTTCGGCATGCTGTGCGCGGCCGTGGGGTCGCTGATGGTTACGGAGGCAGTCAAGCTGATCACCGGCGTCGGACGTTCCCTCCTGGGCCGTGTGGCGCTGTTCGACGCCCTGGGCGGCAGCTGGCGGGAGATCCGGGTATCGAAGGATCCCGCGGCGGAACCCATCACGGAGCTGACGGACTATGAGGCCTTCTGCGGCATCACGCCGGCGGCGCCGTCGGACACCGAACACACTGTGACCGCAACGCAGCTGGCCACCATGCTGGCGTCCCGGAAAGCCGGGCTCAAGGATTTTGAGCTGGTGGACGTACGGGAGCCCGGTGAATTCGAGATCGTCCGGATCGACGGCGCAGTCCTGATCCCGCAGGGCCGGATCCTGGCCGGCGACGCGTGGGCGGAAATTCCGCAGGACCGGGACATCGTGTTTCTCTGCAAGGCAGGGACACGGTCGGCCAACGTCCTGGCGGCAGCGCAGAAGGCGGGCTACCAGCGCGTCAGCCATCTCGACGGCGGCATCCTCTCATGGGTGCGCGAGGTGGAACCGCACAAGCCCGTTTACTGACCCGCTGCTCTATCAGATATGGCTCCCAAAACAGGATTTTCGGAGCCATATCTGATAGGGCATGTGTGGTTCAGGCGCTTTCGAGGCCCCGATGGTCCACTGGGCAATCTGCCTGGGCGGACGGGCGGGCGGCGGGCTGCTCCACGGTGATGCCGTAGAGGGCCTCCAGGGCCGCCACGTACTCGTCCTGTTGGCCGTTGGCCGCCAGTTCCCGGGCACGGACCGTAGGAACGTGCAGCAGCTGCTTGACCATGCGGCGGAGTGCGAACTCCACTTCCTCGGCAGCGGCGGTGCAGCCGTGCCGGGCCCGGACTTTTTCCATTTCGGCGTCCAGGACGTTCATGGTGTGGCGGCGGAGGGCAACAATGGCGGAATCCACGGACCGGGCCTCGCGTTCCTGTTCAAAAGCCGTGGCGGCACCCTTGACGATGCTGCTTGCCTGGGCCAGCGATTCGGCCTGTTCCTGCGGCGCGGCGAGGCGGACCGATTCCAGGGTGAGGAGTTCGACGCCGTCCAGATCGCCGACGGCGGGGTCGAAGTCGTGGGTGAGGGCCAGGTCGATGGCGATCAGCGGCTGCGGGGAGTTGGCGCGGACCTGGGCCAGTTCATCGGCCTCCACCCGGGCGTCTGAACCGCTGCAGCCGATCATGACGTCCGCAGCGGCAACGGCGGGATTGAGGGAATCCTCGTCGAGGGCGGTGCCGCCGCGCGTGGCGACGAACGCTTCCGCCCGGCCGGAGGAGGAGAAGACGGAGATGTCCGTGCAGCCGCGTTCGCGGAGCAATGCCATGGTGGCGCCGGCGTAGGCTCCGGTCCCGAAGACCACCACCTTCTTGGTGGACCAGTCCTGGTTTTCAGAAAGATCTGTTGCAAGGTCCAGGGCGACGGACACGATGGACAGGCCGCGCGAACCGAGCGCCGTCTGGGCGCCTACGTCCTTTGCGGTTTTGGAGGCGGCCTGGAACAGCCGGACCAGACCCGCACTTGCGGTGCCTTCATGCTGGGCGGTGATGAGTGCGCGGCGTACCTGGCCTGCGATTTCCCGTTCACCGACGACGGCGGAGTCCAGCCCTGCGCTGACGGCGAAGAGGTGCTGGGTTACTTCAGGGCCGGTGCGGGTGCTGAAGGAGCGGGATACCAGCGGTTCGCTTAGTCCGCTGGCCTCGCTGATCTGGGCGACAAGCGCCGCGCGCGCGGCCTCTACATCATCCGGATGGGGCGCCTCGCCATAGATCTCGTAGCGGTTGCAGGTGGCGAGGACGACTGCGCCTGTCACCGCCGGCGATCCGGAGAGGGCGTTTGTGGCAATCCCAGAGGAACCGTTGCTCAACTGAGCAACGGTCTCAAGGTCGATGTCGGCGTGTGTAGCCACCAATGAAAAAAGAACCACAGCAGACCAATCATAGCTTTTTCGTTCCTCGGTAGAACAACTCCCTGCCCGGTCCCGGGGGTACCTGGGCTTGTGATTCCTGCTACGGCGGGAAATTTGGCTGCGGGATGACAGGCTGTCGTTATCTTTTGGCGCTGATCTTCGGCAGAATCAATGGCATGACTTCTAGCCCTGCCGTCTCTGCTGCCGGCGCCCTTGCCGCTGACCATCCGCTGCTGGACGGCCGCACCGCGGACTCCCCGCTCATCACTGCCTACCGCGGCGGCAAACCCTCCCGCCGTCCCGTCTGGTTCATGCGGCAGGCGGGGCGTTCCCTGCCCGAGTACCTCAAGGTCCGTGAGGGCATAGCCATGCTGGACTCCTGCCTGCGGCCGGAGCTGGCGTCTGAGATCACCCTCCAGCCGGTCCGCCGGCACGACGTTGACGCAGGCATTTTCTTCTCCGATATCGTCATCCCGCTGAAGCTCGCCGGCGTTGGCGTGGACATCGTTCCGGGAGTAGGTCCTGTCCTTGATAAGCCCGTCCGCACGGCAGCCGACGTGGCAGCGCTGCCGCAGCTGACCTGGGAGGCGCTGGAACCCATCCGGGAAGCCGTCCGGCTGACGGTGGCCGAGCTCGGCAAGACCCCCCTGATCGGTTTTGCCGGCGCCCCGTTCACTTTGGCTGCCTACATGGTGGAGGGCAAGCCCTCCCGCGACCACCTGGGGCCGCGCACCATGATGCACGCCGACCCGGAGACCTGGTCTGCCCTGGCCAGCTGGGCTGCCGACGCGTCCGGGATGTTCCTCCGCGCACAGCTTGAGGCGGGAGCCTCCGCGGGCCAGCTGTTCGACTCCTGGGCCGGATCTTTGGGCCTGGCCGACTACACCCGGTACGTCGCGCCTGCCTCAACCCGTGCGCTGGACCACGTGCGGCACCTCGGCGCCCCGCTGGTCCATTTCGGCACCGGCACTTCGGAGCTCCTGGTGGCCATGAAGGATGTGGGTGTCGACGTGGTGGGCGTGGACTACCGGCTGCCCCTTGACGAAGCCAACCGCCGCCTGGGCGGCACCGTACCGCTGCAGGGAAACATTGATCCCGCCCTGCTTCCGGCCCCCTGGGAAATCCTTGAAGCCCATGTCCGCGAGGTCATTGCGGCAGGCTCGTCCGCACCCGGACACGTTGTTAACCTGGGCCACGGCGTGCCCCCTGAGACGGACCCCGATGTCCTGACCCGGGTGGTAAAGCTCATCCACTCCATTTCCCCGGAGTAGTCCGTGGGCAGCGCGCCGGCCACGGCACAGACCGCGCTGGTGGTGGGCGGCGGCATCTCCGGGCTGCTCTCCGCGCGGGAACTGGCTCTCGCGGGATACCGGGTCACCGTCCTTGAAGCCGGCAATGAGTGGGGCGGCTGCGTGGGCAGCCATGTGGTGGCCGGCCTCACCCTGGACAGCGGCGCCGAGTCCTTCGCCACAAGGTCCGGCGCCGTCGCAAGCCTGGCCGCCGAGCTTGGGCTTGGCGGCAACATCGTTAGTCCCCGGCCGGGAGGTGCGTGGGTCCAGTTGCCGGAAGGTCCGCGGGAACTGCCTAAGACGGGTGTGCTGGGCATCCCCGCCAACCCCTGGGACCCGGAGGTCCGGCGTTCCCTTGGGCTGCTGGGTTCCCTCCGGGCGTCCTTGGACCGGATCCTGCCGGCCTCGGTGGGAAACCGGCAGGAGGTGACCAGCGTGTCAGCGCTGGTCCATGCCCGGATGGGCACCCGCGTCCTGGAGCGGTTGGTCGCCCCCGTGGTGGGCGGCGTCCACTCGGCCGATCCCGGGCTGCTGGACGTTGACATGGTGGCTCCCGGGCTCCGCGCCCGCCTCCGGCAGCACGGTTCCCTCGCAGCCGCCATTGCCGCCCAGCGGCGCAGCGCCGCCCCGGCAGCTGCGTCCGCTGAAAGGCGACCCGCCAAAGCAGGCTCCGCCGTCGCCGGCCTGGAAGGCGGCATGCACACGCTGGTCACCGCGCTGATGGAAGCCGTTCGCGGGGAGGGAGTCGCCCTGCTGTCCGGCACACCCGCCGTCGCTATAAACCGCACTCTGGACGGGTGGCACATACGGTCGACCGGCTCGGCCTTCGACGCGAACCTGCTGGTGGTGGCGGTGGACGGTCCAGCCGCCGTCGACCTCCTGGCCGGGCCGGTGCCCGCCGTCGCCGGCAAGAAACCGGCACCCGGGCCCGACGTCAAGCTCGTGACCCTGGTGCTGGACAATCCCGCCCTCGACCGCCGCCCCCGCGGCACGGGCGTCCTGGTGGCACCGCAGACCCCGGGGATTGCGGCGAAGGCGCTGACGCACGCCACGGGCAAGTGGGACTGGCTGGCTGCAGCTGCGGGCCCCGGCCGGCACGTCCTGCGGCTGTCGTATGGCCGCGTGGACGGCGCTGGGGGGCAGCCGGCCGGTCCCGAAACGGACGATGAACTCCTGGCCGCCTCACTGTGCGACGCCTCAGCCCTGCTGGGTGTGGACATCAGCAGGGAAACCATCCTTGACTGGGACGTGGTCCGCTGGCGCGGGGCCCTGCCGTTCGCGGCCGTCGGCCACCGCGCGAGGGTGGCGGCCATTCGTGAAGCCTGCAACGCGGCGGGCGGCCTTGCCGTGGTGGGTGGCTGGGTTGCCGGCAACGGGCTCGCCGCCGTGGTGTCCGACACGCAACAACAGATCCGGAACCTCGCAAGCTGAACGTCTTCGCTGGTCAGCCCGAGGTTGAGTGCAAACGGCGCATCCGGCGGTTGGTCCAACCCCGTTTCACCGGCTTTCAATTCCTTCTGCTCCATGGTTAGGGTCGATGACTATGGTTCACAACAGGTCCGAGCTTTCAATATCCCGGACCGGTATCCATGGGGGAATCCGGCGCGGCAGTTATGCAGCGGCGATCGGAGCGGTACTGGTTCTAGCCACAGGCGCCACGGCGTCCCAAGCAGACGAAGGGCTGGCTGATCCCGGCACCCGGACAATCCCGCTGGCGCAGGAAACAGGCTCCCAGCCGCCGGAGGCATCCGAGCGGGGCAGCGCCGGTAAGGCCCTGCAGGCAGCGCCGGGCCAGGACAGGGACGGGAAGGACTCCAGCGGCAAGGGGTCAGGCAAGGACAAGTCCGCGCAGGAGACCGCTGTTCCGCGTCCGTCGGCATCGCCCTCCGCCCTGGTGCTGTCTTTGCCCCCGGCACTCCTTCCGGCGGTAACGGCTACCCCTTCCCCGACCGCGACGGCGGTCCCCACCCCAACACCGTCGCCTTCCTACGCTCCGACGGGCAGTACCCCTCCTGCGGCTCCATCCACCGGCACCGCACCTGCAGCCGCTCCAACGCAAACGAAATATGGCGCCGCGGCATCGCAGACCGGCCCGGCATCGTCACCGGCGGCGTCCGCCGCCGCAGCGACGACAGTCCCCACTGCCCCGGCCGTTCCGGGGACCACGGCCGCAGGGACCCCCGCCGCTGCAGATGCCAGCCAAACGCCGGCTGGTTCCGTCGCCGCTGCGTCCAGTGAATCCGCAAAGGCTCCGGCGGCCCAGCAGTCGCATTCCACCGGCCCGGCCACAAACCCGGCGGCAGGTGCGGCGCCCGGCAGCCAAGCTGGCGGCGCGCCACTGAACAGCACACCCCGGGCCCACTCGGCGTGGACGCCGTACAGCACCGGCACCGGTGCGCGGAGCAGCGCCACGCTCAAGCCCCAGCCGGAGCCGCGCAGTGCCATGGTGTGGCTCGGGTCCGGACTGGTGGGTGTGGCAGGTGCGGCTGGCCTGGTGCTCTTCCGCCTGCGCAATCTCTAACGCCGGAGCGACTGGGACAGAGGGGGAACGGAGGCCCGGTGTGATCTTGGCCACTTCTACGGGTTGTAGAAGTTGTTGGTTTCGACTTGGCGGGTACTAAAGGGCAAACTTGTAACCATGAGCCACACTTCTGCCGAATCTGTCACTAAAACCGAAGAATCAGCCGAGCAGTTTTTTACCCTCTGGACTGTCTTCAAACGGTCGGAGGCAGTGGTCCGCAGCGCCGATGCCGCCGCCGATTTCGAGGCCCTGTTGCAGCGCCTGGCTGAGGGGCACGTGACCCACCGCGGCAGCTATGACGTCTCCGCCATGCGCGCCGATGCGGACGTCATGGTGTGGCTTCACGGGCCCAAGCCGGAGGCCCTCCAGCAGGCCATCCGCGATATCCGCCGCAGCTCGCTCTTCGCCGGAACCGAGATCGTCTGGTCGGCGATGGGCGTGCACCGCGAGGCGGAGTTCGCCAAGAACCACACGCCTGCTTTCTCCCGCGGCGTCACCCCGGCGGAGTGGCTGTGCGTCTACCCGTTCGTCCGCTCCTACGAGTGGTACATCCTGCCGGAGGAGGAGCGCGGCAAGATGCTCCGTGACCACGGCTTGCTGGGCCGGGACTTCCCCCAGGTCATTTCCAATACCGTGTCCTCCTTCGCGCTCGGCGACTGGGAATGGATCCTCGGCCTGGAGGCCCCCGAACTCGTTGACCTGGTGGACCTCATGCGGCACCTGCGCGCCACCGAGGCGCGCAACCACGTCCGCGAGGAAGTCCCGTTCTACACCGGCCGCCGGATCTCCGCCGACGAGGTAGCCGAGGTGCTGGCATGAGCCCCCTCGATCCCCAGGGCGCCACCGCCGTCAATCCCGTGACGGAGGCGGGCCGGATGGCCCCCAAGAACTACGACGCCGTACTCCTCGCCTCCTTCGGCGGTCCCGAGGGCCAGGAGGATGTGATTCCCTTCCTCCGCAACGTCACCCGCGGCCGCGGGATCCCGGACGAGCGGCTGGAGGAGGTCTCGCACCACTACCGCGCAAACGGCGGCATCAGCCCCATCAACCAGCAGAACCGTGAGCTCAAGGCAGCACTCGAGGCCGAGCTGGCCGCCCGCGGCATCAGCCTCCCCGTGCTGTGGGGCAACCGCAACTGGGCCCCCTACATTCCGGAGACACTTCAGGACGCGTACGACGCCGGCCACCGCCGCCTGCTGATGATCACCACAAGTGCCTACTCCTGCTACTCCAGCTGCCGCCAGTACCGCGAGGACATCGGCATGGCGCTGACCGAGACCGGACTGGACGGACGCCTGGAAGTGGACAAGGTCCGCCAGTACTTCGACCACCCCGGATTCGTGGAGCCGTTCGTGGAAGGGACCGCCGCCGGCCTCGCCGAGGTCCGTGCCAAGCTGGCTGAAGCCGGAACCCCGGATGCCCCCGTCCAGATCCTCTTCGCCACCCACTCCATCCCCACCCGGGATGCCGAAGCTGCCGGCAAGTCCGACGGCGAGCCCCGCGAATTCGAGGAAGGCTCGGCCTATGTGGCGCAGCACCTCGCCACCGCCGCGGCCGTGATGCAGCGGGTGGAGGAGGAATCCGGCCTCACGGCGCCGTGGTCGCTGGTCTACCAGTCGCGCTCCGGCGCCCCGCACGTGCCGTGGCTTGAACCCGACATCAATGACGCCATCGAGGAACTCGCCGGCAAGGGGACCAGGGGCATCGTCATCGTGCCGCTCGGTTTCGTCAGCGACCACATGGAGGTTGTCTGGGACCTGGACACCGAAGCGCTGGAGACCTGCGCCAACCTGGGCCTGGCCGCCACCCGCGTTCCCACCCCGGGCACCCACCGCAAGTTCGTCAACGGCATGGTGGACCTCATCTGCGAACGCACCGAGGCCAACCACATCAGCGAACGTCCGGCAGTGACGGACCTCGGCCCCTGGTACGACGTCTGCCGGCCAGGCTGCTGCGCGAACTTCCGCGGCGAAAAGCCCACCATCGCCGGTGCCGACACCACCGTGGGGACGGGCCATGACCCTTACCCCGCCGTGCCGGCGCAGACGGAAGCATCGCAAGGAGCAGCGCAGCAGTGACTGTCCGGATCGGAACCCGCGCCAGCAAACTGGCCCTGACGCAGACGCAGCAGACCGCGGACCAGCTGGCCGCCGTCGGAGGTTTTCCCGTGGAGCTCGTCCACATCAGGACCGACGGCGACGTCCTCACCGGCTCGCTGTCGCAGATGGGCGGCACCGGGGTCTTCGTGGCAGCGCTGCGGGACGCGCTGCTGCGGAACGAATGCGATGTGGCCGTCCACTCCCTGAAGGACCTTCCCACCGGGGCAGCCGTGGGGCTCAGCCTGGCGGCCACCCCGCGCCGCGTTGACGTCCGCGACGTCCTCTGCGCCCGGGACGGGCTGAAACTGGCCGATCTGCCCGCCGGCGCCACGGTGGGCACCGGTTCGCCCCGCCGTGCAGCACAGCTCCGCGCGGCCCGGCCCGACCTGGAGATCCTGGACATCCGCGGCAACGTGGACACCCGCCTGGGCCGGGTTCCCGGGCTTCCGGGCAACACCACGGACCAGGTGGTGCCCGGCAAGTCCTGCGACCTCGACGCCGTGGTGCTTGCTGCCGCAGGCCTGGAGCGCATCAACAGGCTGGATGCCGTCAGCGAATTCCTGGAGACCGACGTCATGCTCCCGGCCGCCGGGCAGGGATCCCTGGCCATCGAGTGCCGCACCGCCGACGCCCCGCGGAAGCCCGGCTCAACCGAAGGGTCCCAGGCCGTGCTGGCCCAGGCCCTCGCCGCGCTGGACGACCCGGACACCCGGCTCGCCGTCACGGCGGAGCGGGCCATGCTGGCCCGGCTGGAAGCCGGCTGCGCGGCTCCGGTGGGCGCGTACGCCTACCGGAAGGGCAGCATGCTGCACCTCGAAGGCGTCGTCTGCGCCGTGGACGGCACCGCGTCCGTCCGCGACAAGCGGGCAACCGACGGGCTGACCGAGGTGGGCGCCACCCTTCTGGGCATCGAACTGGCCGAGGTCCTCCTTGCCGCCGGTGCCGCCGACATCGCAGACCTCCAGGCATCCTGACCTTGCCCGGGGGAGTGCCTGCAGGAACATCAGGGGCGGGCAAGCCGCTGGCCGGCGCCCGGGTCCTGATCACCCGGAGCCCGGAGCGGTCACTGGAACTCGTGGCTGCGCTGGAAAAAGCCGGGGCCACCGCCATGCTCCTGCCGCTCATCGACTTCGAACAGGCACCGGACCAGCATTCCCTGGACGTGGCCTGTGACGCACTGGGAGCCGGCGCGTTCGATTGGCTAGTGCTCACCAGCGCAACCACTGTCCATGTGCTCCTCGGCAAAGCCCGGGACCGCGGCCTTTCCCTGCGCCAGTGGGTCCCCGCCGGTACCCGGATTGCTGCCGTGGGACCAGCCACCCGGAGGCTCCTGGAGTCCAACGGCCTGGCGGTGGACCTGACGCCGCGCAGCGAGCAGTCCGCCGCCGGACTGCTCGAGGTCTGGCCCGGCGACGGGAGGGTCCTGCTGCCACAGGCCGACATCGCGGCGCCCGCGCTTGCTGAGGGGCTCGACGCCGCAGGCAGCAAAGTCACGGTGGTGGCCGCCTACCGGACGGTCGGCTACCCCGCGGCAGCCGAGCGCAGGCTCGCCGTTTCGGTGGAGGACGGGGACGCGGGCCGCGTGCCGCCGTCGTACTCCCTGCTTTCGCCGGCAGCGGCCCGGGCGGGGATCGCGGACGGAAGTATCGACGCCGTGCTCGCAGCCTCACCCAGCGCCGTGCGCCGGATCGCAGACCTGGCGCCGCTGCGCGGCTGCCGGCTTGTGGTCATCGGGCGTTCGACGGCGGAACAGGCCGCCGCGCTTGGCCTGCAGGTGGCGGCCGTGGCGGCTGAGCCGACGCCGGAGGGACTCGTAGCTGCCGTCGGGGCTGCCCTTGGAACCGCCGGTTCCGGCGGGGCACCGCACCCGAATCCACCCGGAACAACGTGAAGGACAGGACCATGACATTCCCCAGCCAACGCCCCCGCCGCCTTCGGACCACGCCCGCCATGCGCCGGCTGACCGCCGAAACACGCCTGGCGCCGGCCGAGCTCATCCTTCCCGCCTTCATCCGGGAAGGGCTCACCGAACCGAACCCCATCACTTCCATGCCGGGGGTGGTGCAGCACACCACGGACACCCTGAAGCGCGCCGCCACCGAGGCCGCCGAGCTGGGGCTGGGCGGCATCATGCTGTTCGGCATCCCGGAAAACCGCGACGCCGAGGGCTCGGCCTCGCTGGACCCCGACGGAGTGCTGAACAAGGCCATCCGCGACGTTCGCGCCGAGGTGGGGGACAGCCTGGTGATCATGAGCGACGTGTGCCTGGACGAGTTCACCGACCACGGCCACTGCGGGGTGCTCGACGACGACGGCTACGTCGACAACGACCGCACCGTGGAAATCTACGCGCGCATGGCCGTGGCACAGGCGGACGCCGGCGCCCACATGCTTGGACCCTCCGGCATGATGGACGGACAGATCGCCGCCATCCGGACCGCCCTGGATGGAGCCGGGCACACGAGCACGGCGGTCATCGCCTACTCGGCCAAGTACGCCTCCGCCTTCTACGGACCGTTCCGCGAGGCGGTCGATTCCCAGCTCAAGGGCGACCGGCGGACCTACCAGATGGATGCAGGAAACCGCACCGAGGCGCTGCGGGAAGTGGAACTGGACCTGGCCGAGGGTGCCGACATCGTGATGGTCAAGCCGGCCATGAGCTACTTGGACATCGTGGCCGACGTCGCCGCCATGAGCCCGGTGCCGGTGGCGGCGTACCAGATTTCAGGGGAGTACGCCATGATCGAGGCCGCGGCCGCCAACGGCTGGATCGACAGGCGGGCGGCCATCACCGAATCCGTGCTGGGCATCCGCCGGGCCGGTGCGGGCATGGTGCTGACGTACTGGGCCGCGGAGCTGGCCGGCTGGCTGAAGGAATCCTGATGACGGAGCTGCCCGCGGGACCCACCGAACCTGTAGGGGAGGACCGCATCCTGCTGGGCCTCAACACGTTCGGTGACGTCGGGGTGAAAAAGGACGGCTCCCCGCAGGCGCATGCCGAAGTCCTGCGGCAGCTGCTGGAACAGGCCGAACTTGCGGACGCCGTCGGACTTCACGCCTTCGGTGTGGGGGAGCACCACCGGAAGGACTACGCGGTATCCGCGCCGGAAGTCTTCCTGGCTGCTGCGGCGGCCCGCACCACCAGGATCCGCCTGGGTTCGGCCGTCACCGTCCTCAGCTCGGACGATCCCATCCGTGTCTTCCAGCGCTTCTCAACGGTGGACGCCATCTCCAACGGCCGCGCCGAGGTCATGCTGGGCCGCGGCTCGTTCGTGGAATCGTTCCCCCTCTTCGGGTTCGACCTCGCAGATTACGAGGTCCTCTTCGAGGAGAAGCTGGAACTGTTCAGCAAGGTGCGTTTGCAGCAGCCGGTCCACTGGGAAGGACGGACACGGCCGGCCCTGGCCGGGCTCAGCGTCTACCCACCCCTGGAACACCACCTGCTGCCCACTTGGATCGGCGTCGGCGGCACCCCTGAATCGGTGCTCCGGTGCGCCCACTACGGCTACCCGATCATCTTCGCCATCATCGGCGGCCAGCCGCGTGCTTTCCGTCGGCTGGCAGACCTGTACCGCGAGGCCATGGCTAAATATGGGCACCCGATGCAGCAGATGGCCACGCATTCGCCGGGGCACGTCGCCCCCACGGACGAGCAGGCGCGCGAGGAGTTCTATCCGCACTGGCTCACGTTGCGGAACCGGCTGGGCGCCGAACGCGGCTGGGGCCCTGCCGGCCGTCCCGAGTTCGACGCCATGTGCGCACCGGAGGGCGCCCTGTACGTCGGCTCCCCGGAGACGGTGGCCCGGAAGATTGCCCTGCTCAAGCAGAACCTGGGGGTGGACCGCTTCGACCTGAAGTACAGCAGCGGGCCACTGCCGCATTCGGCAATGATGCGCTCGATTGAGCTGATGGGAACGGCGGTGGCTCCCAAGGTGGCGGAACTGCTCGGCAGCTGACATGCCGGCTAACTGAGAGAATAGGAACCATGACTTCCAGCAATCCTCGCAACGAGGCATTATTCGACCGCGCCCGCCAGCTGATGCCGGGCGGCGTCAACTCGCCCGTCCGCGCCTTCGGCTCCGTGGGCGGAACGCCCCGCTTCATGGTGGCCGCCAAGGGCGCCTACCTGACGGACGCGGACGGCAAGGAATACGTTGACCTGGTCTGCTCCTGGGGCCCTGCGCTGCTGGGCCACGCACACCCGGCCGTGCTGGACGCGGTCCATGCCGCGGTTGACCGCGGACTGTCCTTCGGCGCCTCCACTCCGGACGAGGCCAACCTGGCCGAAATCGTCAAGGAACGCGTGCCCGCCGTCGAACGCCTCCGGATGGTGTCCACCGGCACCGAAGCCACAATGACCGCCGTCCGGCTGGCCCGCGGCTTCACGGGGCGCAACCTGATCATCAAGTTCGCGGGCTGCTACCACGGCCACCTGGACGGGTTGCTGGCATCAGCCGGGTCCGGCGTCGCAACCCTCGCCCTGCCAGGTTCCGCAGGCGTCACCGAGGCGACCGCCGCGGAAACCCTGGTCCTGCCGTACAACGACCTCACCGCCGTCAAGGAAGCATTCGCTGCGCACGGCCCCAACATCGCAGCCGTCATTACCGAGGCCGCCCCGGCCAACATGGGCGTGGTGACCCCGGAAGAGGGCTTCAACCTGGGGCTGTCCAGGATCACCCGGGAACACGGGGCCCTGCTCATCGTGGACGAGGTGCTCACGGGCTTCCGCACCGGCTACTCCGGCTACTGGGGACTGACCGGCGGAGCGCCCGACGCCGCCGATCCCTGGACCCCGGACCTGCTCACATTCGGCAAGGTCATTGGCGGCGGCATGCCGACGGCGGCA
The DNA here is from genome assembly GCF_059089885.1 of Arthrobacter sp. Y3221159. NCBI lineage: Bacteria > Bacillati > Actinomycetota > Actinomycetes > Micrococcales > Micrococcaceae > Arthrobacter > Arthrobacter sp. Y3221159. The sequence continues at coordinate 467,541 of NZ_JBNHFC010000001.1, forward strand.
CTTGGCGGACGCGCCGACGTCATGGACCACCTGGCTCCCACCGGCCCCGTCTACCAGGCGGGAACGCTGTCCGGAAACCCGGTTGCCATGGCCGCCGGTGTTGCCACACTGACCAACGCCACCCGCGACGTCTACTCCTACATCGACACCCGCTCGCTGGAACTGTCCTCGGCTCTTTCCAGCGCCCTGGATGCCGCCGGGGTGGACCACTCCATCCAGTTCGCCGGAAACCTGTTCTCGGTGGCCTTCGGAACCTCCAGGCACGGCGTCCACAACTACGCCGACGCCCAAGCCCAGGAGGCTTTCCGGTACGCGCCGTTCTTCCACTCCATGCTGGAGTCCGGCGTCTACCTGCCGCCGTCGGTGTTCGAGGCCTGGTTCCTCTCCGCAGCCCACGACGACGCCGCCATGAACCGGATTTTCGACGCCCTGCCCGCCGCGGCAGCGGCAGCCGCTGCGGCCCGGCCGTAATTCCGGCCGCCGGGCGGGTTCCGCCGTCGCCGGCTTAAACGGCAAATCCCCGCGTCCCGGACCAATCCACCCACCATGTGTGGGGGGAAAGGCCCGGGACGCGGGGATTTCTTGTCTTCGGCTAGAGGACGTCCGAAAGGAAGCCCTTAAGCCGGTCGGTGCGCGGTGCGGTGAAAATCTGCTCCGGCGGACCGGACTCCACCACGACACCCGCGTCCATGAACGTGACGTTATCCGAGACGTTGCGGGAGAAGCCCATTTCGTGGGTCACCACCACCATGGTCATGCCGCCCTTCGCCAGGTCCGCCATGAGGGCGAGGACACCCTTGACCAGTTCGGGGTCAAGGGCCGACGTGGCCTCATCGAAGAACATGACCTCCGGCTTCATGGCCAGAGCCCGGGCAATCGCCACGCGCTGCTGCTGGCCGCCGGACAGGTTGGCCGGACGGGAATCGGCCTTGTGCTTCAGGCCCACCAGGTCCAGCTGCTCCAGGGCTTCGGCACGGGCCTGGTCCTTGGGCAGCTTCCGGAGCTTACGGAGGGCCAGCGACACGTTGTCCACCACGGTCTTGTGCGGGAACAGGTTGAACTGCTGGAACACCATGCCGATCCGCTGCCGGAGTTCGTCCGGGTTATCCTTCAGGACGGAACGCCCATCCAGCAGGATGTCACCCTGGTCGGGCTCGATCAGGCGGTTCATGACGCGCAGCAGCGTGGACTTGCCGGACCCGGACGGGCCGATGACCGAGGCTGTGGTGCCCTTTTCCACGTGCAGGTCGATCCCGCGCAGAACGTGGTTGTGGCCAAACGATAGGTGCAGGTTCTTGCCGGTCAGGGTTCCGGAAGCGAATTCCGTCATGCGTGTGCCCCCTTGCCGATAGGTGCTGCCAGTTCGTCCGGCTCCTTCTTCTCCGGCTTGCCGGTACGCAGCCGGTGGTCGATGAAGTTCACGAAGTGGGTGAGCGGGACGGTCAGGATCAGGTATAGGACACCGGCGGCCACCAGCGGTGACAGGTTGCCGGTGTTGGCCATGGCATCGTTGCCGATCCGGAAGATCTCACGGTCGGAGGCAGCCAGGCCCAGCATGAACACCAGCGAGGAGTCCTTCAGCAGCGAGATGAACTGGTTCACCAGGGCGGGAAGGACCCGCCGGATGCCCTGGGGCACCACTACCAGGCGCATGGAGCTGCCGTAGCTGAACCCGAGGGCCCGCGAGGCCTCCAGCTGGCCCTTCTCAACGCTCTGGATACCAGACCGGAAGATCTCGCCGATGTAGGCGGCGGCGATCAGGGTCAGGGCCAGGATCCCCAGGGGATACGGGTTCCGCGAACCCGTGATTTCCCTGGCGATCGGACTGAGGCCGATGCCGATCACCAGGATCACCAGGATGGCCGGCAGGCCGCGGAAGATGTCGGTGTAAATGCGTGCCGCCCACCGGGCCCCCGCGTTGCGGGAAATGCCCATCATGGCCAGCAGCAGCCCCAGCAGGGATCCAAAGATGCCTGAGGCAATGGCCAGCATCAGGGTGTTGGGCAGGCCCACCATGAACAGGGCGGGAATGACTTTGGTCATTTCCTCCCAGTTGAAGAAGGTGTCGGCAAGCTGGTCCAGGAGATCCATAAACGTCCCGGCTCAATCAGCTCTGGGGAACCGTGGCGGCCTTGCTGCCCGGCTTCCAGTCAGTCGGCATTTCGCGGTCCGGGTACCACTCCTTGGTCAGCTTGGACCAGGTCCCGTCCTCGATTACGGCGTCCAGGCCCGAGTTCAGCGCGTCGATCAACGGCTGGTTGTCCTTGGCCACGGCGTAGGCGGTGAAGTTCTCGGTGTTGATCTTCGATTCGACGATGGCGGTGCCGTCGCCTTCCTTGACCTGGCCTTCAGCCTGCTGCGACGGAGCCACCCAGGCGTCCACCTGGCCGTTGCGGACGTTGGCGTAGACGGTGGCGTAGTCCGGGAAGCGGATCGGTTCCATCTTCAGGGTGTTGGTGACGTAGTCGTCCTGGACGGTGCCCTGGACGACGCCGACGCGCAGGTCGGAGGTGAGGTCATCGAAGCTCTTGACGTCGCCGTCGGTCTTGGCGACGACGGCCATGAAGCCGAAGTCGTAGCCGTTGGTGAAGCCGACGTTCTGGCGGCGGGCTTCGGTGGTGGAGATGGAGGAGGACCCGACGTCGAACTGCTTGGTCTGCACCTGGGAAAGGAGCGCCGAGAAGTCCGTGGCAACAAATTCCACCTCGAGACCGAGCTTGGCGGCGATAGCGCGCAGGAGCTCGTTGTCGTAGCCGGTGAACTTGCCGGAGGGGTCGATGAAGATATTCGGCGGCGCGTCCGAGAGGGTGCCCACTTCGAGCTTGCCTTCGGTGTTGAGGCCGAGCTTGGTTTTGTCGATCTGGTCGATCGGGGTGACATCCGCAGTGGTGTACTTGTCCAGTGTCTGCTGGTCGCTGCCGGCGAGGGCATCGGTGGGGGTGCCGGCGGGCTCCGGGGACCCTGAACCGCAGGCGGCCAGGGAAACCGCCAGGGCCAGAGCAACGGGGGCGGTAGTCAGCCACTTCATCGCTTTGATTTTCATCAGGTTGTCACTTTCATTGAGTCATAAGTCAACCGGGCCGCAAGGCTGCGCTGATGGCGCCTGGCACCTGCCCCGTGCTGGTCAAGCATGGCCAGGGCAGGGGTGACCGCAAAACTTTATTGTCTCACTTCATCGAAAATGCGCTGCTAAGGAAATCGAAGGACGAGCAGGGCAGCCTGAAGCCGGATTTAATTCGGGAACTTCCCCTTCCCGCACGCGCAACAGGGAGACCCCTTGGTGATCCGGCGAATTCGCGGGGCCCCTTCAAGAGTGAAATGCGCAGTGGTTGCACTGTGACTTGCCTCGCATTACGGCGGGGCAGGCCCTGCTGAAGCCTAAAATCCGCCGACGCTGGCATCCTGTGGAGGCAGGACCGGCCAATCACCTTCGATCACGGCGGTGGGCTTGGTCTTGCGGAGGTAGCCCTGGAAGTCCGCAGCCTGGCTGACAGCCCAATCGACCTGGAGCTGGTGGAGCTGGCTGGCCGGCATCATCAGTTTGGGGAACTTGCCGGCCATTGCATCCAGGACCTTCAGTGTGGCCAGGGCGTCAGCGGCAGACGTGTGGGCGTTGTCCAGGACCACGCCGTACTCCTCACACAGGGCCGTGAGGGTGCGCTTGCCCTTCCGGTAGCGGTCCACCTGCTTATTCATAATGTAGGGATCAAGTACCGGGAACCGCGTCAGCTGTGGGACCCCGTACCGGGCCGACTCGGCCGCCAGCACGGTGAAGTCGTAGCTTGCGTTGAAGGCAATGACGGGAACACCGGCGTCGAACAACTCTTGCAGGACCCCTGCAAGTTCCCTGGTGACTTCATGGGCGGGGCGCCCGTCACGCCGGGCCTGCTCCGTGGTGATTCCGTGCACATCGCTGGCTTCAACGGGAATTTCCACCCCCGGATCCGCCAGCCACTCGTGTTCCTTGATGACCTCGCCGTGGTGGTCGACGACGGTCACCGACGCTGTGACAATCCGGGCCGCACGGGAGTTCCGCCCTGTGGTTTCGAGATCGAAGGCTGCTCGGGGAAGGGTGTTCCAGGTGCTCATGCTTCAACGCTAAGGGGGACCCCGGACAATTCCCGGGAGCGCCACTGCCGATAGATTGGATGAGTGCGGATCGAGTATGTGGAGGCGGTGCTGGCCGTTGTTGGGCTGGTACCAGCCGGGTCCGTTGTGTCCTACGGCGACGTTTCCGAACTGCTCGGGGCCGGGGGCCCGCGGCAGGTGGGGGCGGTGCTGAGCCATTACGGCAGTGGTGTTTCCTGGTGGCGTGTGCTGAAGGCGAGCGGACATGCTCCCGAGGGGCATGAAGCCGCGGCCCTCCGCCGCTACCTGGATGAGGGAACACCGCTCCGAGGCGACTTCGCGTCCTTCCTCCGGACCGGGGAGGGCCGGTGGCGCGTCGATCTGTCCGCCGCTCGCTGGCAGCCGACCGACGGGGATCTGGACAGGGTGGACGGCATCGCCGCGGCGCTGGAGCGTCGGCTCCAGGGATTGTCGGTGGCTGATGATGGAATGTCGGTGTGACAGTAACTCTTCCCTTCACGGGACCACGTGACGAATACCGGCCCGACCCCCAGCCGGGGCAGGAGTCCGCTTTCGGGCCCGGAGCTGGCAAAGCAGGAAGCAGCCCAGACGCTACCGCAGGAAGGCCAGGTTCCTTGCGGCTGCTCGCGCCGCGCCAGGTCCATGCAGCCGCGCCGTCACTCACTCCTGACCAGCAGGCCGCCGTCGATGTTCCCTTTGGAGCCGGGCCGGTGCTGGTCCCCGGCGCCCCCGGGACCGGTAAGACCACTGTGCTCATCGAGGCTGCCGTGGAGCGCGCCCTGCGGGACGGCATCGATCCCGAGCACATGCTGATCCTTGCCCCGAGCCGTCTGGCCGCTGATTTCCTGCGGGACCGCTTTACCGCCCGGCTGGACCGCAGCCTCAGCACCACCCCCGCACGCACGTGGGCTTCCTACGCTTTTGACCTGATCAGGCGCGCCAAGGCTGAGGGCGTCATCCCGCTGGCCCGGCCGCCGCGCCTCCTGTCCGGTCCCGAACAGGACCTCATCATCAAGGAACTCCTTGACGGGCACCGCCTTCCGGGCCTGGAACTGCCGTGGCCTGAGGACCTCAACGGCGCGCTCGAAACCCGCGGCTTCCGCCAGGAGGTCCGGCAGCTCTTCGACCGGATCATCGAGTCCGGCCGTACTGCGGAGGATCTTGAAGTGCTTGGCCGGGAGTGCGGCAGGCCCGACTGGATCGCCGCGGCTGCCCTCTACAACGAGTACCGGGATGTCCTGGACCTCAGGATGCCTGAGGCCTTCGACCCCGCCGGAATCATCACAGCGGCACGCCACATCTTCCAGGACGCGCCGGAATTCCTCGCCGCCGAACGGGACAGGCTGCAACTGGTGGTGGTGGACGACATCCAGGAAGCGAACCCCGCAGTATTCGAGCTCCTGGCGGACATCGCGGCAGGCAAGGACTGCTATGTGGCGTACTCGCCCGATACCGTGGTCCAGGGCTTCCGGGGGGCCCGGCCCGACCTCGTGGCGGAGCTGCCGCGGCTGCTGTCCACGGGAGCGCCCCTCGTGGAGCGTCCGCTGTCCCATTCCCACCGCCTGGTTCCGGCGCTCGCGGACGCCTGGCTCGGTGTAGCCGGCCGGATCTCGCAGCGCGCGGGTGGGCAGCTGGCCAGGCGGCTGGAGCATCCGCAGAAGGACCGGCCGGAGGGGAACCTGCAGGAAGGGACCGTCGAGGCGCACCTGGTCCCGTCAGCAGTGCACGAGCTCCGGTATGTCGCCCAGCGGATCCTGGACCAGCACATCAACCATGGCCGGGACCTCACGGAGATCGCTGTCATCGTGCGCAACGGCGGACAGGTCAGCGAGCTGCAGCGTTACCTCTCGGGGCAGGGGATCCCTGTCCGGGTGCCGGTTGCCGAGTCGGCGGTGCGGGACGAAGTAGCGGTACGCCCCCTGCTGGATGCCTTTGCCATTGCATTGGACCCCACATTGCTGACCCCGGAAGCCGCAGTGTCCCTCCTGACGTCCCGGATCGGCGGAGCCAGTTCCATCGAACTGCGGCGGCTCCGGCAGTCGCTTCGCCGTGAGGAACTGCTGGGTGGCGGCGGACGGACCAGCGATGCACTCCTGGTCGAGGCCCTGCTGGAGCCCGGAGCGCTGTCCGCCCTGGGTATCGAAGGCAGGGCGGCCAGGCGTGCCGCCAGGATGATCCAGGCCGGCCGCGAAGCTGCCTTCCAGCCGGGCGCCAACGCCGAATCGGTGCTTTGGGCGTTGTGGAGCTCCACCGGGCTGGCAGCATCCTGGACGGAAACTGCACTGGCAGGCGGCCCCCACGGCGCCCGGGCCGACCGGGACCTGGATGCGATGATGGCGTTGTTCCATACGGCCGAGCGGTACGTGGACCAGATGCCCGGAGCCGGGCCTGAACAGTTCCTGGAGTACCTCCTCAACCAGGAGCTCCCCATGGACACCCTTGCAGCCAGGGCACAGGTGGATGATGCCGTGGAGCTGATGACGCCCGCCAGCGCAGCAGGACGGGAATGGCCGGTCGTGATTGTCGCCGGCCTTCAGGAGGGCGTGTGGCCCAATACCAGGCTCCGGGGGGAACTCCTGGGCAGCACTCTCTACGCGGACGCCGTTGAACACGGCCCCGCCTACGCGTTGCAACGGGACCCGCTGAGCCGGTTGCGCGAAATCCGCTACGACGAACTGCGCAGCTTTTCCACAGCTGTTTCACGCTCCCGGGAGCTGCTCATATGCACAGCCGTCGCCTCGGAGGACGACCAGCCGTCGTCATTCCTGGATTACGTCGCGCCGCTGGAGCGTGGCCAGGAGCGGAGGGGCTTCACCGCGGTGGAGCGCCCCATGACCCTGCGGGCCCTCGTTGCCGAACTGCGGCAGCATGCCCAGCTGGACGGGAACCGTGCAGCGGAGGCCCGGGAGGCGGCAAGGGTGCTGGCCCGGCTGGCGGCTGCCGTGCCGCCTGTCCCGGGTGCCCATCCCTCCACGTGGTGGGGACTCGCGCCGCTGACGTCCGAGGCAGCCGTGGTTCCGCCCGGCGGTACCGTGTCCGTGTCGCCGTCGAAGGTCGAGACGGTCCAGAAGTCGCCGCTTGACTGGTTCGTGCAGGCGGCCGGGGGCGAGGCGGCCACAGACTTTGCCCGCAGCCTGGGAACATTGGTGCACGCCATTGCGCAGGAACTGCCGGACGCCTCGGGCGGGGAGTACCTCGCGGAGCTGGTCCGCCGTTGGCCCACCCTGGGCATGAAGGACAACTGGGAGGGCGGGCTTGATTTCCAGCGGGCGGAGTCTATGGTGCGTAAGCTCGCCCAGTACATCCTGGTGATGAGGAGCGAGGGCCGCAGCCTCGTGGGCGTGGAGCAGGATTTTGAGGTGCCCCTTGGCGAGGTGGCAGTGGACGGTCTGGCCCCACGTCAGGCCATACTTCGCGGCCAGGTGGACAGGCTGGAGATCGACGGCGAAGGCAGGCTGGTCATCGTGGACCTGAAGACGGGAAAGCGGCAGCCCGGAAAGGCTGAACTGTCCCGGCACCCCCAGCTCGGTGCCTACCAGGCAGCAGTCCTCGCGGGGGGATTTGCCGAGGCAACAGGCAGGGAGGGCGGCACCCTGCCCGGCGGGGCTGTTCTTGCCCAACTCGGAACAAGCGCCAAGAACCCTGCCGTCCAGCAGCAGGATGCACTCGACCCGCAGGAAAATTGGGCCCTCGACATGGTAAAGGATGCAGCGAAAGTGATGGGCGGCAAGGAATTCGAAGCCCGGCATGATCCGGCAAAGGGGAGCCACGGAGGCCATGGCTGCAAGCTGCCCGAGGTATGCCCGCTCTGCGTGCGTGGAAGGCAAGTGACGGAATGAGCCATAACCTCGACGTGCTGCCCGGCCGGCAGGGCGCTGAGCCGGATGCCGGGCCATCAGCGGCGGCCGCAGCAGCTCCCCAGCCACCGGGGGCACGGTTCAGCCCCGAGGAGTTATCGGTGCTCCTGGGTGAAAAGAACATGCCCACAGCCGAACAATCCGCCATCATCTCCTCGCCGCTCACGCCGCGGCTGGTCATCGCCGGTGCCGGCTCCGGCAAGACGGCCACCATGGCGGACCGGGTGGTGTGGCTCGTGGCCAACGGCTGGGTGCGGCCGGAGGAAGTCCTCGGCGTGACGTTCACCAGGAAGGCCGCGGGGGAACTGGCATCGAGGATCCGCGCCAAACTGGTGGCCCTCCAGCGGCTGGTTGCCGGCGATACGGCGCACCAGGTCTTTCCGGAAGGCCTGCTCAGCAGTGATGCCCTGGAACCCAAAGTGTCCACTTACCACTCCTTCGCCAGCGGGATCGTTTCCGACTACGGGCTGCGGTTGGGCGTGGAACGGGATGTGGTCCTGCTGGGCGGGGCGCAGGCGTGGCAGCTGGCCAGCGAAGTGGTGGAAGCCTACGACGGCGAGTACGCCCACTTCCGTGCCGCCAAGTCCACCCTGGTGAAGGCGGTCATCCAACTCGCCGGAGAATGTGCCGAACACCTTCAGGAACCGGAAGACGTTGAGGCCTGGCTCATGGCCCGGCTCTCAGACTTCCAATCGCTTCCTTACCTGGCCGACAAAAAGAAGAACGCTCCGCAGGCCGTTGCAGAGCTGGCCGCCATGCTTCGCACCCGCGCCAGCGTTGCCGACATGGTGGGCAGGTATGCCGAGGCAAAGCGGGCACGCGGCGCCCTCGATTTCGGCGACCTGGTGGCGCTCGCAGCCAAGGTGGCCCGGGACGTTCCGATGGCCGCCCAGATGGAACGCCAACGGTACAAAGTTGTCCTGCTCGATGAGTTCCAGGACACCTCGCATGCCCAACTCGTCCTGTTCTCGCGGCTCTTCGGCGGCGGGCACGCCGTCACGGCCGTCGGAGACCCGAACCAGTCCATCTACGGTTTCCGCGGGGCCTCGGCCGGCCAGCTGTTCCATTTCGTCCGGGAGTTTCCTGTCCGCCAGGAATCTATGGGCGGGCAGGCAGGCTGGGCGCCTGCACCCACGTCCTACCTGACCACCGCATGGCGGAACGGACGGTCCATCCTGGCGGCGGCGAACGTGATGTCGGAAGCGCTGGTCAAAGCCGAAGCGCAGCGTGGGCCGGCAGGCGGCAAGGGAGCCCAGACCGCGCATGTACCTCCGTTGCAGCCCAGCCCCCATGCTGCCCAGGGCTCCGTGGTGCTTGGCCGTTTCGGCAGTGACGTGGAGGAAGCTGCCGCACTTGCCGAAGAAGTCCTGAAATACCGGGTAACAGACTTCGAACTGAAGCCCGATGGAACCCCCGTTCCGCCGGCCATCGCCGTCCTGTGCCGGCGGCGGGCGCAGATGGAAGTTGTCCGCCGCCAGCTTGAAGCCAGGAGCATCCCCTACGAGATCGTGGGCCTTGGCGGGCTCCTGGACACACCCGAGGTGGTGGACCTCGTGGCCACCCTCCGGGTACTGGCCGATCCGGGCCGGTCGGACGCGCTCATGCGGCTGCTCGCCGGAGCGAGGTGGCGGATAGGACCGGCGGACCTGATGGCCCTGCGGGACTGGTCCAGCCACCTGGCCCGCCGCCGCGGGCAGGCCGCGGAGCGGTCCGACGACGATTCCCCCGACGAGGATTCCCCCGTTCTCGAGGGTGACCTGACAGATGGTGCCAGCCTCGTGGAAGCCCTTGACTGGCTGCCACGCGAGGGATGGACTTCCTCCAGCGGCAGGTGCCTGAGCACCGGGGCCCGCGGCCGCCTCCTGCAGCTTTCCGCCGAGCTGCGGCAGCTCCGCGGCTACCTCGGGGACGACCTCACCACACTCCTGGGGGAAGTGGAACGGGCCATGCTACTGGATATCGAAGTTGCGGCACGCCCAGGGGTCAGCATCCACCAGGCGCGCCGCAACCTGGACGCCTTCCAGGACGCCGCTGCGGGATTTCTTCGGACCTCCCAGCGGGTGGACATCCTTGCCTTCCTTGCCTGGCTCGAAGCTGCAGCCGAGGAGGAGAACGGGCTCGAAGCTCCGCCCGGCGACGTCAACAGGGAAGCCGTCCAGCTTCTGACCGTCCACGCGTCCAAAGGCCTGGAGTGGGACGTCGTCTTTGTGCCCGGGTTGAACGCCGGGGCTTTTCCCAGCGACAAGGACTCCCGCTGGAGCAGCGGGAGTGCGGCCCTGCCATGGCCCCTGCGGGGCGACCGTGCAGATCTGCCGCAGTGGGACCTGGACCAGCCGGACCAGAAGGGCTGGCTGGATGCGGAGAAGGACTTCAAGGCGGCCGTGCAGGCGCACGGGGAATCGGAGGAGCGACGCCTGGCTTACGTTGCCTACACCCGGGCGAAGCACGTCCTGTGGGTCTCCAGTGCAGCATGGGTGGGATCGCGCGCCGCCAGGGCGGAAATGTCACCGTTCCTGGCCGAACTGGATGTCCTCGTGAAGTCCGATGGGCAGCAGGCCCGGGCCTCGGTCCATCCGCTGTCCCTGGCGGAAGACGCCCTGCCCGAAAGCAGCCCCTTGTCCAGCGAAACCGAAGTGGCAGGTTGGCCCTACGATCCCCTTGAAGGCCCGGTGGATCCCCGGACAGGGGAGCGGCTCCGGCTGGCCGGGGGCCGCAGGGAGGCCATGGACAGGGCTGCTGCCCTTGTTCTGGCCGAACTCGAGGCTGCCGGGAACCACCAGCATGAGGCCGGACCATTGGATGCTGAAGGCGGCCCGGCAGGTATCACCGGCCTGGCTGGACCAGCGGCCGGGTGGGCACGGGAAGCGGCGCTGCTGCTCGAGCGCCGGGCCAAACGGTCCTACGGCCAGGATGTTCACCTGCCAAGCCATATCTCCGCATCCATGCTGGTGGACCTGGGAAACGACCCGTCGGACGTGCTCGCCAGGCTCCGCCGGCCGGTTCCGCGTGAACCCGGAATGTCGGCACGCAAAGGAACGGCATTCCACGCCTGGGTGGAGGAATACTTTGGGGCTGCCGGAATGCTCGATCTGGGTGAGGCTCCCGGTTCGGACGACCATATCGACGCCGCCTACGACCTCGACTCCATGGTGGCGACGTTCCGCGCCTCACCCTGGGCCGAGCGTTCGCCGGCCTTCGTGGAGGTCCCCGTTGAAACCCGGGTGGGCGAGGTGGTTGTGCGCGGCCGGATCGACGCTGTATTCCGGGACGCGGACGGGTCCTGGGACCTCGTGGACTGGAAGACCGGCCGGCGTCCGTCCGGTGCCCAGTTGCGGGCGCGGTCGGTGCAGCTGGCCGTATACCGGCTGGCGTGGGCACGCCTGAAGAACGTTCCGCTGGAGGAAGTGCGGGCAGCGTTCTTCTATGTGGCCGACAACGAGGTGGTACGGCCCCACGACCTCGGAACTGCCGAGGAGCTGGAGGCCATCGTCAGCGCAGCCCTGGATTCCCGGTGACCGCACGGGTCGGGCGGATCCGGGGTAGCGCTTCCGGTTAGGACTGCCGGGCGTTGATGATCGGCAGGGCGGCAGTGGACGTATCGTCGGGCCCGTCCTGGGAGTGCTGTTTCCCCCCAGCCGCCTGCTCCGGCTCGGCGGGGATGGGTGTCACATGAACCGCCGGCTTAACCGGGACGGGAACAACCTCCACCGCCGGCTGTGCCGCGACGGGAACAACTCCTGCCGCCGGGTGTGCCGGGACGGGAACGGCTCCTACCGCCGGCTGTGCCGGGACGGGAATGACCGTAACGGCCGACCCACCCGGTCCGGGCCCGCCCTCGGACGTTGCTGCCCCGGGCACGGTGAGAGCGGCGGGCTGCGGCTCAACACTGATGGGTTGGCCGCCGTGCTCAGCGATGTCGTTGGCAAGTGTCTCCAGCATGCCCTCCGCCTCCGCCACCATTGCCGGATCGCCCGCAGCAATTCCCTTGACCAGGTACTGGGCCAGGGCGAATTCGGCCGAAAGGGCGGCCCTGCGCAGCAGGTGATTGTCCGGCGTGTCGCGCCGGCTGGCCGTGTAGCGGGCCAGGACAGCATCCACGAAGTCCTGCTCGTTGGATGCCACCAGCCAGGCGAAGTCGTCAGCCGGGTCGCCGATCCGAAGGTCGGTCCATCCGGTCACGGCCGTGACGCGCTGGCCTTCGACCAGGATGTTGTCCTCGTGCAGGTCGCCGTGCACCACACAGGGATTGAAGCGCCACAGCGATACATCCTCCATGGCGTGCTCCCACCGCAGCAGGAGCGCCGGCGGAATCTTCCCGGTGGTGGCTGCCTGGTCCAGTTCATTCAGCCTGCGCTGGCGGAACTCGTTGGGAGTGTAGCTGGGCAGGTCGGCGTTGCTGACCAGGGCCCGGGGCAGATCGTGGATGGCTGCCAGCGCCGCGCCGATTTCGCGGGCCAGGGCCTCAGGGCCCGCGGTCAGCTCCTCAACGCTGCGGGTACTTCCGGCCAGGTGTGAGTAAACAAATGTGCTCAGGGTGCCCAACCGGACGCTGCCGGCCACCGTGGGCATCAGGAACGGAAGTTCGGCCCGGATTCCCGGCGCGAAGGCCCGCAACACCAGGAACTCGGTCTCCAGCCGGGCGCTGGCCTCCGCGTGCCGCGGAGACCTGACCCGCCAGCGTTTGCCCTCCGAATCCAGGAGCAGGGCCGAATCGAAGTCTGCGGGATCATCCGGGGCAGAGCTAACGGCCGTTGGGGTCAGTCCGGGGACTGCCGCGGTTGCAACGGCTGCCAGTTCAATCGGTTTTCTTCTCACCGTTCCACGGTAGATTGCCCGCCGTCCAAGTCACCGGTCTGCGGGCGGCGAGTCTTCAGATCGGTGCAAAGGGGGGGTACCCGCGCGGGGCGGAGGGCCACGCCGGAAATGCGGATTGTCGGTCCATGTCAGTACGGTGGATGCATGAGCCACGCGGAGTCTGTCACACCGGTCCATCAGGGAGCGCCGGCGCTGCTGCCGGCCAACCACCTCCGGGACACCCTGCTTCCCGTCCGGCCGGCGCTGGTGGACAGGGGATCGGCCGTTCGGACCAGGCCGGGGATGGTGGACGAACTCCTCGCCGCGCCAGGCACGCTGGCAGTCGTCCTGTCCGGGCGGCAGGGACTGGTGCAGGACGGAAGCCTGTTTATGACCGGCGCCAAAGGCCTGCTGGAAGGCCTGTCAGCGGTTTCCGCCACGCCGGAACTGGTGATCTACCTCGGCGCTGCCCTGCCGGGCTCCGGCCTTCCCGCCGGCACCGAACTGCTGCTTTTCGTCCTGTCCGAGCCGCTGGAGCCGGGCACTGCGGGCATTCCGGGCGATGCCGCCTGGGCAGGATTTCGGGACGTGGCTGCAGGCCTGACGGAAACCGGCACTGCCTTGTTCGTTGAGGCAAGCGCCATCGCCAACTGGCATGGAGGCCACACGCACTGTCCGCGGTGCGGAACCCCCACTCTGGTGGAGGCCGGCGGCTGGATGCGCCGCTGCCCGGCAGATTCGTCCGAGCACTATCCGCGGACTGACCCCGCCATCATCGTCACCGTTGTGGGGCCCGACGGGCGGGTGCTTCTGGGCGGCGGGGGCCCGGTGGACGCCAAGAACTTCTCCACCCTCGCGGGGTTCGTTGAACCCGGTGAATCACTGGAACAGGCAGTGGTGCGGGAGGTGCTTGAGGAAGTGGGAGTGCGCGTCACTGCCTGCCAGTATCTCGGTTCGCAGTCGTGGCCTTTCCCGGCCTCCCTTATGCTTGGATTTACCGCCGTCACCGAAGATGCCGAGGCAACGCCCGACGGCGTGGAGGTCACCAGGGCGCGCTGGTTCAGCCGGGAGGATCTGCAGGAAGCCGTTCTCAGGGGTGATGTCACCATTTCCAGCAGGCTCTCCATCGCACGGGCGCTCATTGAGCATTGGTACGGCGGGCGGATCGAGGACCGCGCCGGCGCCTGATCCCTTATCCACCAGACTCCAAGCACGCGGTAGTCGAGACATAAAGCAGCAGAAGTGACTACAGAAATTTTTGACGGGGCGGCATCGCTTGAGGACCGGATCCTTGGCGGGCTGGACGCCGAACAGCGCGAGGTTGCGAGCACCCTCAACGGACCCCTGTGCGTGCTCGCCGGCGCCGGGACGGGAAAGACCCGGGCCATCACCCACCGCATCGCCTACGGCGTCCACTCGGGCGTCTACACTCCGCAGCGGCTGCTGGCCGTCACCTTCACTGCCCGGGCAGCTGCCGAGATGCGCAGCAGGCTCCGGGACCTTGGCGCAGGCAATGTCCAGGCCCGCACGTTCCACGCCGCGGCCCTGCGCCAGCTCCAGTTTTTCTGGCCGCAGGCCGTGGGCGGCTCGCTTCCCAACCTTCTGGACCACAAGGCGCAAATGCTGGCAGAGGCGGCCCGGCGATTAAGGCTGAGCACGGACCGGGCCTCCATCCGCGACCTGGCATCGGAGATCGAATGGGCCAAAGTGTCCATGCTGACTCCCGCCAACTACCTCGAGAACGCCCAGGGGAGGGGCACGCCGGGCGGCTTCGACCTGACGGCTGTCGCCCGGGTGTTCCAGGCCTACGAGGACGTCAAAACCGACCGCAACGTCATTGATTTTGAGGACGTCCTGCTGATCACGGTCGGGATCCTGCAGGAAGATGAACGGGTTGCCGCCACCGTCCGGGAGCAGTACCGGCATTTCGTGGTGGACGAGTACCAGGACGTGTCGCCGCTGCAGCAGCGGCTCCTGGACCTGTGGCTGGGCGGGCGCGACGAATTGTGCGTCGTGGGCGACGCCAGCCAGACCATCTACTCCTTCACGGGCGCATCGCCCCGGCACCTCCTGGACTTCAAGGCCCGTTATCCCCAGGCCAACGTGGTCAAACTGATCAGGGACTACCGCTCCACGCCGCAGGTGGTGAAACTCGCCAACGACCTCCTGGCGGCCCGGCGCAGCGGAGGACCGGCAGCGGATGCCGCGTGGGCTGCGCCCCTGCAGCTTGTGGCGCAACGGCCCGCAGGCCCCGTGCCCACGTTCACGGAATGTGCCGACGACGAAGCCGAAGCCGCCACGGTGGCCCAGAAGATCAAGGCCCTCCTCGACGCCGGCACACCCGCCAGCGAGGTGGCCATCCTGTTCCGGACCAACGGGCAGTCCGAGGCCTACGAGCAGGCGTTGGCCGCCGCCGGCATCGGCTACCAGCTCCGCGGCGGCGAGCGGTTCTTCGCGCGAAAGGAAGTCCGTGACGCCATCCTCCAGCTTCGGGCCGCAACCAGGGCCGCCAGCGAGGCCGATGCGCCGGAGTCGTTGGGGCAGCTGGTCCGGGACATCGTTGCCTCCCTCGGCTACACAGACTCCGCACCACACAGCGGCGGCGCGCTGCGGGAGCGCTGGGAATCGCTGGCGGCGCTCGTGGCGCTGGCCGACGAACTCGTCCAGAACCGGGGACCGCAGTTTGGCCTGGTTGACTTCGTCAACGAACTCCAGGAACGCTCACTGGCCCAGCACGCGCCCACAGTCCAGGGGGTGACGCTGGCATCCCTGCACGCCGCCAAAGGCCTGGAATGGGATGCCGTGTTCCTCGTCGGGCTCAGCGAAGGCCTGATGCCCATCTCCTTCGCCGACTCGCCGGAATCCGTGGATGAGGAACGCCGGCTCCTTTATGTCGGAATCACCCGGGCCCGTGAACACCTCGCGCTGTCCTGGAGCACCGCTCGGACGCCCGGTGGCCGCGCCAACCGCAAGCCGTCCCGGTTCCTCGACGGGCTCCGGCCTGCATCAGTGGCGAGCTCAAATGCCCGCGGCAAGGGTGTGGCCCCGCGCCGGAAGGCAGCCGCCCCCGCAGTCTGCAGGGTCTGCGGGAGCATGCTGGCCACCGGCGCCGAGCGCAAGGTGGGACGCTGCAACGCCTGCCCGCCGGGTTACGAGGAACAGACCTTTGACGCACTCCGGAACTGGCGCCGGGAAGTGGCCGTGTCCACGGACGTCCCGGCCTTCGTGGTCTTCACCGACGCAACACTGACAGCCATCGCCGAGGCCCGGCCGGCCTCGCTGGAAGAACTCGCCGGCCTTGCCGGGGTGGGCCCTTCGAAGCTGGAGAAGTACGGGGAAGCCGTGCTCCGGGTCCTGGCCGAAAGTACGGCACTGTGAGTCCCGGAGCAGCGGTGGGCCCCGGAGTCGCTGCGGGGAGCCGGCGGACAGTTGCTCCGCTGACCACCGCGGACGGTGCACCGGTGGAAGTGCGCCGTTCTGCCCGCCGTACCCGGACAGTGGCGGCTTTCTGGGAGAATGGGACAGCCGTCGTTGCCATTCCGGCCCGTTTCACCGCAGCCCAGGAGTCCGAGTGGGTCCGGCGCATGCTGGCCAAGCTGCAGCGGCAGGGGGAGCGCCGCGCGGCCTCCGGCCGGAAGCGTCCCGCCTCGGACGCCGCCCTTGCCGCCCACGCCACCCACCTCTCGGGACGGTACCTCGGCGGGCGTGCCGTCCCAACGTCCGTGCGCTGGGTCAGCAACCAGAACTCGCGCTGGGGATCAGCCACACCCGCTGACGGAACCATCCGGCTCTCGGACAAACTCCGTCCGATGCCGCAGTGGGTCATCGACTATGTCCTGCTCCACGAACTTGCCCATCTGCTGGTGGCCGGGCACAACGCAGCTTTCTGGAAGCTGCTCGAGGCGTACCCGGAAACCCAGCGCGCCAAGGCATTCCTGGAAGGTGTTTCCTTTGCCACCGCGCGCGGACTGGCTGCGGCAAGGGACGGTGGGACACTTGGCGGCAGCGGCAACCAGGAGCTCGAAGGCTGGCCGGAGCTGGATGGCTGGCCGGGGGACGCCGACTAGCAGCGGCCCCCCGGCCACGGGAGAACTCAGCCTTTCGGCTGGGTGTCGCCTCCGTCGTCGTCCTTTTCTTCTTCTTCTTCCTCGCCGGCTGCTTCTCCCTTGCCGGCGTCCGCCGCCGGGGTGTCGAAACCACCATTGAGCAGTTTCTGCAGGGCATCGTCCACTTCACTGTCGGTGGCTTCGGCAAGCTTGCGCCGGCTGCTGAAGCCCTTGGGATCGTCCAGGTCCTCGGCGGTGGGGAGCAGGTCCGGGTGGTGCCAGATGGCGTCGCGCCCTTCGATGCCGCGCTCTTCCTTCAAGGTGGCCCACAGGGTGGCGGCGTCACGCAGCCGCCGGGGGCGCAGTTCCAGTCCCACCAGCGAGGCGAAGGCGTGTTCCGCCGGACCGCCGGTGGCGCGGCGGCGGCGGACGGTTTCCCGCAGTGCCGACGCCGATGGCAGCATCTTCTCGGTCGCCGCGGCGGTCAGTTCGTCCACCCACCCCTCCACGAGGGCGAGGGCCGTTTCCAGCTTCTCGAGGGCCTGCTCCTGGGCCGGGGTGCGCTGGGGCATGAAGACGCCCTGGGACAGGGCCTCCTGGATGCCTTCCGGGTTGCTTGGATCCAGGTCCCGGGCCAGTTCCTCGATGCGGGACGTGTCAATGTGGATGCCCCGGGCGTACGCCTCGATGGCGCCCAGCAGGTGTCCCCGCAGCCACGGAACCTGGACGAAGAGGCGGGCATGGGCGGCCTCTCGCACTGCCAGGAAGAGCCGGATGTCATTCTCGGGCAGGGAAAGGCCCTCACCGAAGGCGGCAACATTCGCGGGCAGGAGCGCCATCTCAAGGTCCGCCAGGGGCACGCCGATATCGGTGGAGCTGACCACGTCCGCGGAGAGCGCGCCGATTGCCTGGCCCAGCTGCATGCCGAAGATGGCGCCGCCCATGTTCTGCAGCATGGACGAGGCACCGCCCATCATGGACTTCATTTCCTCGGGCATCTGTTCGGTCATTGCGGTGGAAAGCGCGTTGGCGATGCTGTTGGCCACCGGCTCCGTCAGCCTCTTCCAAGTGCCAAGCGTCGCCTCGACCCACTCCGCCCGGGACCATGCGCGGCCGATCAGGCCGGTGGCGGGCAGGTCCGTGACGGGATCCAGCCACAGCTCCGCCAGGCGCAGGGCCTCGTCAACGTCGCGGGACTGCTGGGACGTCACAGACGGGTCAGAGCTGCTTGCCGCCACCCGGCGGGCGTTGTCGTGCGCCAGCGTCCAGTTCACTGGTCCTTCCGACGGGGCACTCATCATCGCCTGGACCTGGGAGAACATCTGGGCGAGCAGGTTGGGGTCATTGGGAAGCCCGGCAGCCTTGGCCAGTTCGGCGGGGTCGAAGTTCTCCATCCCCTTGCCGCCCATGAGGTTCTGCAGCATTTCGGTCAACGGGTCCTTGGGGGTGTCGTCGCCGTTGGACGGATTGAGTGGATTGGAGGTCATGATCCCGCCGATCGTCGGTGTGACTGTTGATCAACCTTCACGGTACCGCGGCTGCCCCCGGCTGTCTGCCGCGCTCCGGTACCGTTCGCTGTAGGCAAAGACTGTACGCGGCCGCCACCGCGTAGTCTTGGGTGGGTGACGACAACCCGTGGCAGCCACCCCTCCGAGGACCACGCCCCAGAGCTTCCGCAGGCCGCCTTCCCGTGGAAGAAGGACGACGGTGTGGCGTATGACGGCGGCCCTGGACCTTTCGAGGCGGGCGCGGCACCCAGGGATCCAAGGGTGTCCTCCATGATGCTGGCGGGGATGGCCGCGCTTGGCCTCGGCATCGGCGTCGCCACGCTTCCGGTGCCCTACGTCATCGAGACGCCCGGGCCCGCGTACAACACCCTTGGGCAGAGCCAGGGCACGCCGGTCATCAAGGTCACCGGCCGTGAATCGTATCCCGCGGCAGGCAACCTTGACCTGACCACCGTGTATGTTGCCGGCGGCCCCAACGGCCCGGTCAGCGTCCTCCGTGCGTTTTCCGCGTGGCTGGACCCCACCCACGCGGTCCAGCCGGCGGAGCTGATCTACCCGACCGGCACCACCAGGCAGGAAGCCGAGGAGCAAAGCGCCGTGGCCATGGCCACGTCGCAGGAAAACGCGGTAGCTTCGGCACTCAATGAGCTGGACATCCCGTATGGCCAGCAGCTCCAGGCAGCCGGCCTTTCCGAGGGCTCCGCCTCGGCCGGGAAGATCCAGCCCGGGGACATCCTGAAGACCATCAACGGCAAGGACATCAGCGCGCTGTCGGTCGTCCAGGAGGAACTGGCGGCCGGCAACGGCGCCCCCGCCACCGTCGTCGTGGAACGTGACGGGCAGCAGGTCACCGAAACCATCACACCCAAGAGCAACGCTGAGGGCAGGTTCATCCTCGGCGTCATGCTGAAATATCTGTTCGACTTTCCGTTCGACGTCGAGATTTCCTTGGAGAAGGTGGGCGGGCCCTCGGCAGGGCTGATGTTCTCGCTGGGCATCATCGACACAGTGACCCCCGGGGACCTGACCGGCGGCAAGCACATCGCCGGGACCGGCACCATCTCCCCGGACGGCGCCGTTGGACCGATCGGCGGCATCGCACAGAAGATGCACGGCGCCCGGGCCGGGGGAGCCACCCTGTTCCTTGCACCTGCCGCCAACTGCCCGAATGTAGCCGGACACATCCCGGACGGGCTGCAGGTGGTGCGGGTGGAGACCCTCGCGGAGGCGAGGGCCGCCGTCGAACGTGCCGCCAGCGGCCAGGACACATCCGGCCTACCCACCTGCACAAACAACTAGACTGGGCGCAACTAGACTCAAGAGGAACTAAGCTTTACCGCCACTCGTGGCAAATATATGGCGGACAAAACCAGCCGTTGGCTGGCGGAGTCCACCGCCAGCTCGCACGCTCCAAATATCTGACGACCAGCTATGAGGTACCCAGTTTGTCCCGTCCCGCCAGCACCATGTCCACAGGCAGACCCCCTTCCCGGCGCGGCGCACTGACGCCCACCCTGATCGTTGTTGCCCTCGTGGTTGTGGGCTTCATCTTCTTCGCGAACGTCTGGACCGACGTCCTCTGGTACCGGCAGCTGGGCTTCCTTGAAGTCTTCGTCACCGAGAACCTCGTCCGGATCGCCATCTTCGCGGCCGGCTTCGCCATCATGTTCGCGGCAGTGTTCTTCGCCATCCGCATCGCCTACCACGCCAGGCCGGTCTACGCTCCGGACTCCGATATCCGGGACAACCTCAACCGCTATCAGGCCCAGCTGGAACCTGTCCGCCGGGTGGTCATGGTGGGCCTGCCCGTCCTCTTCGGCCTCTTCGCCGGCAGCGCCGCCGCGAGCCAGTGGCAGAAGGTGCTGCTGTTCTTCAATCAGGAGGGCTTCGGCCAGTCCGATCCGCAATTCAACCTGGACATCAGTTTCTACCTGATGGTCCTGCCCTTCCTTGGGTTCGTCACCGGCTTCCTGATCAGTGTCGTGGTCATTGCCGGCATCGCTGGCATCCTGACGCACTACCTTTACGGCAGCATCCGCCTCATGGAACGCGGAGTGTTCACCAGCCGGGCCGCCCAGATCCACATCGCCGTCACCGGCGCCGCGTTCCTGGTGCTGCTGGGCGTGAACTTCTGGTTGGACCGTTACTCGGCGGTGCAGAGCAATAACGGGCGGTGGGCCGGTGCACTGTACACCGACGTCAACGCCGTCATTCCGACCAAGGCCATCCTGGCCGTCGCTGCGGTGCTGGTGGCCATCCTCTTCGTCGTTGCCGCCGTCATCGGACGCTGGCGCCTGCCCGTCATCGGAACGGCGATGCTGGTCATCACCTCCATCCTGGCGGGGGGCGTCTACCCCTGGGTCATTCAGCAGTTCCAGGTGCGGCCTTCCGAGGAAACGCTGGAAAAGGAATTCATCCAGCGCAACATCGACAACACGCGCAGGGCGTACGGCCTTGATGCCATTCAAGAAAGCCGCTACGACGCCACGAACACGGCAAGCACGGGAGCCCTCGCCCCCGATGCCCAGACCACTGCAAACATCAGGCTCCTTGATCCGAACCTGATTTCCGACGCCTTCGCACAGCTGGAGCAGTACCGTCCGTACTATCGCTTCCCCGAAACCCTGAACGTTGACCGTTACGAAGTTGACGGTCAAATCCAGGACACGGTTATTGCTGTACGGGAACTGAACCCTGCCAACGTTGCCACCAACCAGCAGGGCTGGCTCAACCAGCACGTGGTCTACACCCACGGCTACGGTGTGGTTGCGGCCAAGGGCAACAAGTTCACGGTGGACGGAAAGCCGGAGTTCCTGCAGTCGGGCATTCCCTCTACCGGTGTCCTGGGTGACGATTCTTCCTACGAGCCGCGGATCTACTTTGGGGAGTACTCGCCCGACTACTCGATCGTGGGCGCCCCGGAAGGAGCCCCGCCGCGGGAGCAGGACAGGCCCTCCGGTGAGGGGGAGACCCAGTACACCTTCAAAGGCAACGGCGGACCCAATGTCGGCACGTTCTTCAACAGGGTGCTGTATTCCATCAAGTTCCAGTCTTCCGACCTGCTGCTGTCGGACGGTGTGAACCCAGAGTCGCAGATCCTTTATGACCGCAATCCGCGGGACCGGGTCAAAAAGGTTGCGCCGTACCTGACGGTTGACGGCAATGCCTACCCCGCGGTGGTGGACGGCCGCGTGAAGTGGATCGTGGACGGGTATACCACCAGCCAGTACTACCCGTATTCCCAGCAGGAGCAGCTCTCGGATGCGACTGCAGACTCGCTAACCACGTCCGGCCGTACAGTGGCCCTGCCGAACAGTACGGTCAACTACATCCGGAACTCCGTGAAGGCCACGGTGGATGCGTACGACGGCTCCGTCACGCTATACGCCTGGGACGACCAGGACCCGCTGCTGAAAGCCTGGCAGAAGGTGTTTCCCACATCGCTCAAGCCCTACTCCGAGATGTCGGGCGATGTCATGTCCCACGTCCGGTACCCGGAGGACCTCTTCAAGGTCCAGCGTCAGCTGCTGGGTGAATACCACGTGACCAACCCGTCCACCTTCTACCAGACGAAGGACGCCTGGAGCGTTCCGAACGACCCCACAGTGGATTCCACTACAGGAGTGAAGCAGCCGCCGTTCTACATGTCCCTGCAGATGCCGGACCAGGACGAGCCCGCGTTCCAGCTCACCTCCTCGTTCATTCCACAGATCGTCAACGGCAACGCCCGCAACGTCCTGTATGGCTTCCTGGCGGCAGATTCTGACGCGGGCAATGAGGCAGGGGTCAAGGCGGAAGGCTACGGCAAGCTGAGGCTGCTGCAGATTCCGCCGGAGACGCAGGTCCCCGGTCCCGGCCAGGCGCAGAACAAGTTCAACTCCGACCCCACCGTGTCGCAGGCCCTGAACCTGCTGCGTCAGGGCGCCTCGGACGTGCTGAACGGCAACCTGCTGACCCTGCCTGTCGGCGGCGGCATCCTGTACGTGCAGCCGGTCTACCTCAAGTCCACGGGCGAGACGTCCTACCCCACGCTGCAGCGCGTGCTGGTGGCGTTCGGTGACAAGGTTGGCTTCGCACCCACACTGGATGAGGCGCTGAAGCAGCTCTTCGGCGGTGATTCCGGTGCTGCTGCCGGGGACTCGGACAACAATGGCCAGGCGCCTGCCGATCCGGCAACGCCTGCGGCGCCCGGGGGAGTGGACGCGAAGGCCGAGCTGAAGGCGGCGCTGGATGAGGCAAACGCCGCTATCCAGGCCGGCCAGGCCGCACTGGCGGCGGGTGACTTCGCGGCCTACGGCGAAGCCCAAAAGCGGATTGCGGCGGCGCTCCAGAAGGCCGTGGATGCCGAGGCCAAGATCCCGGTAGCGGCGCCCGAGGCCACCCCCGCCCCGGCGTCGACGGCAACGCCCGAGGCGTCGCCGTCGCCTTCACCCAGCAACTAGACGACGACGGCGGCCCGGCCTCCCGGCCCCTCGCGGGCGAGGTGCCGGGCCGGCGTAACGGAGATCACGCCGTCTCGATTTGGCCGCCTGTTCACCTCCCGGTAAAGTAGTTCTTGCGACGCGGGGTGGAGCAGTTCGGTAGCTCGCTGGGCTCATAACCCAGAGGTCACAGGTTCAAATCCTGTCCCCGCAACTGGCGGAAGGCCCGGACACTGGAAACAGTGTCCGGGCCTTCTTGCTTTAACCCGTCCGGCAGGTGCCAAACCGGCTGGTAAATGCCGGTGCGAAAATAGGGTAGTGTTGTTTCAGCGACGCGGGGTGGAGCAGTTCGGTAGCTCGCTGGGCTCATAACCCAGAGGTCACAGGTTCAAATCCTGTCCCCGCAACCACGAAAGACCCCGACCGGCAGGACAGCCGGCCGGGGTCTTCTTTTTCCTTCATCACGGGTAGTTCCTAGTATTCTCTTTCGCAGAGCCTCACAGCAGTGAGCAGTTGGCCAGTCATTCTCGAGAGGAATGTTGCTCGATGTCCACACCCACGAAGAAGCCCGGCACCGCCGCGGGCAAGCGGTCCCGCCTCTACTGGGGCGTGCCGGCTGTCCTCGCCGCGCTTGTCCTGGTGGTCCTGGCCGCCAAGGGGCTGATGGGGCTTCCTGCCGTCGCCTCCTTCGTGGCGGACTATCCGGGCCAGTCGGAACTTCCGGAGAACGCCCCGGTGGGCTTTCCCGCCTGGCTGGCGTGGCAGCATTTCCTCAACGCTTTCTTCCTGCTGCTGATCATCCGCACCGGCTGGCAGGTGCGCACCACCACCCGTCCCAGCGGGTACTGGACCCGCAACAACAAGGGCCTGATCAAGACCCGGAACGCCCCCACCAAGATCAGCCTTGAGCTGTGGTTCCACCTGACGCTGGACGCCCTGTGGATCCTCAACGGGGTGGTGTTTGCGGTGCTGCTGTTCGCCACCGGACAGTGGATGCGGATCGTCCCCACCAGCTGGGACGTGTTCCCGAGCGCCCTCTCGGCGGCACTGCAGTATGCGTCACTGGACTGGCCCACGGAAAACGGCTGGGTCAACTACAACGCCCTCCAGCTCCTGACCTACTTCATCACCGTGTTCATCGCGGCGCCGCTGGCCTTCATTACCGGCCTGCGGATGTCCTCCGCCTGGCCCAAGAAGGCGGCAAGGCTCAACAAGGCCTACCCCATCGAATGGGCACGCGCGGTCCACTTCCCGGTGATGATCTACTTCGTCGCCTTCATCGTGGTCCACGTCTTCCTGGTGCTGGCCACCGGCGCACTGCGGAACCTGAACCACATGTACGGCGCAAGGGACGACGACGGCTGGTTCGGTTTCTGGGTGTTCGTCGCCTCGGTGGCCGTCATGGTCGCAGCCTGGTTCCTGGCACGCCCGCTTTTCCTGCGGCCAATTGCTTCGCTGATGGGCAAAGTCAGCAGCCGCTGACCAAGGCTATTCGTCCTTGAGCGCCCGGTAGGCATCCAGGGCCCGTTCCCGGGACTCCGCCAGATCCACCAGCGGCCTAGGGTAGCTGTCCGCCTCCGCCGTCCACGGCTCGTGGATTTCCTTACCCTTCAGGCCCTGGAGCTCGGGGATGAAGGTGCGCAAGTAGCGGCCGTCGGCGTCGAACTTCTTGCTCTGCGTCACCGGGTTGAAGATCCGATAATAGGGGGAGGCATCCGCGCCTGACCCGGCCACCCACTGCCAGTTTGCGGGGTTGTTGGCGGCGTCGGCGTCCACCAGGGTGTCCCAGAACCATTCCTCCCCGATGCGCCAGTCGATGAGGAGGTTCTTCACCAGGAAGGATGCAGCCGCCATCCGTACACGGTTGTGCATCCATCCGGTCTTCCAGAGCTGCCGCATCCCGGCGTCCACGAGCGGATATCCGGTGTTCCCCTGCTGCCAGGCGGCAAGTTCCTTGCGGCTCACCTGGCCCCACTGGAAGTTATCGAATGCGGGCCGGAAGTTCCGGGTGGCAAGGTCGGGGTTGTGGTACAGCAGGTGCCAGTTGAACTCGCGCCAGCCGAGTTCTGCACGGAAGGTCCCGACGTCGGCAGGAATCCTTCCGGAATGGCGGCGGTGGATTTCGCGCCACACGCGGAACGGGCTGACCTCACCAAAGCGCAGGTGCGGCGAGAGCCGGCTGGTTCCCTCCGTGCCGGGAATGTTCCGGCCGCTGCCATAATCCTCGATTGGTCCGTCCAGGAAGTCCGCCAGGCGGTCGGCCGCCCCCTTCTCACCCGGCTCCCAGCTTTCAGCCAGCCCCGTGCTCCAGTCGGGGGAGGTGGGCAGCAGCTTCCAGCTGCCGAGAGCATCGCTTGCGGGCACGCCCGGACCGGAGGCCGCAGGTCCCGGCAGTGATGAAGGAGCGTCCAGCGGGTCCCGGATGTCGGCGGACGCCATACAGGCCCGCCAGAACGGGGAGTAGACCTTGTACGGCCCGCCGGCCCCGGTGCGGATGGTCCAGGGCTCGAACAGGAGGTTGGCCTGGAAGCTTGAGGCCTGGATGCCGTTTTCGCCTGCCCAATCTTTGAGCCCCGCGTCGATGGTGCGCTCAGGCTGGCCATACCTGCGGTTCCAGAAGATATGGCTGGCATTCGTTTGCAGGGCAAGATTCCGGATGATGGATTCTGACTGACCGCGGCGCAGTACCAGGCGCGAGCCTTTGGCCTCAAGGTCCGTGGCAAGAGCGGCGAGGGAATGGTGCAGCCACCAGCGGGTGGCGCCACCCAGGGGACGTACGCCCTCGGACTCCTCGTCCAGGATGTACACCACTGTCATCGGCTTGCCCAGGCCGGCGGCTTCTGCCAGGGCCGGGTTGTCGTCCAGCCTCAGATCGTCGCGCAGCCAGACCAGGGATGTCTCGTTGGAGGAGGCCATGCCACCACGCTACACACCGGGGCACGGATAAGGGCCAGGGATGTCGGGTCCTGGCCCTTGTTCCGCGCTAGGGGAACAGCGTTCTATTCGTGCCTGTCAAAGCTTGTCGAAGTCCGCTTCTTCCACGGTTGACTCGGAGGACGTGGAATTGCCTGAGGCAATTGCAGGCTTCGCGCCGCCGGACTTCAGCGCGGCCAGGCGGGCCTCGATTTCCACCTGTTCCCCGAGGTCCTCGAGCTGGTTGAACTGGGCGTCCAGGCTGGAGGCAGCGAGTTCCTGCTGGCCGCGGACCTTGGCTTCCTCACGGCGGATCTTTTCCTCAAACCGGCCCACTTCGCTGGTGGGGTCCATGATGTCGATGCTCTTGATGGCGTCATGGACCTGCGACTGGGCAGCGGCAGTCTTGGACCGGGCCACCAGTTCGTTGCGCTTGCTGGTGAGCTGGTTGAGCTTGCCCTTCATCTGCTCCAGGCCGGTCTTGAGCTTGTCCACCACCTCGCGCTGGGACATGATAGCCGGCTCCGCACCCTTGGCCTCGTTCTCGGCCGCCATCTGGCGCTGCAGGGCAACCTTGGCCAGGTTGTCGAACTTCTCGGCGTCAACAACGTCGCCGCTGGCCCGGAACTCATCGGCCTTGCGCGATGCAGCCAGGGCCTTGTTGCCCCAGTCGCGGGCGTTCTTGATGTCCTCGTTGTAGTCATCTTCGAGCATCCGGAGGTTGCCGATGGTCTGTGCGACGGCGGATTCGGCCTCGGCAATGTTGTTGGTGTAGTCCCGGACCATCTGGTCCAGCATCTTCTGCGGATCCTCAGCGTTGTCCAGCAAAGAGTTGATGTTCGCCTTTGCCAGCTGCGCGATACGGCCGAAAATGGACTGCTTAACCATGGTGTTACCTTTCGTCCTGCTCTGTGATGGCCACTGAAATCCGTAGACAGTGGTGTACTGCTTCCGGGCGCCGGCCGGAGTCTCCGGAAGGCGCCAAGGTCCGTGCCGGTACTAGAAGTCGCCTCCGCCGCCGGAGTCGCCGCCCCAGCCGCCCATGTCACCGCCGCCGAAGTCGCCGCCGCCCCAGCCGCCGCCGTTGTGTGTCAGCCGCCGCCCCCGCCCCACAACTTCCGCAGCTCCGGAAAGGCGTGTTCGTAGCCGGTGAGCAGGTCCGCAGCCAGGTGCGG